>JAKVPA010000002.1 GCA_022482495.1 Sphaerochaeta sp. | reverse complement strand
AAATTTTTCAAATATCTTCAAAGATCGGGTCTTCAAGGCTTCTCTGCAACACACCATCATTTTTACTATTTTTTCCGTCGTCTGCACCATGTCCCTTTCCTTAATGCTCGCCATTTTGCTCAACCGGAAAATCCGCGGAGTGAACTTTTTCCGTTCCGCCGTCTTTTTCCCCTATGTGGCTTCCGTGGTTGCCGTCGGAGCGGTGTGGAACGCCATGTTCCTGAAAGACGGAGGCCCGGTGAATACCATGCTCCAAGCGCTGGGCGTCTCCAATCCTCCCGGTTGGTTCGCCTCGACCAAATGGGCGCTTCCCGGGGTCATCATCGTATCCATCTGGAAGAACATGGGATATTTCATGATCATCTATCTGGCTGCGTTACAGGACATTCCATCCACCCTGTACGAAGCGGCTGTCATTGACGGCGCGAATGGGTGGCAGAAATTCAGGAATGTTACCTTCCCCCTGCTGGCGCCGGCCCATTTCTTTGTCTTCATGATGCTTACCATCAACAGTTTCAAAGTGTTCGACCTGATCTGGGTGCTCACCGACGGAGGTCCGGGAATCGCGACGAAAGTCCTTGCCAACTACATCTATGACAGGGCGTTTGTTTCCTGGAACTATGGGTATTCCTCGGCGGCTTCCATGATCCTCTTTTTGATCATCGGGACCATCACGATCATCCAGTTTACCGTCCAGAAAAAATTCGACGATGTGATGTAAGGAGAAGGTACCATCATGCAGATCACCAAAGAAAACAGACTCTCTTCCATCGCCCGGTATGTGGGGTTGGTCATCATTGCGATCCTTACCCTTCTGCCGTTCGTCTGGATGCTTTCCGCTTCCTTTAAAAGCGATATTGACGTTTTTTCCGTTCCCATCCAATGGATTCCCAAAACCTTCCATCCTGAGAACTATGTCAAAATATGGACGAAGATTCCGCTTGGCCTGTTCACCTACAACAGCATCAAACTTACCGTGATCATCACCCTCATCCAGCTGGTGACATCATCATTCGCCGCCTATGGATTTTCAAAATGCCGTTTCAAAGGGCGTGATACGTTGTTTGTCTGCTACATCATCACCATTGCCATTCCCTGGCAGGTGTACATGCTTCCCCAGTACATCATGATGCAGAAGGTCCATCTCATCGACACCCACCTGTCCATCATTCTCCTGCAAAGCTTCACTGCATTCGGGGTGTTTCTTCTCCGACAATTCTTCCAAAGCGTTCCCAATGAACTTCTGGAAGCGGCCAGGATCGATGGCTTGACGGAATATGGCATTTATGCCCGCATCATGCTTCCCCTCTCCAAGCCGGCGATGGCCACGCTGACCATCTTCTCGTTCGTATCCGTCTGGAATGACTTCATGGGGCCTATGATTTACTTCAACTCCACGCGAAACAAAACCATTCAGCTTGGCATCCGGATGTTCATCTCCCAGTATTCCGCAGAGTACAATTTGATCATGGCAGCATCACTTTGTTCGTTGGTTCCCGTCTTCATCCTGTACGTCTCGTTCCAACGGTTCTTCATACAAGGAATCGCGACAAGCGGACTGAAGGGATGAGCCCTCACCCCAGAAGCAACGCCAGGAGTCCGGAAAAAATGCAGGCCGACAGGTTGGACAGGAAATTCACCATGTCGTTGTCCATCCACGGCCAGCCATGTTCCAGCTGGAATTTCACTCCTCCGGCACCCTCATGTTCCGTCAAGCGGTCATGCTGCTCATCGTAGTAGCATGCCTGGCAGGTACAGCCCAGGAAACTGTCGAACACCGATCCGAAAAACCCACTGACGGTGACGATGGCCGCCAGGAGGAACGCGTGCCCGTTGGGGATGAAGAAGTTGGATAGCCAGCACAGGGCGATCACCGCGGAGGAGAGCAAGCCGGCAAGGAGGCCGGTAGTCGTCACGGCACCGGACAACCCTTTGGGCATCGGACGGCCGGTGAGCAGGCTGACCGGCTTCTGGCGTGACATCACCCCGATCTCCCCGCTTGCCGTATCGCTTGCCGCCTCGGCGATCACAGCGCCGAACATCACCAGCACGACGGGAGAAGAGAAGAAAATGTACAGGATGGCACAGACCAGCGCCAGGCCGCCGTTGGCCAGCACCTGCCGGCTGTCACGCATCCCTCCTTTCTTTTGGATCAACTCGCTCCTCTCCTGCCGGTACATCCGGGAAACCTTGCCCATCACCCCTGCGCCCAGAAAGAACAACACCATGACGAACAGCGCGCCATAGCCAAGGATCCAGGTGATTCCGAAGCCGACGACCACCGCCGCCACCGCGCCATCGACCTTCAGTTGCCTGCCTTTCCACGCAAAGAACCCCAACAGGAGCATCACGGCAAGCAGAATCCACGAAGCGTACGGAATTGGGAAGAACCATTTGTTCAGGTGGGAGGCAAAGGACAGGCAGTCCGGCACAAGGTTGGCGAAACGATCCATCACAGCACCCCGGCGACCAACGCCACGATAATCGGGACGGACAGGTTGTCCAGTCCATACGGAGTCGCCGCTTCCAGCACGGCGGCGACCAAGGCGACAAGCAACGCGACAGGAAATGATCGTAACGTCAGCAAGGAGACGATCAAGGAAGCAAGGAACATCACGCCGAAACCAAGCCACGTTTTCTGGGACATGTACCACGGCAGGTTCTTCTTTCCCCACGTCGTGCCGATCATGGCGGCGAAACTGTCCCCGTAGGCCATGCACAGCACGCCGGTCAGGCAGGCAAGAGAGGCCAACCCGGCACGGTACTGCAGAATGACCAGCACCACCAACGCAACGGGATAATAGACCAACCCGAAGTTCTTCCGCCGTTCACTCTCCCCTTGGCGGAAAACGATGTACAACCCATTGAGCAGAATGAACAATGCGGGAAGCACCAATGCGTCCCCCATGGTGGGAAAGAGCCTCATCTCCAAAAACCACCAGTTGCCCACGCCCATGTGGACGATCTTCCGCTGGACCATCTCGGAGGCGCCGACCTTCCCTGCCAGGAAGGCGACCAACAGTGTGGAGAAGAACAGAAGGAAGGTGTACAGGTACCGCATCGGCTTACAGACAGGCAAGAAGCGCCGCCACATCCTCCTCGGTTGTAGCCCAGCTGGTGGCAAGGCGGATGACCGATCGGTCTTTATCCAATGGCTCCCACAGGCTGTAGACGACCTTCTTGGACAACGGCTCCAGCACCGTATTTTTCACCACGGGAAACTGTTGGTTCGTGACGGTCTCGGGATGGAACGTGTAACCTTTTGCCGAAAGACCGGACTTCAGCTGGAGGGCAAGCTCCACGGCGTGCCGGGAGATGCGGAAGTACAAGTCATCGGAGAACAGTGTTCCGAACTGCAGTCCCAACAGCCAGCCTTTGGCAAGGAGCGCCCCATGTTCCTTGGTGATGGTAAAGAAATGGTCGGCGAGTTCCGCTCTGGTGAACACCACCGCTTCCCCGAACAGGGCTCCGACTTTCGTCCCGCCGATGGTGAAGACGTCCGTCAACGATGCGATGTCGGACAACGACACGTCCGTTCCCGGGGCGACCAGACCGTATCCCAGACGGGCTCCGTCCAGATACAGCGGAAGGTGATACTGCGAACAGACAGCGTGAAGATCAGAGAGTTCCCGTTTGGTGTACAGTGTTCCGCTCTCCGTCGGGTGGGAGATGTACACCATGCCCGGCTCCACCATGTGGTCGTGGGTGTCATTGGCCAGGAACGCTTCCATGTATGAAGCGACGGAGGATGCGGTCACTTTTCCATTTTCCGGAGGCAGGCAGAGCACCTTGTGTCCGGTATACTCCACCGCTCCCGCCTCATGGCCGGCGATGTGTCCGCTTTCTGCGGCGAACACTCCCTGGTACTGCCGAAGGAGCGCGGCGATGACCGTGCTGTTCGCCTGCGTCCCTCCCGTCAGAAAGTGGACGACGGCATCCGGGGAACCGCACACCACTTTGATCCGCTCTTTGGCGTCCTCACACACCGTATCCTTGCCATAGCCGACATGATGGTCAAGATTGGTCTTCTCAAGCGCGTCCAGAATCTCCGGACAACACCCTTCCTGGTAATCAGAGGCGAAATACAACATCAGGACACTCCTCAGCCAAGACAGTGTATCCCAGAGGAAAAGAAAGGACTAGAGGATAAAAGAGAAACGATCAAAAGGGAGCTTGCTCCGTTTCACCAGCTTCAGCAAACTCCTGTGGTTCCTCAATCAACTGCAAACCTGATACTTCAATGATTGTACGATGTGTCACTCCCCTTCCCCTGATCCGGTACCAAGGAGGTTGGGGAATGCTTTGGAAGATCATGATGCCAGAGCCTGATGGGGAAGCGTCCAAGAGATAATTGATCACATTTTCCGCCAGCGCGTCATTGATTCCTGATACGAACGTATTCGGTTTCGGTTCAATGAACCAACATTTGATCCTTCCCCGCACTGCCGGAGGGAGATGTTCTGCGATGACCACTACCACTGTGTGACTCTTTCTCAAACAAAGACGCGACGTCCGGCCCGATTTTCTCCAACAGATGACTTGCCATTACTCGTTTCCGAAATGCGTCAGCCACTACGGCGCGGTTATACTGGCCGCCAAGCTCACGTGTCATGGAAAAAGCGAAATCTATGGTAAGTTCCGCTTTGTACAAATCATATATATCGTGTGCCATTCACAACCAAGAGTTTTTTATAAAAAATCATAGGCTTTCAAGCTAACTTGGGAACACCTCCGCTAACGCGGAGAAAAGAGTGACATATCGTGTCTCTCGGGTTTTATGAAACCATAGATAGTGTCTTTTGTCGAGTGCTTTTGAAGATGCTTAATTGAGAAGATGAAAAACCAATGGATATGCCTCAAAAGCAACCATCATGGGTCAAGGGCGTTTTTTAAAGAAGAACCTTTTTGTTCATGGAAGGTCCCCTGCCGCTTTTGACGTTTCACCTTTTCCAAATGTCCTCGAACACTGATCAGGGGCACGTTCAAAACGAAGCGGGAAATGGATACCTCAAAAACCCATGCTATACCAAGTCGAAAGCCCTTCTCACGTTGCGGAAACAGCCACAACCCCTTTCAAAGATCCTGTTGTATTTAAGTTTAGATCCGAATCTGCACCGAGGTGATGGAGAAGTGCATTTGGAGGCTTGGAATGCAGTTTATCTCCGATAACGGAGCAAAACAGGGAAGTCCATTGCTCTGGACAGCAACTTTTCAACCTTTTCGTATTTGTTTTCCGGCTTGTTCATGATCACCGAGAACATATTGAGATAGCCCTGCAGTTCAAACCTCATGAAACCGGAATGCGCGCGCAGGAACAGTTGGAGAAGCCTGCAAAGGTCGTTTATCGGGTCAAGTGGATTGTCGTCGTCAGGCAGCTTCTTGATTTCCCTCGAGTCATATACCTCACTCTTCAAATTCAGTTTCTCCACCAGTTTCCGGTGGGACTTTTCCTTGTCGTGCACCAATGTGGAACCTGGGGCGATATGACTTGAAAAGACGTCCAGGGTTTTCTTTCCTGACGTCTTGCCTGTCCCCTCGAAGACAAACATCGACTGTCCGTGGCTGTCACGGGCGACGCCTATGCAAAGCTGGTTCCTGGAAAGCCCCCTATACTCTGTGCCGTCATCATGGTGCTCGATATCGTCTGACCTGACCTTGCAGAACGTCTCGTCAATCCATATGCGGTCCTTGAGGACAACCTCGTCCTGGATCCCCTCAAGCAACAGGAATGTCTTGTCCATCCAATACATCGTCGTATTGTTGGAATTCCTGTTCACCTTTGAAGTTAGGCCGAAACTGCCGTACCCGAATATGTCCAGCAGGAACCCGATCCATTCGGAAATCGGTATCTTGTGGCTGTCGAATATGGTGTTCGTGATGGCGGTGAAGCGTCTCCCGCATGCGTTGCATTTGAACCTGGCGATACCGCCGCTCGATTTCCCGTCTTTGACGATCTTGTCGGACCCGCACATCCTGCAGGTCTTCAGCTCGTACGAATTGATGAACTCGGATTCGTCCATCTCCTCAAAAGTCGGGTGCCTGTGCGCGTAATCCCTCTCCGTACAGCGGTCTATGAAAGATTGGAGAGGTGTCGGATTCTTGTCCTCTGTCCAGGGTCCTTCTTCTTGACTTGGTCTTGATGTCTCTTTTCATGGGTGGTAGTCCAATGGTACTCGGGAATGACTTGTTCTTGGACTACCACATCTCGTAACAAATCATTCCTTCGTACGTAGCAAAGTATATCAGCTGCCAATGGTCGTTTTCAATCAATCTATCAGATGACGTTTATCACCTCGGTGCAGATTCGGATTTTTAAGTTTTCAATTTCACCCCCTTTTCAAAGTTACATACCGGAATGGGTGTACAGATTGACAGTCCGACCAACTCATGCTATTTTTCGTAGTGCTTTCGTTATTTGAGTTGCAGCTAGTCTGTTATCCTATTTGTTCGATGATGCGTTACTGAATCTCTTTCCCGCAGACAGGTTAAAAGTTCGAGACTGCGCCAATATGAAGCAAAAGTTTTTAACGCTGGGTTGAGTCCAGCAAAGGATGCTTTTTATGGCAAAGAAAATTTATGTTGGTAACATGAGTTACAACACCACCGAAGAAGAACTTCGGGACCTGTTCGCACAGTATGGCACTGTTAACAGCGCCACGATTATCATGGATCACGAGACCCATCGCCCAAAGGGGTTCGGTTTTGTTGAGATCGAAGAGGACGACAAAGCTGCTGACGCCATCGCACAGCTTGACGGAAAAGTGTTTGGTGGTCGCAATCTGCGGGTCAACGAAGCTATTGCAAAGCCTCGCACTTCCCGTGGACCGATGCACGGCTAATTAATTGATACATGATTCAGTAACGAGAGGGGACGCGTTGCGTCCCCTTTTCATTTGTCCGCATGATCCTTTCCTTTCGGGAAAACCCTGATGAGCAGGCCAATTTGTTTGCAATCCTGCGGGGATTATTGTATATTTATACGCGGACAATGCTCTGATATGCACATCAAGGAGAAGTTTCATGAGAGAACGCAACAACCGCCTTGCGGTGGTGAAGGAACTGATCAAAAACAATCGTATTGACAACCAGGACACCCTCCTGGACATGCTCAAGCACGAAGGGTACAACGTGACCCAAGCGACTCTCAGCAGAGACTTGAAGATGCTGAAGGTCGGCAAGATTTCCGACGGATGGTCCGGATATTACTACGCGCTCCCCGAAAACGACCTGGTCAGCGAAAGCGAAAAGAGTTACATCCAGGACGTCCGACGCGGCATCCTTTCCATCGAGTTCAGCGGCAACTGCGGCGTCATCAAGACACGACCGGGCCACGCCAACAGCGTCGGCATCGCGCTGGACATCCTTGCGCTCCCTGAAATCCTCGGAACGCTCGCCGGCGATGACACCATCTTCGTCATTCTTCGGGAAGGAATGACCAAGGAAGACCTTCTGGAGAGTTTCAAGACCAGGATCCCTGAGATCAACGAATAGGAGTTTTCACATGCAATACAAAAATCTGGATTCAGCGGAGGCGTTCAAAAGACTCTGCGCGATTCCCCATGTCTCGGTAAAACAGGAACTGACCGTAGACCGCCTCAAAGCGTACGCCATGGACGCCGGTGGCGGCCTGACCTACCACTACGCGACCATGCCGGTCAATGACGCCATCATCGATGAACTGCAGAAACTGGCAGACGAACAGCAACTGCTGGAGAAATACGACGCCGTCCTCTCAGGGGAAATGATGAACCCCGGTGAGAAGCGTCTGGTCCTCCACCACCTGACCCGCGGCCAGATCCTCGGGGACGTCATCGCCGACGGTGAAAACCTCGGCGAATTTTACCGTACCCAATTGGAACACATCCGCTCATTCAGCGAGAAGGTGCGCAGCGGAGCCATCAAAGGCTCGACGGGCAAGACCTTCACCACCGTCTGCCAGATCGGCATCGGTGGTTCGGATCTCGGCCCCCGCGCGCTGTATCTCGCCCTTCAGGGATACGCCGCAGGCAAAGGCATCAAGCAGCTGGAAGCGAAGTTCATCAGCAACGTGGATCCTGACGACGCCGCCCAGGTGATCGCTTCGCTGGATCTGGAACGGACGCTGTTCGTCCTGGTCTCCAAGAGCGGGACGACGCTGGAGACGCTGACCAACCGTGATCTGGTGCTGGACGCCATCAAGGAAAGCGGCATCCCGGGCATCATCCCCGGCAAGCACATGGTCGCCGTGACGAGCAACACCAGCCCGCTTGCCAAGGACGAAGGCATGCTGGACGCCTTCTTCATCGACGACTACATCGGAGGCCGGTACAGTTCCACCAGCGCCGTCGGTGGCGTGATGCTCTCCCTTGCCTTCGGATACGACGTATTCCAGGAACTTCTGGACGGAGCCCATCAGGCGGATACGCTCGCCCGGGAAAAAGACATCCGCAAGAACGCCGCGTTGATGGATGCCATGATCGGCGTGTACCTGCGCAACGTCTTGTACCACCCCATCACGGCGATCCTCCCCTATTCCCAGGCGTTGATCCGCTTCCCCGGCCCATTCTGCAACAGTTGGATATGGAAAGCAACGGAAAGCACGTCAACCGAACGGAGAGAAGGTGGGCTACCCCACCGGACCGGTGATCTTCGGGGAACCGGGAACCAACGGGCAACACTCGTTCTACCAGTTGCTCCATCAAGGAACGGACATCATCCCACTGCAGTTCATCGGCTTCCATGAGAACCAACGGGGGAAGGACATCACCATCCAGGGATCGACCAGCCAGCAGAAACTCAATGCCAACCTGGCCGCCCAGATCGTCGCGTTTGCCCGAGGCAAGGATGACGAGAACCCCAACAAGCAGTTCGAGGGAAACCGGTGTTCTTCGCTGCTGTCCGGGAAGCAGCTCACCCCAAAGGCGCTGGGAGCGCTGCTTTCCCACTTCGAGAACAAAGTGATGTTCCAGGGCTTCGTCTGGAACCTCAACTCGTTCGACCAGGAAGGCGTGCAACTGGGCAAGGTGCTTGCCAAGAACGTCCTGTCCGGGTGCAAAGGGGATCCGGTGCTCAAGGCGGTCTCCGATCTCCTGTAACCTGAGTGTTTTACTCATATTGACGACCGTCATCCGACGGTCGTTTTTCATAGGTCCAAGCCCATTTTTTCCTTTTCACGGGTACACAAACCGACGATATCGTGTATGATGAAGAATGGGCTGTTGGAGGAGCGTAGCAATGACCGTTGGAAAAGGCATAAACAGGGTCGATGCCGCGGCGAAGGTATCCGGAGAGGCGCTGTACTGCGCCGACATGGTGCCGAAGCACGCATTGACGGCAAAAGTGCTGCACAGCACGATCGCCAATGGAAAGGTGGTCGCGTTTGATCTCGAGGAGGCGAAGCGCGTTCCGGGGGTCGTCAAGATCATCACCTGCTTTGATGTGCCTGACATCCAGTTCCCCACAGCGGGACACCCTTGGTCAACCGAACCATCCCACCAGGACATCGCAGACCGGAAACTGCTCAACACCCGGGTACGGTTCTACGGCGATGAGATCGCAGTGGTGATCGCCGAGGATGACCTTTCCGCCCAGCACGCGCTGGAAAAGATCAAGGTCACCTATGAGGAGTATCCCGCCTTCTTCACCGTCCAGGACGCAATGAAGCCGGAGGCGACCCCGCTCCACCCGGACATCCGTCCGACCAATGTCATCGTCAAGACCAACTATGAGGTGGGAAGCTTTGACGAAGCCATCAAGGAACCGGGCTTGATCAAAGTGGAAGGCGATTACCAGACGCCGGTGGTCAAGCACTGCCATCTGGAGCCGGTCAGTTCCTACGCCTACATGCAGGATGGAAAGATCGTCGTGGTCTCGGCCACCCAGCTTCCCCACATCATGCGGCGGATCATCGCCCAGGCGCTGGGCATCGGAGCCGGAGAGATTCGGGTCATCAAACCGTACATCGGTGGCGGCTTCGGCAACCGACAGGACGCGTTGGTCGAACCGCTTGCCGCCTATCTGACCACCCAGGTCGGAGGCAGATGCGTCAAGGTGTTCTACACCCGGGAAGAGACCTTCTTCGGAAGCCGCACCCGCCATGAGATGCTGTTCCACATCACCACCTACGTCCGGAAGGATGGTACGTTCGCCGCACGGAACATCGAGGCGTACTCCAACAACGGAGCCTACGCATCCCATGCCCACGCGCTGGTGGCGAACGCCGTCAACGAGTTCCGCATGATGTACCCCACCGGAGCGGTGAAGAGCGTCGCCTATACCGTCTACACCAACTGCCCGACAGCAGGCGCCATGCGGGCGTACGGAATTCCGCAGATCGACTTCGCCATGGAGTCCCACATTGATGAGATCGCCCATGTGCTGGATATGGATCCCATCGAGGTGCGACGGAAGAACTGGATGCAGCTGGGCTATGTCGATCCCGGCACCTCCATCACCTGCCACACCACGGCGCTCGCCGAATGCGTGCAGAAAGGAAAGGAATTCATCCATTGGGACGAGAAACGCAAGGCATACGCCCATCAGGAGGGGCCGATCCGCCACGGCGTGGGTATGGCGATCTTCTGCTACAAGGTAGGAGGTCTACCCCATCTCGCTGGAGACTTCTTCCTGCCGGATGGTGCTCAACCAGGACGGCAGCATCCAGCTGCAGATGGGGAGCGACGGAGATCGGACAAGGCGCCGACACCGTCTTCACCCAGATGGCTGCGGATGTCCGTCGGACTTCCGTTCGACAAGGTGCACATCGTCTCCCAGCAGGATACCGACGTCACCCCGTACGACAGCGGGCGCTACGCGTCCCGCCAGACGTACGTCGGCGGCATGGCGGTGAAGAAGACCGGTGAGAAACTGAAGGAGCAGATCCTGGCCTATGCCGGCACGATGCTCCACAAGGATCCGATGGACATGGACATCGTCGATGGCAACATCGTCCGGAAAGGAACCAGCCAGGTGCTCACCACGGTGGGGAACGTCGCCATGGAATCCTGCTACAGCAGGTCCAACAGCAACCATCTGCACGCCGAGGAGACACACCACTGCACGGACAACACCTTCGCATTCGGGGTGACGTTCGCAGACATCACGGTGGACATCCCGATGTGCCAGATCACGGTGGACAACATCATCAACGTCCATGACTCCGGCGTCATCATCAATCCCAAAGCGGCCGAGGGACAGGTCCACGGCGGCATGAGCATGGGGCTTGGCTACGGACTTACCGAACACATCATTCTGGATCCAAGACAGGCAGGATGCTCAACGACAACATGCTGGATTACAAGTTGATGACGGCGATGGATACGCCGGATCTGCACTGCGCGTTCGTCGAGACGAAGGATCCCACCGGTCCGTTCGGCAACAAGGCGTTGGGGGAGCCGCCGTGCATCGCACCGGCTCCGGCTGTCCGCAACGCGTTGTATGACGCCACCGGCGTCGCCGTTCCGTCCATCCCGCTGAATCCGGAGAAACTGTACTTCGCGTTCAAGCAGGCCGGATTGATCAAAGAGGAGGACTGAGGCATGTTCGATTTCAAGGAATTGTATCAACCCAAGAATCTTGCCGACGCACTCAGGTTGCGCAAGGAGCATCCCGATGCCGTCATCCTCGCCGGAGGCAGCGATGTGTTGATCAACATCCGCGCCGGAAAGGAAGCGGGACGGGACATCCTGAACATCTTCGGTCTGGACGAACTCAGAGGCATCTCGATGGAGCCAGACGGGACATTGGTCATCCTTCCGTTGACCAGTTTCTCCCACGTCTCCCAAAGCCCGTTGATCCAGCAGAACATCCCGACGCTCCAGGAAGCGGTCGACCAGGTCGGCGGACCGCAAATCCGGAACATCGGGACGATCGGGGGCAACATCTGCAACGGCGTGACCAGCGCCGACTCCGCCACCACATTGAAGGCGTTTGACGCCATCCTGGAATTGTCCAGCGTGGAGGGCAAGAGGATCGTCCCGTACGCCGACTTCAACAAAGGACCGGGAAAGGTCGATCTCCGGCCGGATGAGCTGCTGACCGCCATCCGGATTCCCAAGGAAAGCTACCAGGACACCTACGGGCATTACATCAAGTATGCCATGCGTCGGGCGATGGACATCGCCACGATGGCCTGTTCCGCAAACGTCCGGCTGGATGCCAAGAAACAACACATTGAACGGATGCGCATCGCCTACGGCGTCGCGGCCCCGGTACCGGTCCGCGGCTTCACCGTGGAAAAGGTGGTGCAGGGACGAGGCTTCGACCAGGCATTGCTGGACGACGCGGCGAAAGCGGCGCTGAACGACGTCAATCCCCGCACCTCATGGCGGGCATCCAAGGAGTTCCGGATCCATTTGATCGAGGAACTGACCCGACGGGCGCTGAAGACGTCCATCGAACGAGCAGGAGGCAAATTCAATGGCTAAGCAGGTTCTCACATGCACCATCAACGGGAAACCGGTGGAGGAATACATCGACGTCCGGATGTCTTTGGCGGACTTTCTGCACAACGAGATGGGGCTGACCAGCGTCAAGAAAGGCTGTGAGGTCGGAGAGTGCGGCGCCTGCACCGTGTTGATCGACGGCGAGACGTACGACTCCTGCATCTATCTGGCCATCTGGGCCAACGGAAAATCGATCCGGACATTGGAAGGCCTCTCCGATGCCGAAGGGCACCTGTCCGACCTGCAGCAGGCGTTCGTCGACGAAGGCGCCGTCCAGTGCGGGTTCTGCACCCCGGGCTTCATCATGTCCGCCGTCCCCATGGTGGAAAGCGGCAAGAAGTACACCCGTGATGAGATCCGCAGGCAGATCTCCGGCAACTTCTGCCGATGCACCGGCTACGAGAAGATCATCGACGCCATCGAAAAGACGATTGACGGCAAGGACAAGCAACAATCCTGAATCAATCAAGCGGAATGTTCCATGCAATGGTGGTGGAAAATCCTTTTTCCTCTGGTTCAAGCCTGGCGACCAGCGTAGGGGCGCGGAGCGCCTTCTTCAGCTTGGCGTTGTACGAACCACCCCAGACAAAGAGCTGGGTCACGGCGACCACCCGCGCCAAGGCAAGGGAGCCCAGTCCGATCCATCCCATGGTCTGCCCTACCTGCCCCAGTTTGGTGGGTTCATAATAGGAGCTCCCATGAGCGATGGACTGGAAGATTACCGTCACGAGAAAATCAACGCCCCAAAGGAGCATCCCCAACCCGGAGATGCTAAGTGAAATGCCGTCAAAAGACATCGAAAGGGTTCTGCCCATTGTGTCTCCAATCATCCGGGAGCCGGCACCGAAGCCCAAAACCGCCTGCAGCAGCGAAGGGACGAACAGGTTGAGCTTGTGCTCCTTGAAGTACTGGTCCCTTCCCGCGTCATCCAGCGTCGGAGCCAGGGTTTTTGCCTGATTCAGCGCATCAGGCCTCCAATCCTTGCTGATCGTAGGGGTCGCGGATGTCGCGCCACGAAGAAAGACACTCAACAGGTCGTTTGAACGGGCTGTCACCGGTACCACCAGGAATGCGCAGAGGATCACGGACAGAAGAATGGTCTTTCGCATTTCGGTCTCCTTTCCTCAAGCATAGGGGATGTACGGCGAAAACGCAAGGAAAACGGAGTCAGAGACAAACTTCCCACATTCCGGGACATAAAAAAACCAACCCGGGAAAAGGAGGTTAAACCCAAGGTTGGTACAAAAGGAGGTTAGAAAAAATTCCGATGTTGTGCTGCCTTACGGCGGCTTCTCGTTGTCTTTTCTGTCCGCAATATAGTAGTTTACCGGTTAAGTGTCAATATTCTTAAAAAAAATTTTTTGACTTTTTATTGTATGGTCGGTAATTATGAAAAAAAGGTCGGTATTTTCTCAAAATTGAACGATACCGACCTTTTGAACCATTACAGCGTATTGCGCATCGATACCGGCTGGCGGGTGTTCTCCAGCACGTCACGCCACAGGGCTCCTTCCAGATCGACGTGGTTGCGGCGGGAAACCGCGGCGGCGATGGGGATGTGGACGAACCGGTTGTTGCATTCGCTGATCAACACCTTGGTCTTCCCCGCCATGGCGGCGTGGACGGCGTGGGCGCCGAGCCGCGCGCAGTAGATGGAATCATAGCTGTCCGCCGCTGCGCTGCGAATGATGTAACTCGGGTCGATGTACTTGACGTTGCACTCCATCCCTTCCTGGGCGAAGTACTCTTTGATCCGCTCCTTGAGGAACACGCCGATGTCGTGGAACTTCAGGTTCCCTGACGCGTCATGCTCCGTGGCGGGAGGAAGCAACTCCTGCCCTGCGCCTTCGGCGACCAGAATGACAGCGTGATGACGTTCGACGATACGGGTCTTCAGGTGGGCCAACAATCCGTTCGGCCCATCCAGGTCAAACGGGTTTTCCGGGATCAGGCAGAAGTTCACGTCGCTCTGCGCCAGCGAAGTGCGGGCGGCGATGAAGCCGGACTCACGTCCCATCACCTTGACCAGACCGATGCCATTGATGCTGTTCTTCGCCTCAACATGGGCGCACCGGACTACCGGGACGGCCATCTGCACGGCGGTATCCACGCCAAAGGAACTCTGGATGTACAACAGATCGTTGTCGATCGTCTTGGGAATGCCGACGACGGCGATCTTCAGGCCGCGGCGCTCGATCTCGTCGGCGATGTCGCTCGCCCCGCGAAGCGTGCCGTCACCACCGATCGTCACCAGGATGTTGATGTTCAGCCGTTCCAGGGAATCGACGATCTCGTCGACCTGTTTGCCGCCACCCCGGGCCGAGCCAAGAATCGTGCCGCCTTTCTCCTGGATGTCATCCACGACATCCGGATCCAGGGTGATCAACGGCCAGGGGCTGTTCTCCAACAGGCCCTGGTACCCGAACTGGACACCGCTGATCCTCCGTACGCCGTAGCGGTACCAGAAGCACCGCACCACGGCGCGGATGACGTTGTTCAATCCCGGACAGATGCCACCACAGGTGCAGATCGCCGCGTGGACATGGGCGGGATTGAAGTAGATCTTCGCCCGTGGACCGGCTACCTTCCAGGTAGTCGTCCCCGTTGCAGGTGATCGTCCCTCCCTGTGCCTTCGCCTCAATGGAATACAGGATCTTGTCATCATCACTGACATAATCCGCGTATCCATCCCCATGGCTTTCGCTCATCGCAATCGGGGAAGGAATCTTCGCCTCCCCCAGATTCGGAATGGTGAAATCAATCTTCTTTTTTTCCATCGTCAGACTCCTGTTCTGCTGCATCCATCAATGTGGCGAGCGATGCCTTGAAGGTCGCGTATGGCCCTTCAAGCCTTTCCTTGGCTTCCCTCTGGAAGGTTCCATACAGTTCGGTGAATTTCTCACCGAACGGGGTGAGCGTCGCACCCGGATGGTCAGCGCCGCCTTTCTGGCGGTTGATGACCGCCACCCCTAGGGATCGTTCCAAATTGCGGACCATCATGTATGCCTTGGAATAGGAAATACCCAGATCCGCCGCCGCTTTCCTCAAGCTCTTCTCCATGGCGATTTTTTCCAGAAGCCACAGGACTCCGATGCCCATGAACTTCTCTCCATCCTCGTCGATCAGATAGAGCTTGGATTTCAGTTCCATAACTCTCCGGCCGCTTGGAACACCAGGCGCACCAAACCGGGTATCTGCTCCTTCGGTACGGAGCAGTAGGCAAGACGAAGCGTCTTGTCGGCGATGTTGATGCATCCGATGTGGTAGTCGTCCAACAGGTGCTTGCGCAGCGCCTCGGCGCTTCCCTTGCAGGAGAAGGCCATGAAATAGCCGCTGTTGAACGGGTACGGCTTGAGCAGGTCGTACTTGTCCACGTAGGAATGAAGCGTTTCCTTCAGCACCTTGTACCGTTCGTTCATCTCGGTGAACACGGCATCCTTGTCTTTCTGGTAGGTGGCGCTCTGCATGGCGTGGACCAACAGGCTCTGGCCCGGATGGTCGCAGTTGGACACCGAGGCACGGATCATGCCCAGCATTTTCTTGTCCAGCGCGTCGTACTGCTCGTCCGTCATTCCTTTGCATCCGAACGTGACGAACGCGATGCGGAAGCCCCAGACCATCGCTTCCTTGGTCGCCGCGTCCCCTTTGACGGCCAGAATGTTGGGATGGGCGTCGCACAGCGAGGCGAACAGGCTTTCCTTGGCCGTATCCGCTTCATAGAACAGACCGAAATAGGCGTCGTCACTGATGACCAGCAGTTTGTAGCCGTCCTCGGCGAGATCGACCAGGGCTTGGGTGATCATCCCCATCTCTTTGGTGGTGGGGGTGTATCCCGTCGGGTTGTTGGGGAAGTTCAACAGGATCCGGACCTGCTTGCTCTTCACGCTCTTGATGGCGTCCACCATCCCGGCGACGTTGAACGCGTCGGCGGCGTCGTACATCGGGAACGTCTTGATGGCAACGTTGTTCAGCGAGGTGTAGATCAACTCATAGTTGTCCCATGCCAGGTCGGGCAGCACCAGCGTGTCCCCCTCCTGGGAGAACAGCATGCTGATGATGGACAGCGAGTGGGTCAGACCGGAGGTGACGATCGGACGGGAGATATGCTTGCCGGCAAGGGATGGGTTCTTGCGGAGCATCTCCGCCTTCCACAGGTCCCTGAGCGTCGGATCCCCGCCGCCCGGAGCATAGCTGAACAGCTGGCCGGGCTTGAACGAACCGGGAACGAACTGGTCGTAGATGTCAGAAAGATACATCGGCTGCCCATCTTTGGTAGCCATGCCGATCGTCGCGTTGTACAAGGTGGCCTTGGTTTTCGCCTCGGCGCTCTGCGCTACAATGCCCTTGGGAAAATAGATGCGTTTGCCTACGTCAGACAAGAAATCCGAAGCAACGGTACCTTCCAACGTCTTGTTCAATTCCATCGCCAATGCTTGCATAGCTTTCCTTTCCTTCCTCAGTTCATTTATA
Source organism: Sphaerochaeta sp. (assembly GCA_022482495.1). Lineage (NCBI taxonomy): Bacteria > Pseudomonadati > Spirochaetota > Spirochaetia > Spirochaetales > Sphaerochaetaceae > Sphaerochaeta > Sphaerochaeta sp. The sequence goes on along the minus strand of JAKVPA010000002.1, from coordinate 289,230 downwards.
GCCGTTTTGCCCCTGAATGTCACCCGGTCAGAAGCCGAAATCCCCCTGCCCTTCCCCGGAGGACTGCGCTTGCCCCAGCAGGGCGAGGAACTGCTCCTCATTGACCAGTTTCACCCCCAGCGCGCGGGCTGTCTCCGCTTTGGAGCCGCCACCTTTGCCGACCAGCAGGTGGGTTGTTTTGGCGGAGACGGCGGAGACCGTCCGGCCTCCCCGCTTCTCCACCTCTTCCATCGCTTTGGAACGGGGATTGAAGTGTTCGAACGATCCGGTGACGCACCACACCTGGCCGGCGAACGTCTGGGGAAGATCCGTCGTGACGGATTTCTCCTCCATGGCAAGCCCGGCGCTGCGCAGTCCTTCGATCCGTTGCTGGTTCAAGGGATCCAGCAGACCGTCGAACAGGCATTTCGCCGTCTTCTCGCCGATCTGGCTGATGCTTGTCAGACGGGGATAATCCTGCGCCTTCGCCACGGAGAGGAGCTCGTCCATGCTGGACAGCCCGTTCTTGATCAACAGGTCCACCACCTTCTTGCCGATCTCCGGGATTCCCAAGGAGACCAGTACCCGGTGGAACGGCTGCTTCTTGCTTTCCCGCACCCCTTCGATGATGCTGGTGATCTTCTTCTCCCCGAATCCCGGCTCGTCCGCCAGCACGTGGGCGTAGTCGATGGTGTAGATGTCCTGGATGTCCTTCAAGACCCCTTTGTCGATCAACAGGCCGGCCGTCTCTGGTCCGAACGTCTCGATGTCCATCTGTTCCTTGCCGATGAAGAACTCCACCCGCCCGCGGATCTGGTCGGGACAGAGCGGATTGGGACAGAACGTATGCGCGCCGCGACGAACCAGCGGCGTGTGGCAGCACGGACAGAGAGGCGGCATCTTCCAGGTGGGGTTGCCCAGTTCGTTCTTCTCGATGACCCGTTCCACCGCCGGAATCACATCGCCCCGTTTGGATATCTCCACCGTATCGCCGATGGCCAGTTCCAGCTGGTCGACGTAATCCTGGTTGTGCAGCGTCACGTTGCTGACCGTCGAGCCACCCACCTCGGTGGGCGTGACCCGGGCCACCGGCGTGATCCTCCCGGTCCGCCCCACCTGGACGTCGATCCCGTTCAGCACCGTCTGGGCCTGCGGCGCCTCGAACTTGTAGGCGATGGCCCAGCGGGGATGGTGGCCGGTGTAGCCGAACACTTCACGGACGGAGATTTCGTTGATCTTCACCACCAGCCCGTCGATCTCATAGGGCAGCGCCTTGCGGCTCCGGGTGCGCTCTGCGATGTAGGCGGGAATGTCGGAGAACGAGCCGCTTTGTCCGGAAAGCCCGGATTTTTTCAGCCGTGCCTCGGCCTCCTCCTTGCTCTTGCAGAAATATCCGATGGTCGGATTGGTCCGGAACCCGTACTGCTTCAGCGTCTCCAGGATCTGGATGTGGTCGTCAAACGGCCGGTTCCCCTGCCAGAAGCCCTCGTAGACGAAGATGTTCAACGGGACTTTGGCCGTCTCGCTGGAATGGATGCGCCGGATCGTGCCGGCGGCCAGGTTGCGGGGATTGGCGTACGGGGGATCCATCTGGGCGTTCAGCTTGGCGAACGGCGCCTTGGGAAGGTACACTTCCCCCCGGACGGCCATGGTGACCGGTTCGGGCAGCCTGAGCGGGATGGACGGGATCGTCTTGATGTTCGGCGTCACGTCGTTGCCCACCGTCCCGTTGCCCCGTGTCACCCCACGGACCAGCACTCCGTCCTCGTAGTACAGAACCATCGAGACGCCGTCGATCTTCTCCTCAATGACGAACGAGAGCTCCTCGTCCATCTTCTCCTCACACTTCTGGATCCAGGAAAGGATCGCCTCGGATGAATAAGCCTTGTCCAGGCTGAGCACCGGGATGGTATGGCGCACCTCGGGGAAATCACTGGTCAGGTCGCTGCCAACCCGCACCGTCGGGGAATCGTCCCTGCGCAGTTCGGGATGTTCCTTTTCCAATTGGGACAGACGGTCGAACAGACGGTCGTATTCCTGGTCGCTGACCAAGGGATGGTCGTCCACGTAGTATGCTTTCTGCCAGGCCCTGAGCTTGTCGGAAAGCTCCGCCACTTCTTCTTTGATGTCCATGCCTTGGATTGTACCCCAACGGAAAAGGCATCTCAAGCGGAGACATGAAAAATGCCGGTCTTCCGAAGAGGACCGGCATGATACATACCTGAGGAAACCTCAGAGAGACGCGAACTTCTTCAGCGTGCGGATCATCTGGCAGGTGAAGCCGTTCTCGTTGTCATACCAGGAAACCACCTTGACCAGCTGCTTGTCGCCGACGGTGGAGACTTCCGTCTGGGTCGGGTCAAACAGGGAACCGTAGGTGATGCCGATGACATCGGAGGAAACAATCTCGTCGCCATTGTAGCCGAAGCTGTCGTTGTTCGTCGTGGCCTTCTTCATCACGTCGTTGATCATGTCAACGGTGACGTTCTTGGCCTTCAGCTCGCAAACCAGCTCAGTGACGGAACCATCTTTCACAGGAACTCTCTGGGCATGGCCCTGAAGCTTTCCATCCAGCTCGGGAAGCACCAGACCGATCGCTTTCGCGGCACCGGTGGAGTGCGGGATGATGTTCTCGACAGCGGCGCGGCCATTGCGAAGGTTGCCCTTGCGGTCCGGTCCGTCAAGCAGCATCTGGGTGCTGGTGTAGGCGTGAATGGTGGTCATCGTGCCGATCTCAATGCCGAACGCATCATTCAGAGCCTTGGCCATCGGGGCCAGACAGTTGGTGGTGCAGGACGCGGCACTGATGATCTTGTCGTCCTTGGTCAGGGTGTTGTCGTTGACGCTGTAGACGATCGTCTTCATCTTGCCCGCAGGAGCGGAGATCAAGACTTTCTTGGCACCGGCATCCAGGTGGGCCTGGGCTTTCTCAGCGGAGGTGTAGAACCCGGTGGACTCCAGAACCACATCAACCTTCTCGGCGCCCCACGGAATGTTGTGGGCATCCTTCTCGGCGTAGATGCGGATCTTCTTGCCGTCGACGATGATCGAATCCTCAGTGGACTCAACGGTCCCCTTGAACGTCCCGTGAGTGCTGTCGTACTTGAGCAGATGGGCCAAAACCGACGGGCTGGTCAGGTCGTTGATCGCGACCACTTCCATCTCTGTTCCAACCTCCAGAATCCTTCTGAAAGCCAGACGGCCGATTCTTCCGAATCCGTTGATACCAACACGAATCTTTGCCATAGAAAAAACTCCTTCACAGGGACCTGCCCTGTATTTATTTGTTTTGCATAGGACAGCTTACTGGATAATGGGAGAAATGAAAACTCTTTCGCCTCATCTTTCCTGCTGGCCTTTCCACTGTATCGATTTGGCGCCTCTTGTGCAAGCTGTTGTCGACACTTGTGTGAACGGGTTCAGATTAACCGTCCGATTTCCCGGTTTCTTTTCGCATGTTCGTCCGTTTGGAACGTTTTTGGAATCGCTCCAACCGGCCGTCCTTTCTTGCTAAGGGTGCTGTTCCATGGTACATTGAGCGTATGGCGAAGACATATTTCTCCCGCGCGACCATCCTCAACGGCATTGTGATCCGCTCGACGGTGGACAGCGGCATCATCGACACCATCAACCTGCCGCAACTGGGCTCCCGCTTCCTCACCATCGAAGCGAAGGACGTGCGTGGAGAGAACCGTCTGAAAGTCGCCAGCGACTACATGCCGCTGCTCTCTTCCAACCAGATCTCCTACAAGGGCCAACCCATCATGGCGCTGTTCGGCTTCGACAGTGAATCCGTCCAGCTGAAGGCGAAGGAAATCGACATCAGCTACCGGCTCACCGAAGCGGGCCAGGCGCACCAAGAGTCGGCGCCGTACATCCGCCAAGCGGGGGATATGGATGCGGTGACCAAGGCGCCCGATCTGAAATACGTCACACGGACGTATGATTACACCCGTCTGAGCAGCCCATCCTACTACATCACCCGCATCATGGCGGGGATGGACGGCGGGACGCTGCACATCGTCGCTCCGACGCAGTGGATGTTCCACATGCGGGATACCGTCAGCGACATCACGTTAATCCCCAAGAAGAAAATCGTCATCCACCGCACCCCGTTCTACGCGCCCCACGACGAAATGCTGATCACCCCGTCGGTGCTGGCGGCCATCGCCGCGCTGGCCTGCATGAAAGGAAACTATCCAGTGGAGATCCAGGACAGTTATCCGGTATACCGGCCAGCCATGCATGTCGAGCGGACCACCTGGTTCATGGGTGACGGCAAACCGGTCGCCGACGACATCAAGGCCACGGTGGACCAGGGAGCCATCCCGCTGTTCTCCGAGGAAATGTCCAACCAGATGTTCGCAGGCTTCGCCCCGCCCTGCCCGCTGGACGCCTACCGGTGCGCCATCCAGTTCTCCAGCAGTGATCTCAGCCCGGCCCATTTCTACGGGGATCTGGGCTATGGAGAGGCGCTTGCAACCACTGAATCACAGTACCACATGGTGGCGCAGCAGGCGTTGCAGAACCCTTGGGCGTGGAAGAGTCAGTTCTACGGCGCATCCGACACCCATGACGCGTTGATCCACTGCGCGCGGTATCCGGAAATGAAAACGCTGGTCAACGACCTGGTCGCCCGCAGTGATTTCAACCGCAAGTACGCCACCTTCCAGGTGCTCCGGGACGAAAACGAGAAGTTCTCCCCGTTCATCAGCTACGCCCGGGGCATCGGTTTTGCCCTTGGGCCGGGGATTGCCGGTTTCTCCAGCGACTGCAAGAACATCACGCCGTTGTCCGTCCAGTTGCAGCTGGATCCCGGGGACAAGGTGAAGGTCAACACCTGCTTCTATACCAACGGGGCCAGCGCGCGCATCTGGAAGAAGGTGATCAGCGAACAGCTGGGAATCCAGGAAGCCAACATCCAGTTTCCGGCGGACACCGACGAGATGGTGGACAGTGGTCCGTCCGTCCTGGCGTCCAACAGCGGCAGGATGCCGTCCCAGATCCAGCGGGTCTGCGAGCTGGTCAAACAGAAACGGTTCGTCAACCCGCTCCCCCTGGTGGAAAGCGTCAACGGATTTCCCAAATCGGACAGCCTGTTCTCTTCCTCCAGCTGGGTGGGGATGGTCCTGGAACTGTCCGTGGACACCATCGCGTTCCAACCCTTGGTCCGACGCATCTGGGTTTCCGTTCTGACCGGCAGAATTTTCGACGAGCAGGCATATCGGGAAAAGATCCGGCACACCATCGTCACCACCCTGTTGGAAAACGGGGCGGTCCTGGCCACCGGCAAGAACCTGACCATCGACCTGACGCTGAAAAGCGACGGGGAGGATGTGGGCTCGTCGGTGACCAGCGCCGTCCGTTCGATGACGCTGGCGACCTTCTCCATGGCCCTGGACCAGGCTCTGGGCGGCGTGCAGGTCACCCTGCCGATGAAAAGTGAAATCATTCTGAACACCATCATGAGGAAACGCATATGAATCTGGATTGCATCATTGACGGAAAAGGACTCTCCCTCTCGGTGAACTCCAACAAACCGCTGCTTCTGATCCTCACCGAGGATGTGGGATGCAGGTCGCTGAACAGCAACTGCCATGGCTCGCGGTGCGGGAACTGCCTGGTGCTGGTCAACGACATCGTCGTGCTCTCCTGTCTGGTGCCGGCTTTCCGGCTGAAGGACGCCAACATCCAGACGTTTGACGGATTTTCCAAGACGCGCCAGTGCCGTGACATCGAACGGGCCTACCAGGTGACCGGCAACATGCCCTGCCCGAACTGCTACGCGTCCAAAACGATGTTGATCGAATCCATCCTGCAGAACCTCACCGGAGAACACCACGCCGGCAAGGAAATCTCCATGCCGGGACGGCTTCGCCCGCAGATCGTCGGCGAGACCACCCCGTTGGACGAGGAGGCTGTCGCCAAGGAACTGTCCCTGAATACCTGCCAGTGCATGGATACCGGAGAGCTCCTGCAGATCGTGGAGATCGCATTGTCCTACCGGAGGAGAAAGAATGTACGAAGAGCTTAGGTCCACCACCATCCACACCCCGACCACCCTCTCCGAGTACGGGCAGATCGCCAACCGGTTCCCCGACGCGCTGAACTGGGCCGGGGGAACCTATCTGATGAGCCGGCCGGACTTTTACCCGATGGATTCCAACATCGAGATCATCGACCTGTCCGCGTTGGAGGAGCTGGAGCGGATCACCCGCACCGACCGGTACATCCAGATCGGCTCGATGGTCAACGCCGCGCAGCTTCTGGACACCGGACGGCAGATCCTTCCCAAGGTGCTGCTGGATGCCCTGCTCTCCATCGGTTCCACCATCGTGCGGCGCCAGATGACCATCGGCGGCTCGCTGTGCATCCCGGACATCCGCCTGTCCATCCCCACGGCGCTGGCCGTACTGGACGCCGTGGCGGAAGTGCGGGTGTACCTGCCCAACGGCAAATGCTCCACCCGGTGGATTCCCGTCTCCCGTCTGTACGACAAGGATGGGAAACTCACCCCGTTCGAAGGAAAATTCCTGCTCACCCAGATCCGCATCGGTCTGGAATACGGCAACTACCAGCGGTTCCTGTTGATCGGAAACCCGGCACGGGAAGGGAACGCGGCCGTCCTGCTGGCCTTCCAGGCGGAGCGGACCGCCGTGGCGTTGGGCAAGGTGCAGATGTGCATCACGTTCCCCAAGAAGGGATTTTTCATCAGCAAGGAGATCATCGGGCAACTTTCCGGCATCAACCTTCCCGTCTCTCCCAAGACGATCCGCACCATCATTGGGAACCTCAAGGGGGAGCTCCAGAAAACCTACCCCAGTCTGAGCGCGCTGCAACAGGAGCGGGCGCTTCGGATGTTCGGATCCATCCTGTATGACTTGAACACCATCTATCTGCAGAGTTGACCATGGAAGAGAAACAGACCGACCAACAACAGGAACAACCGATCTCCGATGATGAGCTCCTCGCCCAACAGGCGGAGGAAGAACAGGAAATCGAGGAAGAGGAAGAGACGGCGGCAGCCGCCCCACCCCAGCCACAGGCGCCGGCGGAGGAGAAGGCGGCGGACGAGCTGCCCGACCCAGGGTTCGTCCACCTGCACGACCACAGCGACTTCTCGCTGCTGGACGGCGCGGCGAAGATCGACCGGTACGTGGCCAAGGCGAAAAGCTACGGGATGCGCAGCCTGGCGCTGACTGACCACGGCAACATGTTCGGCGCGCTTCGCTTCTACAAGGCGTGCAAGGAAGCAGGCATCAACCCGATCATCGGCTGTGAGTTCTACTGCAACCCGGCCGACCACACGTTCATTCCGGAGCCGGGGGACCACAACCATGACCACCGCTACCATCTGATCCTCCTGGCGATGAACGAGAAAGGGTACCACAATCTGATGGAACTGAACTCCGCCGCCTGGACGGAAGGGTTCTACTACAAACCGAGGATCGACGACAAACTGCTTGAAGAGCACAACGAGGGGTTGATCTGCCTGTCGGCGTGTCTGGCCGGCGAGATCCTGCAGAACCTCCTGGGAGGACAGTACGAGGAAGCCAAGCGCCGGGCGCTGTGGTTCAACTCGGTCTTCGACGACGGACGGTACTATCTGGAGATGCAGGACCATGGGCTGGAAGAACAGAAGCTGACCAACCCGCTCTTGGTCAAACTGCACGAAGAGACCGGCATCCCCTTGGTATGCACCAACGACATCCACTACATCGAAAAGGATGACGCAGAAGCGCAGGACATCCTGCTGTGCATCGGCACCAACAGCAAGCGGGACGATCCCAACCGGATGCGCTTCCCCAGCTCCGAGTTCTACTTCAAGAGCCCCGAGGAGATGAAACAGCTGTTCTCCTGGTGTCCCGAGGCGATCGAGAATACCAACAGGATCGCCCAGCGGTGCGACATCCAGATCCACTTCCCCGGCCCGAAACTGCCTGTCTTCCAGGTGCCGGATGGATTCAAGGACACGGCGGAGTACCTCAGGTACCTGGCCAATGAAGGGCTGAAGAATCGATACGGGACAATAACGCCCCAGCTGCAGCAGCGGCTGGACTACGAGCTGGACATCATCATCAAGATGGACTTCCAAGGCTACTTCCTGATCGTCATGGACTACATCCGGTGGGCGAAGAACCACGGCATCCCGGTGGGGCCGGGACGCGGCTCCGGCGCCGGAAGCCTGGTGGCGTACTCCATCAACATCACCGATGTGGATCCGATGAAGTACAACCTGCTGTTCGAACGGTTCCTCAACCCGGAACGGGTATCCATGCCGGATTTCGACGTGGACTTCTGCTTCGAACGGCGCAAGGAAGTGATCCAGTACGTGACGGAGCACTATGGCAAGAACCGGGTGGCGCAGATCGCCACGTTTGGGACGTTGAAGGCCAAGGCGGTGGTCAAGGACTGCGCCCGGGTCTTGGACATCCCGTTCGACGAGTCGACCCGGATCTGCAAGCTGATCCCCGACGACCCGAAGATGACGTTGGCGAAGGCGTTCGCCCAGAACCCCGAACTGGGGCAATTGGAGGCCAAGGGCGGAGTGTACGCCACCCTGTTCAGCGTGGCGCGGAAACTGGAAGGGATGAACCGCAACACCTCCACCCACGCCGCCGGCGTGGTCATCGGGCAGGAGCCGCTGGTCAACTACGTGCCGCTGTACCGTGATCCCAAGACGGGCAACCAGGCCACCCAGTACACGATGGACCAGATCGAGGAATGCGGTTTGGTGAAGATGGACTTTTTGGGGTTGAAGACGCTGACGTTGATCAAGCACACGGTGGATCTGATCCACAAGAAAAAACCGAACTTCGACATCAACGCCATCGACGACCACGATCCGAAGACGTTCCGGATGCTCTGCAACGGGGACTCCACGGCGGTGTTCCAGTTCGAGAGTTCCGGCATGCAGCAGATCCTCCGGCAGGCCCATCCGGACAGCATCGAGGACATCGTGGCATTGAACGCGTTGTACCGTCCCGGCCCGATGCAGTACATCCCGACGTTCATCAACTGCAAGAACGGCAAACAACCGATCCACTACCCGGACCCCGACCTGAAACCGGTGCTGGAGAACACCTACGGCGTGATCGTCTACCAGGAGCAGGTGATGAAGGTCGCCCAGGTGATCGCCGGCTATTCGCTGGGACAGGCGGACATCCTCAGGCGTATCATGGGCAAGAAGAAAGCGGAGAAGCTGGCCCACGAACTGCCGATCTTCGAGGAAGGGGCCCAGAAGCTGGGCCGGACCAAGGCGCACGCCGACGAGATCTTCGAGATGCTCAAGCCGTTTGCCGGCTACGGCTTCAACAAGAGCCACGCAGTGGCGTACTCCCTGGTGGCCTACCAGACGGCGTTCCTCAAAGCCAACTACCCCGCCGAGTTCCTTGCGGCCAACCTGACCAACGAAATGGGCAACCCGGACAAGTTCAACGAGTACCTGGAAGTGGCCAAGGAAATGGGTCTGAAGATCCAGCCGCCGGACATCAACAAGAGTGAGTGCTACTTCACCGTCGCCGATGGCGTGATCGTCTACGGACTGGCCGGCATCAAGAACGTCGGCGAGGAACCGGTCAAGCTGCTCGTCGCGGAGCGGGAAAAGAACGGCCCGTTCACCAGTTTCGTCAACTACCTGATGCGGTTGGATGGCAGGGCGTACAACTCAAAGCTTCTGGAATCGTTGATCAAGGCCGGGGCGTTCGACAGCCTGGGGGTCAACCGTCCGACGCTCCTTGCCAACATCGAGGGAGCGGTGGCGTTCGCCACCCGGAGAAAGGAAGCGACGGCCTACGGGCAGATTTCGTTGTTCGATGAAAGCACCGAACCCCAGTTTGACGAGTACCAGATGGAGATGAAGGACGACTGGGCCCTTTCGGAAAAACTGGAGACGGAGAAACAGGTACTGGGGTTCTATGTCAGCGGGCACCCGCTGGACCAGTACCGTGAGGTGATCAAAAAATGCGTCGTCGTCGACACCTCCAAACCGGAACAGCTGCCGTTCGGCCGGGACACCAACATTGTGGCGTCCCTGACCACCCTCCGGCAGTTCACCACCAAGAAGGAGACGGTGATGGCGTTCCTCACCCTGACGGACCGCAACGCCTCTTTCAGCGCGACGATGTTCCCCAAGACGTACGCCCAGTACAAGGACATCCTGCAACAGGACGGCATCTATGGGTTCACCGGGAAATTCGACAATTCCCGGGGGATGGAGAAACTCTCTTTTTTGATCGACAAGGTGTACCAGGATCCCAACCAGCTGCCTCCCATCGCCGTCAGTGAATGCCATATCGAGATGGACAAACAGATGTGCACCAAGGATGTGCTGGAGAAGCTCCATGACAGTTGTCTGGAATACCCCGGGCAGATCCGGCTGTATCTTACCGTCAACGACCAACAGCGGAACGTGAAGACCACCATCAAGTGCGGTCGGGAATTCAGCGTCTCGTACAGTGATGTCTTCACCACGGTGATGAAGGACAGCCTGCCCATCGAATCGATATATTATGATTGACGAGGAGCTGTTATGTACGTACCACAGAATCCCACCGTATTGATGCATATCGCCAACGTGTTCGCCGCGTTGATCAGCGTCTACATGTTTCTCATCTGGATCCGGGTGATCCTCACCTGGGTGCGCATCCCCGGCCAGATGATGGAGAATCCCGTCCTGTCCTTCCTGAGGAGAATCATCGATCCGTATCTTTCCTGGTTCTCCCCGCTCACCGGACTGAAACGGTCCAACTTCGACCTGACGCCGCTTGCCGCCCTGGCCGTCCTGTCCATCCTGCAGAGTATCCTCCGGATGTTCGGAACCTATGGACGGCTTACCATCGGCATGGTGCTTGCCATGCTGGTCCAGACGCTTTGGGGGTATCTGGTAAGCCCCCTGTTCTGGTTCTTTTTGATCATTCTGATCGTCCGTGTGGTGTACTGCTACCACCGCTCCCCCACCACGATGTACACCATCAAGGTTCTGGACTCGATGATCGGGGACCTGCTTGATTTCGTCCAACGGCTGTTCTTCGGCCGCAAGGCGGTGAACAACCGGACATTGGTCTGGAGCACGCTGGTGTTCACCTTGGTCATGTACCTCCTGGCCAAGTACCTGATGGGGCTGCTGGTCTCGGCTCTGGTGCGGCTGTAATGGACGGACGGTATCTGAGGAACCTCACCGACGGGGTGGAGAAGCTCAGCGGGGTCGGTCCGGCGGCACAGGCAAGCTACCGGGAGATGGACATCGTCACGAAGAGCGACCTGCTTGCCCTCTCCCCCCGCTCCTGGGAAGACCGGTCGGTGATCCGGCCCATCGACCAGTGCGCCGAGGGCGAATACGCCAACACCCGGGTCCAGGTGGTCCGTCATGAGTTCTTCGGAGGACGCTCCTTTGCCAAACGTACGCTGAAGGTCATCGTCCGGGACTGCGAGGGAGCCCGGCGCCAGCTCTCCCTGCTCTGCTTCGGCCGCAACTTTCTGGAACACACGCTCCTCGTCTCCCATTTCTACTATCTGTACGCGTTGATCCAACAGTTCCACGGCGTCATCCAGTCCACCCAGTTCGAGGTGGTGCCATGGCCGGAGGAGGACGCGCCGCCTCCCCAGTTCGGCCAGATCCTCCCGATCTATCCACTGCGCGGTTCGTTGACCCAGCGGATCATCCGGCGGGACGTCAAGGCGGTGCTGGACAGTGTGCCGCGCTTCCAGGATGAACTGCCCGCCTCCGCCCGGGAAACGTTCCATCTGATGGACACCGATACGGCCATCCGCGCCCTTCACTTCCCGACAAGCGAAGATCAGCGGGTGCAGGCACAGCGTTCCCTGGCGTTCGACGAACTGTTCTATTTGATGTGGCTGACACGGCGTCACCGTGGCGAGGAGGCGGACCGGACCAACCGGCCCAGCGCGCCAAACAAGCTGGAGTTGAAATGCATCGAGTCCCTGCCGTTCCACCTGACGGAGGACCAGATGACCAGCCTGAAGGAGATACGATCCGACCTGGACAGCGAGACGCCGATGAACCGTCTGCTCCAAGGAGACGTCGGTTCCGGCAAAACCTTGGTCGCCTGGCTGTCCGCCCTCCACGTGCTGCCCCAGGGCAGACAGGTGGCGTTCATGGCGCCGACGGAGCTTCTTGCCCGCCAGCACGCCAACTCTGCCGCCCGGCTCCTCGAGCCGCTGGGAATCCGCCTGGCGTTCCTCACCGGGAGTGTCAAAGGCAAACAGCGGACCGAACTGTTGGAACACATCAAGCAGGGGGAGGTGGACATCGTCATCGGCACCCACGCCCTGTTCTCCAAGGAGGTGGAGTTCCACGACCTTGGCTATGTGATCATCGACGAGCAGCATCGCTTCGGCGTCGACCAGCGCCTGGCGCTGACCGGCAAGGCCAAAGTGCCCGACCTCCTTCTGATGACCGCCACCCCGATCCCCCGGACTTTGTCGCTGACCGTCTTCGGCTCGGTGAACGTCTCCACACTGAAGACGATGCCTCCCGGCAGGAAGCCGGTCATCACCTACCTGGTAAGGGAATCGTCACGGGAGCGGATGTACCAATCCATCGGCGTGGAGCTGAAACGGGGGCATCAGGCGTACTTCGTCTACCCCCGGATCGATGATTCCGGCCAGAGCGACCTGCGCGATGTGACCAGCATGTACGATTTCCTCAAGACGGAGTACCCCGGAGTCCCCGCCGCCTTGATGCACAGCAAGCTGGAGGAACAGGAGAAGGTCGATATCCTGGAGAAGTTCCAGAAGGGGGAACTGCGGTACCTGGTCTCCACCAGCGTCGTCGAAGTAGGCATCGACATCCCCAACGCCACCTGCATGGTCATCGAGCACGCCGAACGGTTCGGGCTTGCCGCCCTGCACCAGCTCCGTGGCCGGGTGGGACGGAGCGAACTGCAGTCGTACTGCTTCCTTGTCTTCGGTGATGACTTGACGGAAGAGGCGAAAGAGCGTCTCTCCGTGATGAAACAGACCAACGACGGCTTCCTCATCGCCGAGAAGGATCTGGCCATCCGGGGTGCCGGTGACCTTGCCGGTGTCAAGCAGAGCGGGTTCATCAACCTGAAGTACGCGTCCCTCTCCGACATCCCGATGCTGGAAGACGTGAAAACCTACCTGGATGAGGTGATGGCAAAGGATCCCGGACTCCTGTCCGCCGACCACGAGGTCATCCGCCGCACGCTGGATGAATCCCCGATGTACCCGGTGGAGACGGCAAGCTGAACCGTCCGTTTTTGCCGTTGTAAGAGAAAAGCAACGAAAAGCGGCTTTTTCTCATCCTAAACCGTTTCAATTTGCTAAAATCCGAATCTGCACCGAGGTGATAAACGTCATCTGATAGATTGATTGAAAACGACCATTGGCAGCTGATATACTTTGCTAAGTACGAAGGAATGATTTGTTACGAGATGTGGTAGTCCAAGAACAAGTCATTCCCGAGTACCATTGGACTACCACCCATGAAAAGAGACATCAAGACCAAGTCAAGAAGAAGGACTCCCTGGACAGAGGACAAGAATCCGACACCTCTCCAATCTTTCATAGACCGCTGTACGGAGAGGGATTACGCGCACAGGCACCCGACTTTTGAGGAGATGGACGAATCCGAGTTCATCAATTCGTACGAGCTGAAGACCTGCAGGATGTGCGGGTCCGACAAGATCGTCAAAGACGGGAAATCGAGCGGCGGTATCGCCAGGTTCAAATGCAACGCATGCGGGAGACGCTTCACCGCCATCACGAACACCATATTCGACAGCCACAAGATACCGATTTCCGAATGGATCAGGTTCCTGCTGGACATATTCGGGTACGGCAGTTTCGGCCTAACTTCAAAGGTGAACAGGAATTCCAACAATACGACGATGTATTGGATGGACAAGACATTCCTGTTGCTTGAGGGGATCCAGGACGAGGTTGTCCTCAAGGACCGCATATGGATTGACGAGACGTTCTGCAAGGTCAGGTCAGACGATATCGAGCACCATGATGACGGCACAGAGTATAGGGGGCTTTCCAGGAACCAGCTTTGCATAGGCGTCGCCCGTGACAGCCACGGACAGTCGATGTTTGTCTTCGAGGGGACAGGCAAGACGTCAGGAAAGAAAACCCTGGACGCCTTTTCAAGTCATATCGCCCCAGGTTCCACATTGGTGCACGACAAGGAAAAGTCCCACCGGAAACTGGTGGAGAAACTGAATTTGAAGAGTGAGGTATATGACTCGAGGGAAATCAAGAAGCTGCCTGACGACGACAATCCACTTGACCCGATAAACGACCTTTGCAGGCTTCTCCAACTGTTCCTGCGCGCGCATTCCGGTTTCATGAGGTTTGAACTGCAGGGCTATCTCAATATGTTCTCGGTGATCATGAACAAGCCGGAAAACAAACACGAAAAGGTTGAAAAGTTGCTGTCCAGAGCAATGGACTTCCCTGTTTTGCTCCGTTATCGGAGATAAACTGCATTCCAAGCCTCCAAATGCACTTCTCCATCACCTCGGTGCAGATTCGGATTTAAAATCAACAAACCACTATGGAGAAGCACGAGGAAGAAGCCAATTAATGCATAATCATGCAAACTTACAGATTTCCACACCTGTAAACTTCCCATTTTGACTTATTCATGGGAACAGCGTAAGCTCAGTGAGTTGGGTAAGGTTCTTACAGGGAATACACCACCTACTTCTGAAAGAGAAAATTGGGCAAAAGATGAGAACGACTACGTTTGGATTACCCCAACAGATATAAATGCGCTTAAGATGTCAGGTTCGGAACGGCATTTGACTGCAGTCGGATGGGGAAAAGCGAGATTTGTTCCTTCTAATTCTGTTCTTATTACGAGTATTGCATCCATTGGTAAAAATGCTATAAATACAGTTCCAGCAGCGTTTAATCAACAGATAAATGCAATCGTTCCGATTGGAAATAGTGCATATTTTATTTTAACAGCTATGGAAAATGAAAAAGCTCGATTTGCAGGATTGGCAGGAAAGACAGCAACAGCAATAATTAATAAAACTGAGTTTGAAAAGTTTTCGTTTTTAGTTCCGAAACTTCAAGAACAAGAGCGGATTAGTGGATTTTTTGAAAATTTCGATAACCTTATCACCCTTCATCAGCGTAAGCCGTATATTTATACCAATCAGCAAAGTCCTGAGAGGGTTCTCATTACGATGTCGATATCCTTGTTCTCCAATTCGTGGATGATATGAAGGTATGTTTTCTGTGTCGTTGTCATACTTGCATGCCCAAGACGTCGTGCCACGCTGGCTATGGAGACACCGGCAAAAAGCAACAGGGACGCATGGGTATGACGAAGTCCGTGAATGGTGATTTCCGGCAAGCCTTCTTGTCTGCAATATCGTGTAAGGATGTCATTCACCGTGGCATTGTACACATTCCCTTGCACAAAGATCGGCGCGTCTTCCGGTAATCCTTTGATCAGTTCGGAAAACTGAATGACCATTTGCCAGTCAATTTGTACCTTGCGGACGGAGGATTTGTTCTTCGTCGGGAGGAACCCTCCGTTTCCTTTATAATTCCACGTCTTGTTGATCGTAATCATCTGATGGGTGAAGTCAAAATCCTTGGGAGTCAAAGCCAGCGCTTCCGAAAACCGGAGTCCGGTCTTCGCCACGAGCAAAATGAACCAATCCCAAGAGATATGAGCCCCAAGGTGTAGTGAAGCAAGAAGCGTATGCAGTTCAAACTGATTGAGAAACTTCACTTTCTTCGCTTTTGGCTGCCTCCCTTTGATGATTGCTTTTCGCGTGGGGTCACGATCGATCAAACCATCATCCACCGCATCAATGATCGCTCCTTTCAACTGATGGTGAAAATCCATCGTGGTCTGTCGTTCATGAGCCTGGGCGTATTCGTTCAAAAGCTTCTGATACTCAATCCTGGTCAACTCTCCAACTTTCAAATCCGGCGCAAGCTTTCTTACCCAATCCTGCGTCATGCGATACTTTTCCATCGTTATGTCACGTATCGCACCTTTTTTATAAACAGTAACCCACTGTTCATAATAGTCACAAAAAAGATCATTCTTGTGCACATCATTTACCATTTGATTTTCCTCTTTCATGCATGTGTTCACCGGCTTACGAAGATGAAGAATGCAACGTCATCCTACAGGTTTTTCGCAGAGAGGTCAGAGGAGAAAAACCAGGACGAACCAAAAGCAATTGTGTTCTTTCAAGCACCACAAAATCGCATGAAACAGCCCGGTGCTGAACCGTTCGTTTTTGCCGTTGTTGGGTTTGTTTTTGTTCCATCTGTACCAACACACCTTCACATGCCATACTGCCCGCCAAGGAGTTTTACCATGAAAACAACGATTCGATTGGGTGCGCTCATCGTAATGGCCATTTCATTGGTCGCGTGCGCAACACCAAAACAGACCTCCGTTGCGGTGACCGCCCCGGTGGAAGTGAACATTGCCATCCCCTCCGGCGGACTGATGATCCCGGCCACGCTGACGATTCCCGCCATCGAGAGCGGAAAGACCGTTCCGGCGGTGGTGATGATGCATGGCACCGGCAGCAGCCGCGATGAAGCGGGAAACGGCTACAAGATGCTGGCGCCGGAACTGGCAAAAGCGGGCATCGCAAGCATCCGCTTTGACTTCCCCGGCAGTGGAGAATCCACGGCGAGCTACCGCCTGTACACCAACAGCGAGGCCGTCCGGGAAGCCAGCGCCGTCGCTGATTACCTCAGAAGCCTGCCATTCATCGATGGCAAACGCATCGGCGTGATGGGCTGGTCCCAGGGAGGGACCGACGCATTGCTCGCCGCGGCGCGGGATAACCGGTTCGCTTCCGTGCTGACCTGGGCGGGAGCGCTGGAGATCGGGGACATGGCCACCGAGGAAATGCGGAAGGAAGCCAAAGAGAAAGGATACACCCTGATGACCTTTGATTGGCGTGATCCCCTTGAACTGTCCGAACAATGGATTGAGGAAGCGGACAACGATGACGTCCTCGCCGAGGTGAAAGCCATCAAGGCTCCGATCATGATGCTCCATGGTGACCAGGACACCACCGTGCCTCCCACCGATGGCCAGAAGGTCAAGGAAGCGTCGTCCAATCCGGACAGCCAGTGGGTGTTGATCCCCGGCGCCGACCACACCTTCCTGATCTTCACCGGCGACCTGACGGCCTTCCACCTGCTGGAAGAGAAGACGGTCGACTGGTTCACCAAGACACTGTAACGATTCCCTTGCGGCCATGGCGTTCCATGGCCGCTTTCGTTGACAAAGCCACATCCCTGCCGTACCGTACTTTTGTAGATTGGAAATACAAAAGGAGTACGTCATGCTGGAAGAACTGAAACAGCGCGTCTATCAAGCGAATATGGATCTGGTGAAAAACGGACTGGTGCTGTTCACCTGGGGCAACGCCAGCGGCATGGATCGGGAAAGCGGTTGCTTCGTCATCAAGCCAAGCGGCGTGGACTACGCCACCCTGAAGCCGGAAGACATGGTGGTGGTTGACCTGAAAGGGGATGTGGTGGAAGGAAAATACCGCCCGTCAAGTGACACGGCGACCCATCTTGAGATCTACAAGCAGTTCCCGCAGGTAGGAGGAATCGTCCACACCCACTCCACCTACGCCACATCATGGGCCCAGGCGGGACGGAGCATTCCCTGTTACGGAACCACCCAGGCGGATTACTTCTACGGAGACATCCCCTGCGCCCGTTCCCTGACGACGGATGAAATCAAGAACGATTACGAAAAGAACACCGGCCTTGTGATCTGCGAGACGTTCCGTGACACGGACATTCTGGCCGTGCCGGGAGTCGTCTGCGTCAACCACGGTCCGTTCGCCTTTGGAAAAGATCCCGAAGAAGCCGTCTACCACGCCACCGTCCTTGAACAGTGCGCAAAGATGGCGTTCCTCACCGAGGAGATCAACCCACGGGTACGGACGGCGCAGCAGGCCATTCTGGACAAGCACTACCTCCGCAAGCACGGCAAGAACGCCTACTACGGCCAGAAGAGCACATAAGCCAGAACGACAAGAATTCCGACGATCAACAGGATGTCCACCAACGGCGGGAAGGAACGGCGTACGGAGAAGTGTTTCCGGGCGAATTCCTCCCGCGCGACGGGATCCAGCTTCAGGTAGGATTCCATCAACTCGGGATCCATCGGAAGAAACCGATACCGGTTGGAGAGCGTCACCTTGAAGAAGGCGCACAGTTCCTTGTCGATGAAATAGGTCTCATCCTCCAGCATCACCAGATTGGTGAACCGTCCTTCCCGTTTTTCCTTCCCATAGCGGACGATGGTCTTCTTCAGCGTCTCCATCCGGTTTCGGGCCGTGAGGTAAATGGAGGATTGGATCCGTACCAGCACGTAGTCCATGGGGACAAGGTGCCGGGTTTTTGGCTCTGGTACAAGAAAATTGTTTCGGGAGGTTTCCCGCTGTCCCCACCCTAACGGGTATGGATCGACTGGGTGTGCCTCAGGTCGAACAGCAGTTTGATCAAATTGACGTGGTACGGGATGAACGACCCATCCTTGATCATCTCCCGGATGTCCCGCTCGTTGGCACCGCGCACCTCGGCCACCTCGGACTCCTGCAGCTTCACCTTCATCACGTGCAAGATCACGGACGACCACGTAGAAGTCATGGATCGTTTCGAAGAGTACATCGTCAGCGCAGGACGGTCAAAGACGATCTCCACGCCCAGTTCCTCTTTGGTTTCCCTTCCCGCGGCGTCCCTGCTTTCCTCTCCGGAGAGCACGCTGCCGCCGGAAGAAACATCCCACAGCCCAGGCCACGCCTCTTTGTTGGCGGTACGTTTCTGGATCAACAGGCTTCCCTTGCTGTTGAACAGGCAGACATGCACCGCCTTGTGGTATTCCCCATTCTGGCACTGCGCGCCACGCTCGATCGTCCTGCCTGTCTTCAGGCCATTCCTGTCGTAGATATCCCAAATCTCCATATCCACCCCTTCAGGGCAAAGTATACTTCATTCACCCCAGCTGGTCATCCGTATCTTCGCAACTTCGCCGTTTTCCTGTAGGATGGAAGCATGCGAATCACAGGTGGACTCTATCGGGGGAGAACGGTCATCTGCCCGCCGGGTGTCATCCGGCCGGCGATGGATATGATGCGGGAATCGTTGTTCGACCAATTGGGAAGCTTGTCAGGCCACAGCTGGCTTGACCTGTTCTCCGGCTCGGGGTGCGTCGGCATCGAGGCGGCAAGCCGCGGCGCCTCCCCGGTCGTCCTGGTGGAAATGGACCGCATCAAACGACCCACGATCCTGAAGAACATCAGCTTCGTGACCAGCGACATCTCCCTGGTGATGGCCGACGTGTGGGACTACATTCCCAAGGCCGAGAGGAGTTTCCACTACGTCTATGCCGATCCTCCGTTCGCCATGGACGGGAAGATACGCCTTGCCGGGGCGGTCGACCAGGCCGGGCTCCTCGTCCCCCAGGGACTGTTCATCATCCATTACCCTGCGGAGGAGAAAGGAAGCTGGCCTGAGGTGATCGGAAACCTCCGGTTTCTGGATGAACGGAAGTACGGACGGAGCATGCTCCGCTTCTACCGCAACAGCAAGGAGGACGCATGAACGACCTGCATCCCCAGATCGCCACAGCAGAAGAGAGCGCCGAGCTCAAAGCGATGTGGAACGAGATCTTCCAGGAAGAACCGGATTTCCTGGAAACCTACTTCACCCGGCGGTACCGTCCGACAGGACGTCGTGGTGATCATCCAGGACGGGGCCATTGCCAGCAGCCTGCACGCCCTTCCCTGCACGGTGGAGGGGCAGCCGTGCCGCTACATCGTCGGAGCGGCAACCTGGCCCCGGTGGCGCCGCCACGGCATGATGGGTGCCCTCCTCTCGTTCGCCCGAACCCACTACGGCGTCCCGATGGCCCTGTATCCGGAAGAGACGGCCCGGGACCTGTACGGCAAATGCGGTTTCCACAGCCAGAGCATCTGGGTGTACGATCTTCCTGGGGAAGAAGGGGCGATCCCTCCGTCCCCAAAGGTGACGGCAGAAACGCTCGACGCGTGGTACCATGCCACCGGTCCGGCTCTGGAGCGCGATGCGTTGGCGTGGGAGTTTTTCCTGGACGAATTCCACCAGAATGGCGTGGCGGTGGACGGAGCGTATGCCTTGATCCGCTCCCAAAGCGCCGTCGAGGTGGGCTACCGCGACAGGGAAGCGTTGGAACGGCTCATCCCCGCCCTCCGGCGGCGTGGGATCCAAACGATGGTGCTTCGCCAGCATCTTCCCCTTCCCTATCCTGTCCGGTCGATGCTGGGCGGCATGTACGACGACAAGAAGCTTGCAAACGTCTTTGTGGGGGAACAGTATTGAGAATCCTGCATACCTCCGACTGGCACCTGGGGTGCGAGCTGTACGGACAACGGAGAGCGGAAGCATACGACCGGTTCCTCGCCTGGCTGAAGAAGACCATCGTCACAGAACACGTGGACGCGCTCCTTCTTGCCGGCGATGTGTTCGATACGGCCAATCCCCCGCATGGAGCGGAAAAACAGTATTATTCGTTCCTCGCCTCGCTTTTGGGCACCTGCTGCAAGGATGTGGTGGTCATCGCCGGAAACCATGACTCCCCGACCAAACTGGAAGCGGCCGGAGAGTTGCTCTCCGCACTGAACATCCATGTCATCGCCGAGCCCAACGAAGAAAAGCTCATCATCCCTGTTGGCTCTGATGTCGTCGTACTGGCCGTCCCGTTCCTCCGTCCCGCCGATTTCCTTTCCGGCGTGGAAGGAGAGAGCCAGCAGGAAAAGACGGTACGCTTTTCCCAAGCGGTCAAGGCGTACTACCAAAAGCTGGTCGACCAGGCAAAAGGAACATACCCCGGACGAAAGATCATCGCCATGGGCCACTGCTTCCTCTCCGGCTCGGTGGTTCCGGACGACATCCATGGAGGAGCGGTGCCCGTGGGAGGTCTGGAGAACCTGGGAACGGACATCTTCCCCGCTTCCGTCTCCTACGTCGCCCTGGGGCACCTGCACATCCCCCAGAAGGTGGAGAAGGAATGGATCCGCTACAGCGGCTCCCCCATCCCCATCTCGTTCTCCGAAGTGGGTCGGAACAAGGAAGTGGTGCTGCTGGATACGGATACCGATCCCATCACCATCCAACCCATACCCATCCCGGAATTCTCCCACCTGGAGGTGATCAGGGAAACAACGGTATCGGCGATGACCGACCGTCTCTCCCTTCTGGCCAAGGAAACGGAACCGGTCTGGGTGGACGCCCGATACACCGGGGAGGAACCAGTGGCCACGCTGACGGAAAGCCTGCAGGATGCCGTGCAAGGCACGTCGGTGAGCATCCTGCGTATTTCCGATGAAGCGCGTACCCGGAGGATCCTTCGGGAACAGGAACAAGCCCAGGACATCTCCCAGCTCTCGCCGATGGACCTGTTCACGCTGAAATGCAAGGAAGAAGGCGTCACCACGGAGCAGATGGAAACGCTCCAGCCGTTGTTCCGGGAGATCGAAGAAGCGGTGCGGAAGGGAGGTGGCGATGCGCATCCATAAGGTATCGCTGGAGAACATCAACTCACTGTACGGACTGCATGTCATCGACTTTGACGCACCAGAAATCGTCCAGTCCGGCCTCCTGTTGATCCAAGGGGAGATGGGTTCGGGAAAGACGACCATCATGGACGCCATCACGCTGGCGTTGTACGGGATGACACCCCGGCTGGAAGGAGAAAACAAGCCCGGCGCCGTTTTGATGAGCCAAGGGACGGGATACTGCTCCGCCGAGGTGACGTTCAGCTCGGACGGCGTCACCTACCTCGCCCGCTGGAGCCAGGCGACCGCCCGGAGGAAACCCGGAGCCAATATCCAGCAACCCACCGTACAGCTTGCCATCAAGGACGGCGCTATTCTTTGTGAGCGGCTTTCCGAATACGCCCAGGCCGTCCAGACGGTCACCCATCTGGATTACGACCAGTTCGTCACCTCGGTGATGCTTCCCCAAGGCAGGTTTGCGTCGTTCTTGTTGGAAAAGAGCTCCAAGCGTTCCCCGCTTCTGGAGCAGATCACCCGCACCGGGGTGTACAGCGACATCTCGACGGCGGTCCAGGCACGCTACTCCCAGGAAAACCGTGCCGTGGAGAACCTCAAGGCACGCCTCTCCGGCATGACGCTGCTGTCCGACGAAGAGCGGAAAACCCAGACGGAAAAACGTACGGCTCTCCAACAAAAGAAGCAGGAACTCCAGAAGCAGATCGACGACCTTTCGGAAGTCAAGATGCGGTGGGAGGCGATCGCCCGGAGGGAAGCGACCCAAGCGGAGATCACCCGGCGGGAGGCGGCGCTAACCCTCGCCCGTCAGGAACATCAGAAGGATATCCAGCGGCTTCAACGGTTTGAGGAGATTAAACCGTTGCTTCCCCAGCTCCAGGCAATCCATACGGAGCATGACAACCTCGAATCCATCGAAAAGGAATTGAAACAATCCCTCGCAACCAGGGAAGCGGTCAATCACGCCGAGACGGAAGCAAAATCGGCCCTCACCGAGGCACAGGGAAAGGCCACCGCATGGGAGAACGAACGGAAACGACGGAACGACCTGGTCACCAAGGCCCGGAACCTGGATGAGAACATCACTCGCCAAAAAGAAACGGTCGCAGCGGCCAAGACGGCATGGGAGACCGCCGACAAGCAACTCCAGACGGCCCGGGAGGCCCAACAGGAAGCGGACCAACGGTACGCTGACATAATCCAGCAGTCCCTGGACGAACAAACCTGGCGGGAAGCGCACCGTTCGGACGCCACCATCCCGACGGAGCTCTCCGGACTGGAAAGCCGGGCGGACGCGTTCGCAGCGTTGGAAGCGCAGTTGCAAACGATGGAGGAGCAACGGCAAGAGCTTTCCCAGCAGATCAATGAAGCGCAAACGGCTCTGGAAGAATCCCAGCGCACACACCAAACGGCCAAGGACGCCCTCACCGAGATCACGACCAAACGGGATGCGCTCAGGATTCAACGGGAGACGTTGCTGGACGGTCATGAACTGTCCGAGCTGTACCAGGCAAAGTCAGACCTGGAACGATCCAAGAACGCATGGACCCTGGTGCAGTCTTTCGAGGAACAACGTTCCCACCTGGTCGAGGGGGAGCCCTGTCCGCTCTGCGGCGCGACAAGCCATCCCTACGCAACCAGTCTTCCCCCCGACCCCCAGACGGAGGAGGCGATCGGGCAGCTTCAGGAACGCATCAGCAAGGTGGAGAAACTCGGAAAGCAATTGACCGGACAGGAGGACGCCATCACCAAGGCACAGGAGGCCCTCCGCCCCTTGGATACGGCATTCCAGACCCAAAAAGAAGCCCTTGCACTCCTCCATGCCAAGCTCACCGACCTCTCGGCGCGATACGACCAATCCGTCAAGGACAGGGACGCCAAACGGGAGGAACTCTCCCAGGCGGTCAAACCGTTCGGATACGACGGCTGGGATGATTCGGTTCGGAAAGCGTTGAAATCCCGGGCTGACGCGTGGAGCGAGCATGACCAGAGGGGACGCGAGCTGGTCGGAACCCTTGCCACCGGGTCGTCATCGGTGGACGCCAAGCGTGAGGCCACCGACGAAAAGTGGAACCAGCAGGAAGAAGCACGGAAAGCGTGGAATGAAGCACAGGAAATCCTCTCCTCCTGGGAAACGGAACGCGCTGGCCTTTTGGACGGCAAGAGCGCCGACCAAGAGGAACAAGCCATCCTGGCGGAAGACAAACAGGTCAAAGCGGCGCTTTCCCAGGCAGAGGGAGCCTGCCAGGAGGCCCATGACCACACCACCAAACTTGAGACGTCCATCACCTCGCTCCAAGGGCAACAGACAAAGGCCGGAACCCAGCTGGATTCCCTCACGTCGGCGTTTGAAATCCAGCTTCACCAGCGGGGAATCGCCGATGAAGCGGCATTCTCCGCGTTGGTGCTGGATGATGACGAAGCGGCGCGGATCTCTGGTCTGCGCAAGGCGGATGACGACGAGCAGACGGCCATCACCACACTGAAGGAAACAGTGGAGAAAGAACCGGCCCCCCTCCGTCCCGACCAGCCGCTTGCCGTGGTGGTGGTGGAACTGTCCAGACAGCAGGCAGAGAAGGAAACAACCGTAACGGAGATCGGCGCCATTTCCGCCATCCTGCAGGCGGATGACAAGAACCGCCAGGCATACCAGACCCAGGAAGAGGCGATCAGGCAAGCGGAGGCGGTGTGCGCCCAGTGGGCCCTCCTCAACCAGCTGATCGGCTCTTCCGATGGCAAGAAGTTCCGTGACTACGCCCAGGCCATCACGTTCCGGCGCCTGATCCAAAAGGCAAACGAACAGCTGAGAAAACTCAACGACCGGTACCTGCTCGCCGACGACCCCGAAAAACCGCTGGAGTTCTTCGTCTACGACACCTGGCAGGGGGATGCCAAACGGACGGCAAAAAGCCTGTCCGGCGGCGAGTCGTTCATCGTCAGTCTTGCCCTTTCCCTGGGGCTGGCGTCGATGAATGCCGGGACGGTGAAGATCGACTCGTTGTTCCTGGACGAGGGGTTCGGCACGCTGGGGACCGGAGGAAGCCCAGTCCGTCGTCCAGTCCCTTTCCCGCCTGGGGGGAACGGACAAGACCATCACCATCATCAGCCACGTACCGGTGCTGGAGGAATACATCAGCGCCCGGATCACCGCGGTGAAGCACCCATCCGGCAAAAGCGATCTGAAAGGGGCCGGGGTTTCCGGCTGAGCGATTCCTGGCTATATTGGAGGCAGGAGGCATCCAATGGCAAGAGTTTGGGCATACTTGGGCGAGAGTTTCAACGACCTGAGCGACAAAGACAAAGAGATGTTGGGAAACCTCCAGAAGAGCGGGAAGTTTTCCAAAAAAGAAATCTTGGCGTTCAAGAAATCCTTGGCGGCGCGCCAGTATGACGAGAAGTTGCTGCAGTCAGCCGTAGACTTGCATAAGGCAGACACCAGCAGGTCCGTCAAAGAGTGGTACGCGTTTTTGGAACAGCACGCCGAGACGTAAGCAAACAACGGGTGTACTTTTCCCCGATGGAAAGGTATACTTCGACACATATGATCATCAATACCAATCTGGTCGGAGCGGACAATGTAATGCGGCTTCGGTTCATGACGTATACGTATGAAACCGATCCGCATTATCATGCCCGTCTCCCCTTCTATTTCGGCATCGTGCAGGACATCGCAGGCTTGCACGCCGCATGCCGCCATCTGTCCATTCCGGAACTGCAGAAGCAGGGAAAGACCTGGGTGATTCTCCGGACCCAGATGAAGGTGTTCCGCTACACGGCATGGCCGGAGGATGTGCTTGCCGAAACGTGGGCCCAGGAGCCAGTGGGGCTGCACATGCCCCGTGGCGTGCGCGCCTACGACGAGCAGCACCAGATCCTGTTCGAGGCCATCACCCAGTGGGCCGTTTTGGATCTGGAGCACGGATTCCGCCCCATCCGGCCGGGAGAGATCACCGACACGCTGAAAGTGCCCGCCGCGACGGATACCGTCCACCATCTGGAAGGGAACCTCCCCAAGCGGCTGTTGTACGACGCTTCGGGATGCGGCACTTTGTCCTCCTACCAGCCGGTGATCCACCTGTTCGATACGGACGGGAACCACCACGTGAACAACATTTCCTACGTGAACTGGATGCTGGACAGCCTGCCCAACACGTTCCGGGACGCCTACAAGATCAGCGAGATCGACGTTTCCTGGATGCGGCAGACGTTCTTCGGCGACCAGGTCACCGTATATACCGGCAGCACCCAGCAGGATCCCCTCACCCAGGAGGAACCGACGTTCTTCCACAAAATCGTCCGCACGGAAAAGGATGGAAGCCTGACCACCGTGTGGGAAGGGAAAACCGTCTGGAAAGAACGGTACCAGCTGGCCCGAAAGAGCCAGTTCAGTTTATAGTCGGGAATTTGCGAAGTGTGGGGTCTTTGCCCAGCAGCAGGCCGATGGATTCGGTGACGGCGCATTCCGTCCCGTGTTTCTGGTTGGCGCTGAAGTAACAGTACCAGCACTGCTCATCCGCCTTGTAGCGGACATCACAGCTGGTGATGTACCGGCTGGCCCATCCGGACGATGGGGATGACAACACCACCGGATGGGGTGTGAACGGTTGGAAATCCACGCCGTCCGGCGAGGTATACAGCACCAGGTTGCTGCGGGTCCTCCCCGTGGTACGATCCCACCCGAAACTGCAGGCGAACGCGGCGAATCCGTCCTGCATCTGCACGACGCGCACCGAACCGGTGGCCATGTTGCGGTACGGATCGTCCGCTTTGGGCCGGAACAGGATCCGGGGATCGCCATACGGACCTTCCAGCTTGGCTGAGGCAGCCCGGGCGAAGTACGTGCTGGCCTTCTGGCCGGAATCCGCAAGCACCAGATGGGAAGCGCCAAAATACAAGACATATCCGTCCTGCGTCCGGAACAGCTGGGGTCGGGATATCCTGGCCTTCTCCAGTCCATCCTTGGCGAACGGGACACTGGTCGCCTCCAGCAGAATCTTCGGCTCACTGAACAGGATCAGATCGGAAGAGGAGCGCATCTCCACCCGGCTGGTCTGGATGACCCGTGTCTCCCGGGTCCTCCGGCTGAACTGCTGCATCAGGTTGTCATGTTTCTCATACAGCAGGTACCACATGCCGTCCTGGTAAAAGATCGACGGGGAATGCCCCCGGAACTCGATCATCTTCAACGGTTCCCACCAGATGCCATTGGCGCTGGTGAAGTGCTCCAGCCCCACCCAGGTGTGAGCGAACAGATGCCACTTGCCGTCGGGAGACTGGTCCGGGAACAGAAAGCAGGGATCACACAGACGGGGCATGTACCAACGGCTTTGGATCATCGCCTCGTCGCTGAACGGATACCAGGAGACTTTTCCGAATTGGGAAAGCTGCAACGGTTCTTTCATTCTTGCTCGGAGCGGGGCTTACGGGGATGACGCGTCCACAGCGGCGCCATCTTGTCCTCAAGGTTGAATTTACGCGAGAGGGCTTTGATGATCACCGAATACAACCAGAAACTGCCGCCAATGCTGACGATGAACGACAGGGAAATCCACAGGGGAACCAGACTGCTGTTTGGATCGACCAGCGTGGAGATCAACACGAAACAGATGAAGAAGAGGACCAGCATCAGGACGAGGTTGAGTACCGTCGCCGCCACCATGAACCAAACCGTGTTACTTTTCTTTGACATCTTTCTCCCGTTCCTTTTGCTTCAGCGTATCCGATTTGGACGGAAACAACAACGTCAGCATCAGCAGGATGGCACTGACCACCAAGGATGCGTCGGCGATGTTCCACGTCGGCCAAAATTCCATACCGAACAAACCATACACCCGGTTTGCCATGAAGTCCACCACCCGGAAATGGCGGAAGATCCGGTCGGTCAGATTGCCCATCCCCCCACCCAGGAAGACGGCCAGGATCCATCGTTGCCGTTCCGTCACAAAATTCTTGGGGGAGAACATCACAAAACCGACGGCGATGAGAAGCGCCAGCGGGATGATGATGAACCCGAACAGCTTGACCCACAGCGGAAGGTTCGTCCCCATGCTGAAGGCGATGGCGGTGTTCCGCACGTGCCAGATCTCCAGGAAATCCCCCAACAGCCGGTAGCCGACGGTGTTCTCCGGGATATGGGCGACGACCCACGCCTTGGAAAGCTGGTCGCAGAGGAGAATCACCGCGGTGAGGGAGAGGGGCGCGTATCGTTTCATCACAACCCCGTCGGATGGTCGACGAACACCGTCTTCAGACCGAATTGGTCGGAAAGGAGCCGTCCCAACGCCTGCACGCCGAACACTTCACTCTGGTAGTGCCCTCCGCCGATCATCGTGATGTGCCGCTCCTCACAGGTGGAGAACTGTTCGTGCTCCGCCGCTCCGGTGACGAAGCAGTCCAACCCAAGGTCCAACGCGGCATCCACATCATCGCTTCCCGCACCGCTGACAAAACCAACGGTGTGGATCTCCTTCTCCCCGAACGGCAGCACCACGGCATCGGAGAAGCCCAGCTTCCGGCAGATCTGCCCGGGAGAAAGGGCTGTTTCGCTTCTGCCCCACCACCCCAGGTTGATGCCGTGGTACGGGGCGAACGGCTTCAGGTCGGACAGACCGAGGATGTTCGCCATCTGCGCGTTGTTCCCCACTTCGGCATGGGCGTCCAACGGAAGGTGGCTGACAAACAAGTCAAGCTGGTGGTCCATCAACAGGCGGAGCCGCTGGTACTGGTTTCCCGTGACGGGAAGCGGGCGCCCCCAGAACAGGCCATGATGGACGAGAAGCAGGTCGGCATCCTGCCGGATGGCCAACTGGAACGTTGCCAGGCTTGCATCCACCGCGCAGACGACCCGTTGGATATCCCGGTCTTCCGGAGCGCCGACAACCAGCCCGTTGGTCGAAGGATCGATGCCTTCGAACCGGTCCAGTTCCAGATAGGAAGAGAGAAAGGTGACAAGTTCCGAACGTTTCATGAAGCCAGTATACCTGTTTTCTCCGTCCTCCGCGAGAGGGATGACCATTTACCGGTTTGCTGATATATTCACAGGCATGGCAGTGCATGATTTCACCATCCGCGAACTCTCCTATGAAGAGGCTTCGTTCGAGTACAGTCCTTCCGTGGTGAAGGACTGCCGCGGACTTTCCTACGACGGGACGATCATCGGGCAGCCCAGGGCGCTCCGCGCCTTGGCCATGGCCCTGGCGATCCAGCAGAACGGATACAACGTCTACGTCAGCGGAGACAACGGCAGCGGGCGGCTTTCAGCGGTGCGCCGCATGGCAGAGCAGTTCCGTCAGGATACCCGCATGCTGAAGGACATCCTGTACACCTACAACTTCCAGGAACCGGACAGTCCGGAAATCCTGTTGATTCCTGTCGGGGAAGGACAACGGTTCTCCGACGGCATGGACCAGTTCGCCAACCAACTGAAGAGCGACCGCACGGCGGCCGAGGCGACGTTGGACGGTCTGGAGAAGCAGTACACCGAACCGGCCTGCGTCCGCTTCTTCGAGCGGGTGCGGCATGACATCCAACGCAATGGCGCGACGACGGCGGACAAATACCGGGTGCGGCTTCTGGTCAACCACAGCGGGGATACGGAGCGCCCGTTCATCGTCGAGACCCATCCCACGTTCACCAACCTGTTCGGCTCGGTGGACAAATCCTGGCAGTACGCCCATCTGGCGCTGCACGCAGGCTCCCTGCTGCGGGCAAGCGGCGGATTCATCGTGCTGGATGCCGGACAGGTCATCGAGGAGAAGGGATTGTGGGATGCATTGAAACGATACCTCTCTGCCATCGAGGACAGCCCGCATCCCATCGGGGAACTGCAGAGCCCGCCGGTCCGGCCGGCCATCGCGGCGCTCCCGCTGAAAGTGATCATGATCGGGGACGAGGACACCTACGACAACCTCTGTGAGAAGGACGACCTGTTCCTCTCCCTGTTCAAGGTATCCGCCCAGTTCGACTATTCGATGGAAGCCAACAGCAGGAACATCTCCCTGGTGGTGACGCTGCTGGACCATTTCACCCAACAGGACGGCCTGCTTCCCCTGACGGATGACGGCATGGCGCAGATGCTCCGCTACAGCGCGTGGTACGCCGAAATGCGTGATGAGCTGACCACCCAGTTCTCCCAACTGCGGGACGTGTTGTTCGAAGCGGACTACTGGGCACGGCAGGAACACAAGACGGCCATCGACCGAGAGATGGTCCTGAAAGCCAACGACGAGCGGACGTTCTTCTCCGGCATCTCCGAGGAGCGGATCAACAAGGACATCATCAACGGAGAGCTGGTCATCAGTCTGGAAGGGACCAAGGTCGGGATGGTCAACGGCTTGGCCGTGATGGACCGCGGTTCCAGTTCTTTCGGAACTCCGACGGTCATCAGCGCCACCGTCGCCCCGGGCAACGAGGGAATCGTCAACATCGAGCACGAGGCGGGCCTGTCCGGAGAGATCCACGACAAAGGCCTGTTGATCCTCCAGGGATACCTGCGCAAGCACTACGCCCGGAACTTCCCGCTTTCCATCTACGCCGGCATCGCGTTCGAACAGAACTATTCGGAGATCGACGGGGACAGCGCGTCCTCAAGCGAACTGTACGCCCTCCTCTCGGCCATCGGGGAACTGCCCGTCCGCCAGGACGTGGCGGTGACCGGGTCGGTGAACCAGATGGGCATGCTCCAACCGGTCGGAGGCATCAACGAGAAGATCGAGGGATTCTTCAAGACCTGCCGGACCACCGGATTGACCGGCCACCAGGCGGTGATCATCCCCTACCAGAACATCCGCAATCTGATCCTCCCCTACGAAGTGCTGGAAGCGATCAAGCAAAAGACGTTCCACATCTACGTGGCGAAGACGATCGATGAAGGGATGGAAATCCTGACCAACCGTCCGGCGGGAAGACGGAACGACCGGGGCAATTTCCCGGAAGACACGTTCAACTGGCAGATCGAAAACCGCCTGAAGAAGATGTATCAGGCGGTCCAGACGAAATAAGGATGCGGCGGGTTTCCCCGCCGCGCTTGTTCAATAGGCCGCAAACGGATTCTCGTTGGGATACGGGACGTTCTTCGGACGGTTGTACCCGATCTCCTTGACGCCCAGCATCCGGAACAGGCTGAACAACGACTTGCCGTAATGGCCGAACGCCACCGCCCCGTGATGGGGGAAGTGCTGTTCGATCAACACATGACGGTAGAAACGTCCCATCTCAGGGATGGCGAAGACGCCGATGCTACCGAAGCTTTCCGTCGGCATGTCCAGCACTTCCCCTTCGGCCATGTAGGAGACCAGCTGGCCACGTGCGTTGCCCTGCAGGCGGTACAGCGTCACCGCGCCCGGTTTGAGATCCCCTTCAATGGTGCCGCGGGTGATGTCCGGTTCCCCGTTCGGCTCCAGGCTCCGCTTCATGATCAACTGGTAGCCCATGTGGGGATGGCTCAACAGGCTGGAGCAGGTGTTCCCGCAGTGGAATCCCATGAACAGGTCATGCAACGTGTACGGAAGCTTCTTTCCTTTCAGATATGAAGGAGGCACCGTGTTGTTGATGTCCAGCAGTGTCACCGCTCCACCGGAGACGCAGGTACCGATGTACTCGGAAAGAGCCCCGAAGATATCCACCTCACAGCTTACCGGAATGCCACGACCGGCCAACCGGCTGTTCACGTAGCAGGGAACGAACTTGAACTCCGTCTGGAACGCCGGCCAGCACTTGTTGGCGAACGTCACGTACTGGCTGGAGCCTTTGTGCTCCTTCGCCCAATCCAGCAACGTCAGCTCATACTGGGCCAACCGGGGGATGACCCCGCTGTACGGGTTCTTTGGTCCGAGCTCCCGTTCCATATCCTTCTGCACCTCGGGGATCCGGGGATCGTCCTTGTGCTTGTTGTAGGCGACCAGCAGGTCAAGCTCGCTGTTCTCCTCGATCTCCACACCAAGGTCGTACAACGGCTGGATCGGCGCGTTGCAGGCCAGGAAGTCCTGCGGCCGGGGACCGAAGGAGATGACCTTCAGGTGCTTCACCCCGATGTACGCCCGCGCGACGGGCAGGAACTCTTTGATCATCCCGGCCACATCCTCGGCACCACCAACCGGATAGGACGGAATGTAGACATGATCCAGCGAGCGGAGCCCCAGGTTGTACGAACAGTTCAGCATGCCGCAGTAGGCATCGCCCCGTCCGTCATACAGGTTTCCGTCCCCTTCCGCCGCGGCGGCGATCATCACCGGTCCATCAAATTTCTGGACAAGCAACGTCTCGGACGTCTCAGGGCCGAAGTTCCCCAAGAACAGGATGAGCGCGTTGCAATCATGGGCTTTCAGGTCATCCAACACCTGGGCCACCTGGGTTTCCTTCTCAATGGTGATGGGACATTCATACAGGCCATCGCCGTATGCCGCGCTGATGGCATGACGGCGTTTTTCCGACAAACTCACCGGGAAACAGTCCCGAGAGACGGCTACCAACGCCGGTTTCACAACCGGAATATTCTCCATAAGTGCACTCCTTTGCGTTAACGTACACGTACAGTATTTTCCCCTTTTGCCCGGTTGTCAACCTTTTCCGACAAAAACCCACCTCCATCTCCGCTCATCCCGAGGGGGGGCATCCCCCTCTCGGGAGAATCATCGAGTTATTCGTGCTGGCGCTTTTCCCAAAGGGCGGGAGACTGTCCCCATGCGACGCACCACCATCATCCTTGTCATCATCATCTGCCTGACGGCCGCCCTGGCCATCTGGAAGAAAACGGGACCGGAACTGCCCGATGGCGACATCCCCTCTCCCACGTTTCTGGCCGCAACCCGCTGGACATCTGAGGGAGGCGCTTCCTCCCCGACCCTTCCCGAGGTGGGGTGGGTCATCAAATCCATCACCTTCTCTGATGGCGGGGATGTCATCACCCTTTCCGCCACCGGAAAACGGGATCTTGTCTTCCGGATTGCCAATGGCACGTTGTATCGGGAAGGAAAAGACAGCGGGCTGCGTCTCCGCAAGGACGGGACGGCGACGAATGTCCTGTTCCTTTTCAGCACGGAGAGCAGAAAGCGTGTATACTTTGAGACATCATGAGCACCACGTACCTGCTGGTTCCCGACTTCACCGACCTCGCTCCGTACCTCAGTCCGCTCCCCGGCGTAGCGATCATCCCGGTGGAGCCGAAACGGAGGGGCGACGCCTTCACCCCATGGCCGGCGGTCATCCCGGCGCTCCACGGTGGCGGCCGCTTCGGAGGCAAGGCAGACGCCTACCTGGACAAGCTGATGAAGACGATCCCCACCGATGGGAAGCTGGGGATCATCGGGGTGTCGCTGGGAGGGTTGTTTGCCGTGTACGCAACCATCACCCACCCGGTCTTCTCGTTCTGCGCTTCCATTTCCGGGTCGTTCTGGTATCCGGGCTGGACGACCTGGCTTGTCGATCAGCCCATTCCTCAGACGTCGTACTACTTCTGTTCCGGAGAAAACGAGGGACGGGGAAGAAAAGACGAGTTGCGGGAGAGCAGGACGGCGACGGATTTCACCAGCACCACGTTGCGGGGCACCTACCAGACCGATCCGTACGGCCACATGCACGCCTTGGACGTACGTATGGAACAGACGCTCTCGTGGATACAGAGCCAACTTTCTCCCGTCACGCCCTCGCCTTCAGTCCACAACCGTTCAGGATCATAGCGACCACGTCATGGCCCAATGCGGTAGAGGGAGCCGCCGGATAATACGCATACCGTCCAACCTTCACCGGGGTATCGGTGCGTTTCCTCTGCTCCATGATGGCATCCGCACAGGAGATCGCATTCCGCACCGAATCGAGGGAGAGCCGGCCCAGAATCTTCTGCTTGAAATTCCGTTCTCGCTTATAAGCTTCCATTTGGGAAAAACTGCACGAGAACGTTTGGTTGATGACCTCCAGATAGTGGTTCCTGGAATCGACACGGACACGAGAAAGTTTCTCTTTGGGGAGGTTATGGAGGATGATCCAGAGATCAAAGGTGAAATTACTGTAGCCGAAGATGAAATTCACCCCTTTTTGCTTTTGCATGTCACCCAAGCAGGTTCTGAACGCGGTTTCCTGTTCATGGGTGTCTTCCTCATAATCACAGAGATGAATGACAGGGGTATGCCCGACCAGGTAGGATTTGACCAATTGCGACGGCAATCTGCATTGTTTGATGACAAACCGCACGTTTGCCGTCGCCGCTTGTTCCTTGTTGATCTGCGCACACAACCACTCCAGGTACCATTGTTCTGTAGACCCTTCCACGGAAAAGTAAAACAACTTGGTTGTTTTCTGCCGGCCGGGTTTCAACTCTTTCTCCCCTTTTTTCCATCCGAACGAGATTGCGCCTTTTGGGTGAAAAGCGGGGAAAGATCAATATGACGAACCGCACCATATTTGCCGATGAGATAATTCTTCAGGTAATCCTCTCCTTTCCGTACCGCATTCGCTCCCGTGGTGGGGAAATCGGAAAGGGCATACAGCGTACTGGCTTGGGTGTGTTCATCCCGATCAATGAATTTGATCTCATCCCGCCGGAACAACTCCCCGTCCAAATACAACGGATTTTGGGTGTTGAACAAAAGTTGGGCTCCGTTGGTATTGATTTCGTCGTTATGGAAGATTTTGATGATGTTCATGACGACGAAGGAATGCAATGACGCGTCAAATTCATCGATCACCAATGTCTTTCCGTGTTTGATCGCATCGGAAAGAAGAGGGAACAGGTTCATGAAACGTACCGTGCCCAGAGATTCAAAGGTCTCCGCGGGAAGAATGCAGGTTTTCTTGGGGTCCTGAGGTGACGGGATCAGAGAACACAACTTCGCATCCGTCTCCCCTTTGGGAGTGAAGTATCCCAACGCGTTCCCGGTAATGCCGAATTTTGGCAGTACCGGTTCCAGAAGCCGGGTGACCCGCGGGCCATTTTGGGGCGCTTGCGGGAGCAGAGGGCCGGAAGCGAGGGTGTTCGAGGAAAAGAAAACCAGCAAGTATTGACGAAACCAGTCCTGGATCGCAGCTACTTGTTTTGCTGCGTACAATGATTTGAACCCACCGGTGAGAAACAGTTCTTCAGGGTCAAGATTATCAGAACTCGCCTTGCTGAGCACAATTTTATCTTTTTGGGAAAGGGTACCTTGGTCAGAAAAGGAAACGGAAAGAGGTTGTTCCGCTTCCCTCCGGAAGGCTTCTTTTCCATCAACGACCAACACTTCTTCAAGGATTTCCCGCTTGGTTTCCGTATCAAGGAATGTGCCAATGAGAAAAGAAAGATGATACGTATAGTGATGTCCAAGATGACAGAAGGTAATGGAGAAACTGGTGGGATGTGGTTCTGTGAAGGATTGGTTCGGTATCAATTCCAATCGTTGCGCTGCGGCATCAGGATCGGGAGCGTCAATCTTGTTTCTGATGTTTCCTCGCAGAATGATCATCTTGAATACATGCAGGGCGCAAATGACGTTCGATTTTCCAGAAGCATTCGGACCATAGAAAACCGAAGAACAAAGTCCCTGGCAATCCTCCTTCCAACGTGGGTATGGAGAATACTGTACAAAAGGTCCTTTTGCTTGATCACCGGCTCCAAAGAGAGCTTTGTCTCATCACGAAAAGACTTGAAGTTCGCAAAAGAAAAGCTTACAAGCATATCAGCTCCTCAACTATCTTTGTATTATTCTTTGCAATTATTCGCTTATTACACCGTATAATATAGGTTATATTGGAAAAGTTTGCAAATATTTTGCAAGTATAAGATATCGATGGACACTCACGCAAGATGAATCCCTGCAGGCAAAGGATCAACCATCCAGTGGGTTCAAACCCAATGGGAGAGCATGATCCCCACGGCGACGGAGACGTTCAGGGAACCTTTGGTGCCGGAAAGCGGGATGGAGACACGTCCCAAGCTGTGGTCACAGAGGGAGAGCAACGCCGGTGAGACGCCCATCTCCTCGCTGCCGATGACGGCATACCCTTCGGAAGGGAACGGAAAGGAATGGATGTCCGTCCCGCCCAGTTCCAGCGCGAAGACCGGCTTGCCACGAAGCAACGAAACCATCGCATCCTCGGAGAGCACCTGGTGCGCCACGGTGTCCACCGTCCCACGGGCGGTTCGGACGCACCGGGGATGGCTCACCTGTGCCGTCCCCTCCACCATCAGGATCTCAGCGATGCCGAAGCTGTCCGCCGTCCGGAAGATGGAACCGACGTTGAACGGAGCGCGAAGACGATCCAACACCAACGTGTGGGGTTTGATGACGCGCCGCTGGGCATCCAACCTCCCCTCCGGATCGGTGAAGTCCCAATCGGACGGTTCGGCCCCCAGCACGGAAAGAAACAATTGGGAAACATCTTCCAGGGTGAACGCAAGATCACGGCCTGTCCGTGTTTCCATCAGGACGGCAAGGCCATCCAGACGCGCCAGAGCCGAAGAAGACAGGAGGGCGCGCACCTTGGGCAACGCAAACACCTCCCGAATCGAGCGGACATAGCCCATGTCGACGGGACGACCCGCAACCAAATCCATCGCCGCTTCGTGCAGCACGATGGCCGTCTTATGGACGCACACCCGGTCGGGCAGCCCTTCAAGCTTCCTCAGGGTAATCATCTTTCTCCTTTCCGGGGCGCACCAGAACGGCGAATTCCCCTTTGACGGCCGGACGGGATGAAAGATCATCCGCCACCTCCTGTGCCGTGCCGGTCAGGTACTCCTCATGGATCTTGGTCATCTCCCGGCCGACGACCACCTGCCGTACTGCGTCCAGCTGGGCGATCTCCCCCAGCGTCTTCACGATGCGGAACGGAGACTCATAGATGACGAACGCCTCGTTTCGGGCGAGCAGTTCGGTCAGGCGGCTTGTCCTCCTTCCCGCTTTGGGGGAGAGGAACCCTTCGAACGTGAAGCTTTTACCGGTGAAGCCGGCGGCGCTGACCAACGTGACCACCGCGGAAGGCCCGGGGATCGGGCAGACCGGATAGCCTGCCTGACGGACCGCTTCGGCAAGGCGGGACCCAGGATCACTGACCCCCGGGGTGCCGGCGTCACTGACATAGGCGACGGACAGTCCTTGGGCAAGCAGACCGATGATTCCTTTGGCGCTGTCCGTCTCATTGTAGGCGTGACAGGCGATCTGCCGCTTGTGGATCTCATAGTGGGAGAGCAGCAACGCCGTGTGGCGGGTATCCTCGCAGGCGATCACATCCACCGCCTTCAACGTCTCCACCGCCCGGTAGGTGATGTCCCCAAGGTTTCCGATGGGTGTGGCAACCATGTACAATGTCGCGCTCACGTCCGCTCCTCCCCAAGCCAGTATAGGAACGAAAAGAACTGTTTGCAATCCGCAATCCCAGAGAGTATACTCGTACGTGTACGTTTCCAACGCAAAGGAACAGTGATGACGATCAAGGAAATAGCGGAAAAAAGCGGAGTCTCCATCGGCACGGTGGACCGGGTGGTCCACCAGCGAGACGGAGTGTGCGAAGAAACCCGTCGGCGGGTCCAGGCGATCATCGACCAGAGCGGGTACAAGCCAAACACCTACGCCCGGAACCTCAAGCTGGGCAAGCACTACCACATCGCCGTACTGCTCCCCTACCTGCAGTCGGAATCACGATACTGGGATTTGGTGGCAAGCGGCATTCTCAAGGCGGCGCAGGAGCTGGAAAGCTTCAACGTCGTGGTGGAGATCCATCAGTTCCATCGGGAAAGCACGGCGGATTTCCTCGCGCTGTTCCAATCGGTGATGGCCACCCATCCGGAAGCGGTATTGCTTCCCCCTCCCAATTCCGAATCAATGAAAAAGATCAAGACGATGGAGGATCTTCCCCCCGTCTGTTTGATCGACTCGGCCTATCCTGACTTCCCCGCCCTGTCCACCATCGCCCAGAACGCCTACCGCGGCGGATTCGTCGCCGGCAAGATCAGCAGACTGCTTACCGGCTCTTCCGGGCGATACCTCTGCCTGCAGATCCATCCGGATGCCTACAACAGCAGGCAGCGGGCCGCGGGGTTCCGGGCCAATCTGGAAGGACAGCCTGGCAATCAGGTCACCGACGTCGTCTTCCCCACCGAGCAGGCGCTTCCCGGCATTTTGGACGGAGTCTTCGCAGAGCATCAGGACATCCGGGGCATTTTCGTCACCTCGTCCATCACCGGCGCCGTCGCCTCCTATCTGGTCTCCCGAGGCAAAAAACAGAACGTCGTGCTGGTCGGCTATGATCTCGTTCCAGAGAACCGCAAGGCGCTGGAAGACGGAGGCATCGACTGCATCATCAGCCAACGCCCGGCGTACCAGGGGTACACCGGGGTGTACCAGCTGTACAAACAGGTGGTGCTCCAGCAGACCCCGGAACCCAATGTGCATATACCCATCGACATTTTCTTCAAGGAGAATCTCGTCGATACGATTGATTGAAAAAGGAGAGGAACGAAATGGATGTGAAACAGGTAATTGAGGAGGGGAAGGCGGTCGTCGGCATCGAATTCGGTTCGACCCGCATCAAGGCGGTGATGGTCGACAGCCACAACACGCCCATCGCGCAAGGTGGGTACGATTGGGAAAACCAACTGGTCGACGGCATCTGGACGTATGACCTGGCCGAGGTCCGCCATGGCCTGCAAGCCTGTTACGCCAACCTTGCCAAAGAGGTCAAGGAGAAGTATGGCCTTCCCATCCGTCACCTCCGAGCGATGGGGGTCAGCGCCATGATGCATGGCTACCTGGTCTTTGGCGCACACCAGAACCAACTGGTCCCGTTCCGCACCTGGCGGAACACCATCACGGAAGAAGCGGCACAAAAACTCACCGCACACTTCAACTTCCCCATCCCCCAACGCTGGTCGGTGGCGCACCTGTACCAGGCGATTCTCAACGGAGAACCGCACGTCAAGGAGATCGCCCACATGACCACCCTCGCCGGCTACGTCCATTTCCTGCTGACCGGTGAGAACATCCTGGGCATCGGGGACGCGTCCGGCATGTTCCCCATCGACAGTGAAACGAAAGACTACCAGGCGAAGATGCTCACCCAGTTCGATGATTTGGTGAAGGACCACCACTTTGGGTGGCGCATCAAGGAAATTCTTCCTGAGGTCCGTGTCGCCGGACAGCCTGCCGGCGTGTTGACGGAAGACGGAGCAAAGCTCCTCGATCCAACCGGGACGTTGCAGGCCGGTGTTCCGTTCTGCCCTCCCGAAGGGGATGCGGGAACCGGCATGGTGGCGACGAACAGCGTGGCGCCCCGGACGGGAAACGTCTCGGCGGGCACCAGCGTCTTCGCCATGGTGGTGTTGGAACGGCCCCTCTCCAAGGCCTATCCCGATTTGATCGACCTGGTCACCACCCCGGACGGACTGGCCGTGGCGATGAGCCACGCCAACAACTGCACCGGCGAGTACGACCACTGGATGCATCTGTTCCAGGAAGTGGTGGAGACAGTTACCGGAGCAAAAGTGAAGAAACCGCTGTTGTATGACGCCCTGCTGGAGACGTCCCTCGATGGGGACAAGGAGTGCGGAGGACTGCTTCCGTACAACTATCTTTCCGGAGAAGCGATGACCGGCATCTCCGAAGGCAGACCGATGTTCATCCGTGAGATGAAGAACTCGTTCACCCTGGCAAACTTCATGCGCGCCCAGCTGTTCACCGCCTGCGGAGCGCTCCGCATCGGCATGGACATCCTGTTCGATGACGAACAGGTGAAGCTGGATGCCATCAACGGGCACGGAGGATTCTTCAAGACGGCCGAGGTGGGCCAGCGGATGATGGCAGCCGCGCTGCACACCCCGGTCTCCGTGCTGACCACCGCCGGGGAAGGCGGCGCCTGGGGCATCGCGCTCCTTGCCGCCTATCTGGCCGACGGAAAACGGACAAGCCTGCCGGACTGGCTGAACAAGAACGTGTTCGCCTCGGCGAAAGCCAGCACGCTCGCCCCGAGCAAAGCGGACGTGGACGGGTTCAACCTTTTCCTCGCCCGATACAAAGCGGGATTACCGGTCCTGAAGAGCGCCATCGCCCACGTGAAGTGACGCATCGCCGGCGGCATCATGGCGATACCGCCACGCGGCGAACAGACAGACAAGCAACGTCGCAAGCGCCACCAACCCCTCCAACGCCATCACCGGCACGGAGAGGATTTGGTAGCGGTACAGCATGGCCAGACTGTCCACCGCGGCGTGGAGCAGAATGGCAAGCGGATACAGCCAGACGCACCCTGGGCGCTTGACCGCTTGGAACACCAACACGCTCAAGGCGATGTGCAGGGCGATGGCGATGATCCGCTCGATCCCTCCGGCAAGCAACGTCGGAACATCCCCCGCCCCCACGGCGGCGACCGTCTGCTGGAATGCCGGGGAAAGGATCGCACC
Source organism: Sphaerochaeta sp. (assembly GCA_022482495.1). Lineage (NCBI taxonomy): Bacteria > Pseudomonadati > Spirochaetota > Spirochaetia > Spirochaetales > Sphaerochaetaceae > Sphaerochaeta > Sphaerochaeta sp. Next base: position 249,339 of record JAKVPA010000002.1, on the reverse strand, counting down.
TGCATTGGAACGCAGGACGACCACCAACGTCACCAGAAGCGAAAGGCCGGAGATCAACACCGACTCCAGACCCCCGTGCCCGATGCCGTACATGATGGCGTCTTCCTTCCGGTTCTGCCGCTTCAGCAAAAACCGGAACCCGACGTAGCGGCCGGTCTCCTCAAACACGCCGGCGGCAAACGACCCGTACAGGATCATCGCCCATGGGATGGTGGGCACCGGGGTGCGCCACACCACCATGTGGAGCAATTGCTCCAACACCAAAGCGAATACGAAAAAGACCAACGCCCCCACAGCGGCATCCCGCCAGGAAGCTTTGGTCCGTTTGTGCCACCACAGAAGCAACGCCACCGGCAGCCCGATGGCCACGATGACGCTGCATCCCAACGCGAGAATCTTTGATGTCGCCACCATACCCTCCCCCTTTCAGGGGACAGTATAGATGCTGTTCACTTGTGTAACAAGCGAGCCAGATCATCCTTCGGATTGGTCACCGGAGCGATGCCGTACTGGGTGACCAGGAAATCCAGCACGCCCGGAGAGACAAACGCGGGAAGCGTCGGCCCCAGGACGATCCGCTTGACCCCAAGGTACAGCAACGTCAGCAGAATGCACACCGCCTTCTGCTCGTACCAGGACAGGACGAACGAGAGCGGCAGGTCGTTGACCCCACAACCAAACGCCTGGGAGAGCGCCAACGCCACCTGGATGGCGCCATAGGCGTCGTTGCACTGGCCCATGTCCAGGATCCGCGGCAGTCCTTCGATCGTCCCCAGATCCAGATCATTGAACCGGTACTTGCCGCAGGCAAGGGTAAGGATCACCGAATCCTTGGGCGTTTCCTTGACGAAGTCGGTGAAGTAGTTCCGTCCCGGCTTGGCGCCGTCACAGCCGCCGACCAAAAAGAAATGGGAGATCTTCCCATCCTTGACCAGCTTGACCACCTTCCCCGCCTGGGAAAGGACGGCTGCCCGGCCGAAACCGGTGGTCACCGTATCTCCTCCGTTGATGCCGGTCATCCGGTGCTTCTCCGGGTATCCTCCCAGTTCCAGCGCCTTGGCGATCACCGGGGAGAAGTCTTTCTTCTCGTCGATGTGGACCAGCGACGGATACTCCACCACCTCGGTGGTGAACACCCGGTCGGCGTAGCTGGGACGGGGCGGCATCAGGCAGTTGGTGGTGAACAGCACCGGAGCGGGGATCCCGTCAAACTCCTTCTGCTGGTTCTGCCACGCCGTGCCGAAGTTCCCTTTCAGCTGGGGGTGTTTCTTCAACAGCGGGTAGCCATGGGCGGGAAGCATCTCTCCATGGGTGTACACGTTGATGCCTTTCCCATCGGTCTGTTCCAACAGCAACTGGAGATCCTTCAGGTCATGACCGGAGACGACGATGAACGGACCCGGCTCGATGGTCAGGGGGACGACAACCGGCGTGGGATCGCCATACGTGGTGGTGTTGGCCTTGTCCAGCATCGCCATGCAGGAGAGGTTCACCTCCCCGGTTTTCAGCACCAGCGGCAACAGACGCTCCGCCGTCCACGAAGTGCCCAGCGCGTACAGCGCTTCGTGGAAGTACGCGGTGACCGTCTCGTCGGCATACCCCAGCACCATGGCGTGGTAGGCGTAGGCGGCCATTCCCTTGATGCCGAACAGGATCAAGGACTTCAGGCTGCGGATGTCCTCCTCCGCCGTCCAGATGTCCTGCATGTCATAGTCGTTGTGGCCGTAGACATGGACCTGGTCGATCAACTCCTGGATTTTGGCCGCGTCAAAATCGACGTTGGTGATGGTGGCGAACAGCGAGGTGATGACCAGCCGGTCCGCCTTCCGGTTGCCGGCGATGCCGATCAAGGCGCCGACCAGCTTGTCCTGCAGGTTTGCCACCTCGGCCGGTTTGCCGCATACTCCGGCACGCCCGGTGCATCCTTTGCACTGTGCCGTCTGCTCACACTGGAAACAAAACATCTCGTTCATACCGACTCCTTTGTTTGTTCGGGAAACACCACGGTGAGAAGCATCTTGAAATCCTCCACCGCGTACACCGCGTGGGGAACGCGCGCCGGCATAACGATCGTCTCCCCTTTCTTCACTTCAAACGGCGTACCCCCGACGGTGAACCGCCCTTTGCCATCCAACACCAGCACCATGGCGTCCCCACTGCTCTGGTGGGTGCTGATCTCCTCCCCTTTGGCGAAGGAGAACAACGTGATGCTCACCGCGTCGTTCTGGGCAAGCGTCTTGGAGACCACCTGTCCCTTCGCGACGGACACCTGGCCCGCCAGATCCATCACCTCGGAAAACGGGATGTTCTTGATCATTCCGCCTCCCCGATGGCCCCTACCGGGCATCCGTCCATGGCGTCCTTTGCCGTGGAAAGATCGGTGTCCGTTTCCTTGGCCACCGCCTTGCCTTGGTCATTCAGCGAGAAAATCTCCGGGCAGGTGCCTGCGCACAACCCGCACCCGATACACGTATCCGCATCCACATGATACTTCATTTGTCTCCTCCTATTCGATCTTGTTCCCGTCGATGGTGATGGTCACCACCCGCCACGGGATGAACTTCCCTGAATTCTTCAGCGCCGTCTTCGCCGCCGCTTCCAAGCCCCCGCAACAGGGGACCTCCATCCGGACGATCACCAGGCTTCGGATGTCATTCGACTCCAAAATGGCCTGCAGTTTCTCCGTGTAATCCACCGCGTCCAGCTTTGGGCATCCGACCAACGTGACGCGGCCCTTGATGAAATCCTGATGCATCGCCGCGTAGGCATAGGCCGTACAGTCGGCGGCGACCAGCAGGTCCGCCCCCTGGAAGTACGGAGCGGTGACCGGCACCAGTTTGATCTGCACCGGCCATTGCCTCAGCTGGGAATGGAACACCGGCGCCTGACGGGCATCATCTTCCGGTTTCATCATCCGCATCCGTGTCCCCGGGCAACCGGAAGCGGCCTTGCGGGCCTGCACCGCCTGCTTGTCGTACGGGACCGTCTCCTTCTCGATGAACGAGATGGCTCCCTGGGGGCAGGACGGCAGGCAATCGCCCATGCCATCACAGTAGTCGTCCCTGAGCAACTTCGCCTTCCCGTTCACCATGCCGATGGCCCCCTCATGACAGGCCTGGGCGCACAATCCACACCCATTGCACTTCTGTTCATCGATCTGAATGACCTGACGCTTCATCCTTTTTTCCTCTCTCTCCATCAAGAATAGAGGAACTCCCGTTCTTCGTATGTTGGAATTACAACATTTTTCCTTGACCGGAATGAAGCGTACCATGATACTTGAGACGAAGGAGAACCAATGACACTGTTCCACGGCATCACCACAGAAGAGCTCCAGGAAATGTACGGGTGCCTGGGCATGCGGCAAAAACGGTACGCCAAAGACCAGGCCATCTGGCACAGCGGCACGGTGATCCGGCAGATCGCCATCGTCATCCAGGGCACCGTGTACATCAAGTCCCACGACATCTGGGACAGGGAAGGGATCATCGGAACGGCGACGGAAGGGGATGTGTTCGGAGAAGCGTACGCCTGCGCGGGAGAACCGCTTGCCGTGGAGGTCACGGCGGCCACGGACTGTGTCATCCAGTTCCTTTCCCTGCAGAAGGTGTTCACCCCCTGCGGCAAAGCGTGCGCGTTCCATTCCCGGCTGATCGCCAACCTCCTGTCCATCATGGCATCGAAGAACCTGATGCTCACCGGGAAGATCAAGGACATCTCACCCCGGACCATCCGGGAGCGGGTCCTTTCCTATCTGTACCGGGAGGCGGTGCGCCAGCATGCCGTATCGTTCGAGATTCCGTTCAACCGCCAGCAACTGGCCGACTATCTCTGCGTGGACCGCAGCGCGCTCTCCTCCACCCTGTCCCAATTGGAGAAGGAAGGGGTCCTGTACTGCGACAAGAACAGTTTTATTCTGAAACGACCTGATACGGTTACAGGATGATGTCCAGCCATTTTCCGCTGCGATAGCGGAAGAACGTCAGGATGAACCGCATGAACTGGTCCACCAGAATGCCGAACCACGCGCCGAGCAGGCCTGCGTGCAACGGATAGACGAACAGCCAGCCGGAGAACGGCCGGATGAAGGTCACCGACACCAGGCTGATCAACGCGACGGCACGGGTGTCGCCGGCGCCCCTCAGGCACCCGGAGAAGATTACCTGTGCGATCTGCAGGATGACGATCACGGCGATGACCGGCATGATGGTACCCCCATAATCCAGGATCACCGGATCCTCGGAGAACAGACGGAAGATATCCCTCCCCACCGTACTGAAGCAGATGGCAAGGGAGAACGAGAAGATCATGCCGAAACGCTGGCAGATCCTGCCGAACATCCGGGCGAGATCGGGACGCTTTTCCCCCAGACTCTCACCGACCAGCGCCACGGCGGCGATGGAAAGCCCGTTGCCGATGGAAAACGACAGCGAGATGATGTTCATCCCGATCTGGTGGGCGGCGAACGCCACCGTACCCAGATGGGCAACGATGATGGCGTACGTCATGAAGCCGATACGGAGGAACAGTTGTTCCAGCAGGGATGCCGATCCCACGCTCCACATGCTGTGCAGGGAGAACCGGTCGATCTTCCGTTTTCCCCTCTCCCCATGGAACACGTACAGGAACCCATCCTTGTGCAGCACCGAAGCGACGGACATGACGAGGGCGACGACCGTACCGGAGACGGTGGCGATGGCATCCCCCTGAACCCCCAGGGCGGGAAACCCGAAGTGTCCGCCGATCAGGCAGTAGTTCAGCACCAGGTTGACGGCGTTGGAAGTCAGGTTGGTCTTCATGGCGATCATCGTATTGCCCGCGCCCCGCTGCGCCGCGTTGATCACCAGCGAAAACACGTTGAACGCCATCCCTCCGACGACGATGCGGAAATAGGCCACGGCCGCCTGGTGGGTGTCCGGCTGGCTGCCGGCGAACCGGATCAGGGGATCGGCGAAGGCAACGCCAAGGACGGAGATCACGACGGTGAGGATGGCGGAGAATTTCAGGGAGAACAACAGAATCCGGTTGGCTGATTCCCGGTCCCCCTGCCCCTTGCGACGGGCCACCAACGCGGAGACCGCCACGTTCAGGCTGAAGAACGGGATCAATGTGATGAACTTCGGCTGTCCACACAGTCCTACGGCGGCGATGGCGTACGCCCCCAGTCCGCTGACCATCACCGTGTCGATGAAGGAGACCAGCGAGACAAGGAACTGCTCCACGATGGCCGGCCAGGCCACCCGCATCGTCCGGGAGAGAAGACGCCCCATCGGGGGGATGGGCCCACGCTCCGGAATCGAACCAAGCATGGATTTCTTGGAGAACAGCAGGTTGATCAACATCAGAGGCTCTTTGCTCGAGGATACACGTTTTCCCTGTGGGTATCCATACCAAACCGGTGGTTAATTTTACCACTTTCCATGGCAAAACCCGCCAAAACTCTGATTTTCGCGTTGTTTTTATGGTTTTATCGAGTTGGCACGACATCTGCAATGCTATTGGTGAACGATTTTCAATCGGAAGGAGCAACAGATGAGCAACGTATGGAAACGAATGAGTGACATTATGAGCGCCAATCTCAACAGCGCATTGGACAAATGGGAAGACCCGCAGAAGATGATCAACCTGATGATCACCCAGCTGGAGGAGACGTTGGACAAAGCCCGCGCGTCCCTGGCCGACCACAAGGCGGAGAAGAAGACGTTGGAGCGGGAGAAACTGGAATTCGCCGCCGCGGCCAGCCGGTGGGAGGAACGGGCGTCAATGGCCGTCGGGCAGAACCGTGATGACCTGGCCCGTGAAGCCTTGATCGAGAAACGCACCGCCACCGAACAGGTCAAACGGGTGGAAATCCATCTCGCCGCGTTGACGGAAATCATCGCCAAGGAAGAGACCCAGGTTACGGAAATCCATGACAAGCTGGAAGAAGTGAAAGGGAAACAGGCCACGTTGGTGGAACGGGCCAAAAGCGCCCGCCAGAAGCAGACGGTGGAATCCGTCCTGAAGAAGAGCGAGTCAGTGGACATCATGCGCCATTTCCGGGATCTGGAGACCAAGATCGAGCGGATGGAAGCTGAAGCCAACCTGTCCCGTTCTCCATCGGGGACCGTCTCCACCGATGAGACCTTCGCCAAGATGGAACAGGACTCGGACATCGAGGCGCAACTGAAGGCGCTGAAGGATAAAACCCATGCGAAGTGAGTACCGGTCCCCCACCGCCCCGGTGCTGCTTGGCCTGTTCGCCACGCTTTCCCGGAAAACAGGCATCAACGCCTGGATCCTCAGGATCATCGCCGTGGTGGTGGCATGCCGCATCGGCTTCATCCCGGCGGCGTTGCTGTACGTGTTGGGGGTGGCCATCACCCCATCGTGAGGACAAACGGGGATCCGACCGGAAATCGGATCCCTTTTCTTTGTCCTTCCCTTTTGCCGGAATGCAAGAAAACCAGTATCATGGGGGCGCGTTCACTGGTGGTCCATCACCCCAGAAGGAGAAACCCATGCCCAATCTTTGGACCAATGATCTGGAATTCACCACGCATCTCTCACCGGACACGTTTGCCATGGCGGATGCTGCGGTTCGTCACACCATCATCCATACGGACCACTATGAGATGGAAAAATGCAGGATTCCCGTCCCGTTCCATGGCGGGGCGGAATGGGAACAGACACCGGACGGAGACATGGAATGGGTCTACGCGCTGTGCCGCCACTCCGTGTTCGTCGCATTGGCCAAAGCATTCGCCGCGACAGGAAACGCATCATACCGGGAAACCTGCATGGTGCTGTGGGACGACTTCCTCACCACCCAGCCACACACCAAAGCACGGGAGCAGACCAGCTGGCGAAGCTTGGAGGCAGGCATCAGGGTGGAGCATTGGCTCCGGACGCTCGAGTTGTTCCGTCTGGCAGGCTCTCCCCTGCCTGAAGCCCTTACCCAGCGGATCATCAGCAGCATCGACCAGCACGCCACCTATCTTCTGGAATCCCACACCTCGTTCCACCGCATGTCCAACTGGGGGGTGATCCAAGACCACGGTCTGCTGTTGGCCGGCATCGCCAGGGACCAGGAGGCGTGGCGCAAGGAAGCCATACGTCGTCTGGAAGAGGAACTCTCGTTCCAAGTGCTTCCGGATGGCGTGCAGTGGGAACAAAGCCCGTTGTACCACGCCGAAGTTCTTCGGTGTGTCCTGGATGCTCTGCTGATCTGCCAGCACGCATCCATCCATCTGCCCTCAGGCATCAAGGAAAAAGCCTATGCCATGGCCAAAGCTCTGGATGGGATGACGTTCGGGAAGGGAATCATCTTCCCCCAGGGGGACAGTGACCTGCTGGATGTCCGAAACCTCAGGACGGAAGCGGCGATCCTCTTCAATGAACCAACACTCTTCTCTGGAGAGGAGGAGGAAACCTATCTGGATTTTCTCTCACAGGAACGCGCATCCATCGCGGGGAAGGAACCCCTGCGCCCCACCACCTCCATCGTGGCGTCACGCAACGGAAGTTGCTGTCTTCGCAAAGGGGATTTCGAACTGTACTTCCACGCCACAGCGCTGGGAAGTGGTCATGGACATCTGGACGCGGGCCAAGCCGACCTTGCCTTCCAAGGGAAACCGGTGATGATAGACAGTGGAAGATACACCTACACCGACACCCCGATCCGTATCCGGCTGAAGGATCCTGCCGCCCACAACGTGGTGGAGACCAGCCACGACGCGCGATCCCAGGAGAGCTGGTCGTATGCGTCGCTGCTCCACGTCATAGGGTTCAGAACGGCAGTATCTCCTGAAGTCGATGCCGCGGAATGCTGGATCCGTCATCCGGATGGGATGCTCACTCGTCGCAGGATCCTGTTGTTTTCCCATCTGGCAGTGGTCTGCGATGATGTGTACGGTACAGAAGCGGCAACGCTTCGCTGGCATCTTGCCGCTTCCTGCCCCTGCCAATACCATGGGGCTCTGTGGCAATGCGGCCCGCTTTCTGTCTCCCTGTTGGGGAAAGAGATTCCCAAGCAAATGCGTGGGGAGACCAGTCCTGAGTACCGCCAGTTGCTTCCAACCACCGTACTCGAGCTTCCCATCCCCCCAAACGGGCATGCCGTCACCCTCTTCAGCCAACGGCCGTTCACCTGCAACCCCGCTTCCGCTCCATTGCGTCGGAGACGGAACTTCCATCCACGAGACGGCAGGATACGGGCTGTCCATCACCACCGAAGGACATACCCTCACGATGATCAACCGTCGAGAAGAGATCATCCATCAGGTGGATTTGGTCAGGTGCGGATCGATGGAAGGATACGGCAGCCTGTTGATCAAACAGGATGCCGACCAGCCTCTTTGCATCTGGTGATCAGCTGTTGTTCTGTTCCAGACGGAGCAACGCTTTCTTGGCGTCCAGCGTGCCCACGTAACCGACAAGCGATCCGTCGGCGCCGATGACACGGTGGCAGGGAATGACGATGGCGATCGGATTGTGGTTGCACGCCATACCGACGGCCCGCCGTGCTTCCTTGTCTCCCAGGTCCTGGGCGATTTGGGTGTACGTGGTGGTCTTGCCGTACGGAATCTTCTGCAGCTCAGCCCACACGGCCATCTCGAACTCCGTGCCATGCACCTCAAGCGGAAGGTCAAATGATTTCCGTCTGCCTGCGAAATAATCGCACAGTTGCCGGTACGTCTCATCGGTCAACGGAGTCTGCTGGTTGGTCCCGGCGAATATCTGCCGGCCCCAGTCGATGACGGAAAGTTTCCCCCCATCTTCCCCGATGGTCAGATTCAGCTCCTCGTAGTAATGGTAGTTGGTAACTGTTCTCATCCAAGCGCCTCCTTGTACTTGCGGTACAACCCACGGAACTGGTCGTAGGTCAGGCCGAGCAATTCCGCAGCCCGTTTTTGGTTTCCCCGCCCCTCTTCCAGGGCTCTTTTCAGATACAGTATATCAAATTCCTGCTTTGCTTGTTCATAGTTCATCAAGTCCAATGGAGCGGATTGTTCCGATTCCTGCGGTTTCTCGTACGGATTGGTGAACGGATGGAACTCCAGACGGTCGATCACCGGGCTATCCTGCTTGTAGACGGCCCGCTCCACCACGTTCTTCAGCTCCCGCACATTGCCAGGCCAGGGATAGGCACGAAGCTGTGCCTTCACCTCGTCGGAGAAGACGGGGATATCATCCCTTCCGCACTCCATCGCCATCTTTCCGGCGAAGAAATTGGCCAGCAGCAGGATGTCATCCCCCCGTTCCCGAAGCGGGGGAAGGAACAACACCTCGAAGCTCAGGCGGTCCAGCAGATCTTCCTTGAACTTTCCTTCCTTGCACAGCTGGGGGAGATCGGCATTGGTGGCGCCGATGATCCGCACATCACAGGTATGGGTCACCGACGAGCCGACCCGCTCGAACGTCCCGTATTCCACCACCCGGAGGATCTTCTCCTGCACTTCCAGAGGGATCAGGCCGATCTCATCCAAAAACAGTGTCCCTCCTTCCGCCTCCTCGAACCGCCCCTTGCGGGTCTTCTGGGCTCCGGTGAACGCACCCTGCTCGTAGCCGAACAACTCCGTTTCGATCAACGACGGGGGAAGGGCGGCGCAGTTGATCGTCACCAGGTTCTTCTGCCACCGGGGGGAAAGGTAGTGGAGACGACGGGCGGCGATCTCCTTGCCGGTCCCCCGCTCCCCCACCAACAGCACGCTCCGGTTCATCTTGGCGGCCAATGACAGTTTCGCCTGGAAATCCAGGAACACTTCGCTTTCCCCTAACGGGCTCTGGGTCTGCATCTCTTCCATGATAGGCGAATTATACCATCACATGGCAAAGAACACCAATCTCCTGCCCCGAAAACCGATGAAAAACCGGTGAAAACCGCTTGGCACAGTTCTTGCTGTATGATGGATGAAGGAGTAGCAACCATGGGAGTATTTTCAAGATTCCTTGATATCGTGAACGCCAACATCAACAGCCTGCTCGATCGTGCGGAGGATCCCCAGAAGATGCTCCGGATGATGATCCAGGAGATGGAGGACACGCTGATCGAGATCAAGAGCAACTGCGCTGACAAGATGGCCAGCCGCACCCGGTTGGATCGGCAGCGCTCCGATGTCCAGGCGGCGGTGAACCGTTGGCAGAGCCGGGCGGAACTTGCCGTATCCAAGGCTCGTGACGATCTTGCCCGCGAGGCGCTGGTGGAAAAGAAACGGTGCGTCGCCCAAGAGGAGCGGATCAATGAGGAGATCGCCAACTACGACAGTCTGATCAAAGACAGCCAGAACGAGATATCCCAACTGGAAGAGAAGCTCGCCGAGGTGAAGAAGAAATACAAGATCCTTACCGAAAAGCAAAAACAGGAAGCCGAACGGGCCCGTGCCCAGGAGACGATGCACAAGGATCCGATGGACCACTTCACCACGATGGAGGAACGGATCGACCGGATGCAGGCGATGAACGATCTGAACGGACAATCCCACGCCCATGATACGGAGAAGGCGTTCTCCGATCTGGAGGAAGCCGACGAGATCGACGCGCAGCTTGCGGAACTGAAACGGAAACAACAACAGGAGAAATAACCCAATGAGCGAATACATCGGGCTGTTCATCATCGCCATCATTTTCGGCAGCATCACCGTCTGGGTCGTCATCGATTCCAAGGAAAACATCAAGAAAAAGAAGATCGACGCGGCGCTCCGCATGGCGGAGATGGACAAAGGATACGAGCCGGGAACGTACAGCGAGTACCGGGACCAACCCTCCCGCAGGGGGAAGGTCAAGCGCCTCCATCAGGAGATGGAAGAGGAAAAGGATCGCGCCAGGCAGAAAGAGCTGGAGCGCGAGCGATTGAAGCAAGGCATCGGCGACCTGGAGCGTCGGCTGGACAACATCCAGACGATCATGGATGGCCGCAAAGAAGAGAAGAAGGCATGATCATGGCAAAAGCGACGACAAACAGATGGTATCGGTCCCCCAGGGGGAAGATTTTCGGACTGTGCACCGGACTTGCCGAATGGCGGGATCTTGACCCCAACATGGTCAGGATCATCGTGGCGTTGATCGTCATCTTCACCGGGGTGTTTCCCGGAGCGATCATCTACCTGATCCTTTCGTTGATCATCCCGATGCAGCCGGAAGGCTACCAGGGGACAGATACGGACGGGCAGCCCAGTGATGACGAACTGAAGCGGAAATACGACGACCTGAAGAAAAAGGTCGAAACGATGGAAAACGACATGTTCGACAAGGAACGGGATTGGGACGACCGGTTCAACACGGGGAAATGAGATGCTGAAGGATTCCAAAGCCAACAAAATCTTCCTTTTGGTGCTGGTGGCGGCGCTGGCGATCTTCTTTGGGTTCGGCGCCCTCCGCACCAAGCAGAACAGCAAAATGACGGAAACTTTCGCGCTCTCCGATTCCGCCGATCTTTCCATCCGGACGGAAAGCGACGACATCACGTTGCTGTCCGACCCCCAGGCGACAGACCTTTCCTTCGTCTATCACGGTTCGGGCAAAGCGACCACCAAACGGGATGGCGAGGATCTTTCCATCATCGTCTCGGGGGGAAGAAACGGTTCGTTGACCGTGACGATCCCGCAATCCTCCACGCTGGGCGAGCTTTCCCTCAGCACAAAGAGCGGTGCCGTCGACCTGCCATCCCTGTCGGTGAAGGATGACGTGGAGATCCGCACCATCAGCGGAAAAGTACGGCTCGCCGATCTCTCCGCCAAGGAAATCGAGATATCCACGACCAACGGGGACATCTCCCTGGCATCGGTCACCGACCGGGAAGAGACGGAAATCTCCTCCACCAGCGGCGCTCTTTCGCTGGACAGCTACCATGGCTCCGACCTGTACCTGCACACCACCAGTGGAAGCATCACCGCGGCAAGCGACATGAAGCGCGGTACCATCCGGCTTCTGTCCACCAGCGGGGATCTCTCCTTCGATCTGGTGCAGGAAAAAGCGGATTACCAGCTTGAGGCGCGCAGCACCTCCGGCCAGTTGGACCTTCCCGCCACCAAAGCGGGGGACGGAAACGTCAAGGTCACCCTCCAATCGACCAGCGGGCCGATCCGGTTCTCTTCCCAGAAACCGTGAGGTTTTCCTCCCCTTTTTCCTGAATCGGCGTATAGTGATAAAGGAAAGAGGGGACTCAGATGGAACTGTTGCTGGATACCGCAGATCTGAAGGAAATCACCGAAGGACTCAGGGACTACCCCGTCTTTGGGGTCACCACCAACCCGACGATCTTCCAGGCGGAAGGAGAGATCGATTTCTTCGAACGCCTCCGGGAGATCCGCGGCCTGATCGGAGCGAAGCGGAGCCTGCACGTCCAGGTGGTCGGGGATACGGCCGACCAGATGGTTAAGGAAGCGGAACGGATCCGCTTCGAAGTGGATGATGACGTATGGATCAAAATCCCGGTGACGGAAGCGGGGCTGCAAGCCATCCGGCGCCTTTCCGCCCAAGGGGTGAACATCACCGCCACGGCGATCCTCTCTCCGCTGCAGGGACTCCTTGCCATGATGGCCGGGGCCCGCACCCTTGCGGTGTACTACAACCGGATGCAGACCAACGGAGAGGATCCTGAGGCGGCGATCCGGCTTCTCTCCAGCCGCAAGAGCGCCGGCTGCACCATCTTGGCCGCCAGTCTGAAAGGAACGGCGCAGATCATCGCGTCCTATGCCGCCGGAGCGGACGCGTGCACCGTCTCCCCTGCCCTGCTGCACCAGGCACTGATCCAGGATGCCGTCGTCAAGGCGGTGGACGGGTTCCGGGCGAGCTGGCACGCCATCCATGGGGATGCCTTGATCACCGATCTGTAATCTTCTCCCCGATTCCTTTCCCTCTCTTTTTCCGACATCCACCGGATCTGTGGAAAAACCCTTCCCATTGGGTTGCCTCATCCCCCAAATGATGCTATAAAAAGATGTCGTTCTCCCGTACCGGAGAACAGATTCCACACAAGGAGGTCCTCCGTGAAACCGAGCAGCAGAAGTTCGAATCTGGACTACCACTTGTGTGGCTTCCCACACATCTGAGTCCCTATTCGGCTTCGCCCATCACTTTTCCATCCAGGGGGTAAGCCATGCAAGATTACCAGTACGACAAGGAAGCATTGATCGCCGATGCCGAGAATCATCGGTATGCCGATCTGAAGGAAAAACTCACCCACCTCAACGAGGTGGACGTCGCGGACTTCATCGGGGCGCTTCCTCCACCCCAGGTGATGATCGTCTTCGGCCTGCTGGAGAAGGAGGTCGCGGCCGACGTATTCGCCAACCTCCCCATCGAGAACCAGGAGCAGTTGATCAACTCGCTGGATGACCAGCAGCTTTCCACCATCATCGACGATCTGTCGGTGGATGACGCCGTGGACATGATCGGGGAACTGCCGGCCAACATCGTGCGCAAAGTACTGCGCAACGCCAAACCGGAAACCCGCCAGTTGATCAACCACTACCTGCGCTATCCGGATGACAGCGTCGGGTCGATCATGACCAGTGAGTTCGTCGACCTGAAACGGGAACTGACCATCAAGGAAGCGATTGACAGGATCCGCTCCACCGGGGAAGACAAGGAGACGATCTACACCTGTTACGTCACCGACCAGGAACACCATCTGGAAGGAACGGCCTCCATCAAGGATCTGCTCCTTGCCAAGGACGACCAGCACGTCGAGGACGTGATGGAAAAAGACATCATCAGCGTCACCACGACGGACGACCAGGAAGTGGCCGCCCGGCTGTTCAACAAATACGATTTCGTCGCGCTCCCGGTGGTGGACGCGGAGAACCGTCTGGTCGGCATCGTCACGGTGGATGACGCCGTGGACGTCATGCAGGACGAGGCGACGGAGGACATCGAAAAGATGGCCGCCATGCAACCGTCGGAAAAACCGTATCTGAAGACCGGCGTGGTGGAAATGGCCAAGCACCGGATCCTCTGGCTGCTGATCCTGATGGTCAGCGGAATGATCACCGGCTCCATTCTGGAGCGGTTCACCGACGCGTTCGTCGCCATCCCGCTGCTGGTCACGTTCATCCCGATGCTGACCGATACCGGCGGCAACGCCGGCAGCCAGTCCTCCGCCTTGATCATTCGCGGACTGGCCGTCGGAGAAGTGGAACCCCGGGACTGGGTGAAAATCATGTGGAAAGAACTCCGGGTATCCATTTTGGTCGGGCTTGTCCTGGCCGCGGTGAACTTCATCCGGATCGTACTGACCTACCGGAACGTCACGATGATGATCGCCTTCACCGTCTCGCTGACGATGTTCTTCACCGTGCTGCTGGCCAAGTTGATCGGTGGACTGCTGCCGCTTCTGGCCAAGAAGATCCACGTGGATCCGGCCATCATGGCCGCCCCGTTGATCACCACCATCGTCGACGCGATGAGCCTGGTGATCTATTTCACCATCGCCAAAGAGTTGCTTGGCGTATGATTGTTGCATAAATGTTGCATATCCGAAGAGATTCTTCGGGTATGTTGCAAATTCATGCAAGAACTGTTGCATAAATTTTCTGTCTACGCTATCATATCGTCAATTTGACGAGGAATCATGCAGCATACCATACTTCTGCTTTCTGACGGATCCTGTTGGACAGGGACCGCACATGGCTACCAGGTTCCCGAGGGCGCCGAAGCGCCCATCGCGGAAGTCGTCTTCAACACCAGCATGACGGGCTACCAGGAGATCCTCACCGATCCCTCCTATCACGGTCAGATGGTGGTGATGACCTATCCGGAGATCGGCAACTACGGATGCGACACCCCCTTCACGGAGAGTGACGGCATCAAGGCCACCGCAATGATCGTCCATGAGTTGTACCAGGGGCCGCTTCCTGAAGGGCGGATCAGCCTGGAGGAGTACCTGGAAGCCCAGAGGATCCCGATGATCAGCGATGTGGACACCCGAAGCCTGACGCTCCATCTGCGCGAGGCAGGCAGCCAGAACGGCATGATCCTGTCGGTGGACGGGCCGGTCACCGAAGAGGTAAAAGCCGACGCTCTCAAGACGTTGCGCGCCTTCCCGCTGATCACCGAGCGCGATCTGATCGACGGGGTGACGGTCAAAGCCCCCCTGGTCGATCCCTTGGTCGACGGCAAGAAAGCGGAACACCCCACCCTCCGCTTCGCCGTGGTGGACTACGGCATCAAGCGCTCCATCATCCGCCAGCTGTACCGGCGGAACGTCGCCGTGACGCTGCTTCCGGCAACGGCAAGCAAGGAGGACGTCCTGGCGACCGGCGCCCAGGCGCTGTTCCTCTCCAACGGGCCGGGGGACCCCGCCCTGCTGCAGCCATCCGTCCAGATGGTACGGAGCCTGATCGGCACGATGCCGGTGCTGGGCATCTGCCTGGGCCACCAGATCATCACCTGGGCCCTGGGGGGAAAAACGGTGAAGATGAAGTTCGGACACCATGGCGGGAACCACCCGGTGTATGACCACCAGAGCGGCAAGACGTTCGTCACCAGCCAGAACCACGGCTTCATGAGCGACCCCGCCTCCCTGCCATCCTCCGTCTCCATCTGGTTCACCAACGCCAACGACGGTTCCATCGAAGGATTGATGGACGAGGGGCGCCGCATCGCGTCGGTGCAGTTCCATCCGGAAGCCTCGCCAGGCCCGTATGACGCGTCCTGGATTTTCGACCGATTCATCCAACTGGGGGGCAACGTATGAGCAAACGGGAAGACATCCATCGGATCCTGGTGGTGGGCAGCGGGCCGATCGTCATCGGACAGGCGTGTGAGTTCGACTACAGCGGCACACAGGCGGTCAAGGCACTGAAGGAAGAAGGATACGAAGTACTGCTGGTCAACCCCAACCCCGCCACGGTGCAGACCACGGCGGGCATCGCCGACCACATCTATCTGGAACCGCTGAAAACGGAGTACGTCGAGCAGATCTTCCAACGGGACAGGCCGGACGCCATCCTGACGACGATGGGAGGCCAGACCGGGTTGAACCTGGCGATGGAGCTCTCCCGCAAGGGTCTTCTGGACAAATACAACGTGCAGGTCATCGGGGCGTCCATCAAAAGCATCGAGCTTGCCGAGGACCGGGGCAAGTTCAAGCAGGTGGTCAGCTCGCTGGGACTGGAAAGCCCCCGCAGCGAAGTGGTCCACACCATCCAGGAAGGGGTGAAGGCGAAGGACGACATCGGATACCCGGTGATCATCCGGCCGAGTTTCACCCTGGGAGGCTTTGGCGGATCCATCGCCCATGACGACGCCGAGTTCACCGATTGCATTGAGCGCGCTCTGGAGACCAGCCCGGTCCATGAGGCGCTGGTGGAGGAGTCGTTGATCGGCTGGAAGGAGTTCGAGATGGAGGTGATGCGGGACCGCAAGGACAACGCCATCATCGTCTGTTCCATCGAGAACATCGATCCGATGGGCGTGCACACCGGGGATTCCATCACCATCGCGCCGATCCAGACGCTGGACGACCAGGCCTACCAGGCGATGCGGGACGCGTCGATCAACATCCTCAGGGCCGTCGGTGTGGACTGCGGAGGATCCAACGTCCAGTTCGCCGTCAACCCGGATACCGGCAAGATGGTGGTCATCGAAATGAACCCACGGGTCTCCCGCTCCTCCGCCCTGGCAAGCAAGGCGACCGGCTTCCCCATCGCCCGATGTTCGGCGAAACTGGCCGTCGGTTACACGCTGGACGAGGTGGTCAACGAGATCACCGGCAAATCAGTCTCCTGCTTCGAGCCGGCCTTGGACTACTGCGCCGTCAAGGTGCCCCGGTTCGAACTGGAAAAGTTCCCCCTTCCCTACAGCGCGCTGGGCACCCAGATGCGCTCGGTGGGTGAAGCGCTGGCCCTGGGCCGCACGGCGCTGGAAGCGCTGAACAAGGCCATCCGGGCAAGCGAACGGAAGTTCGAAGGACTGACCGACATGCGGGAAGGCGGCAAGTACACCGACGATGAGATCGACCACATCCTGCACAGCGCCCATCCCCTCAGGCTGATGAGCGCCTACACGATGATCGTGGAGCACGGTCCGTCCATCCTCCCCGAGCTCTCCAAGCTGACCGGCTTCGACCGCTGGTTCCTCTATCAGCTGGTCCGCCAGGCAGAGATGGACAAGAAACTGTCCAAAGGACCGCTGACCAAAGAGCTGATTCTGGAAGCCAAACGGTACGGCATGAGCGACAAACGGATCGCCACGCTGAGCCACCAGAGCGAGGATGCGGTGTACCGGATGCGCACCGGGGAAGGCATCGTCGCCGTGGCCCACCACGTGGACACCTGCGCCGGTGAGTTCCAGGCGCTGACCCCGTACTGCTACACCACCTATGGGGAGAAGGATGAGACCACCCCGCTGGGAAAGGATGCCGTGATCATCCTGGCTTCCGGCCCCAACCGGATCGGCCAAGGACTGGAGTTCGACACCTGCTGCACCCTCTCGTCCCTGGCGTTCCGGAAGCTGGGCAGGAAAACCATCATGGTCAACTCCAACCCGGAGACGGTATCCACCGACTTCAACATCTCCGACCGGCTGTACATCGAACCGTTGACGGCCGAGCACGTCAAGGAGATCATGCGGCTGGAAGGGACGAAGAACGTCGTCGTTCAGCTGGGAGGCCAGACGCCGCTGAACATGGCCGATGACCTCCAGGCCGCCGGGGCCAACATCATCGGCACCAGTCTGGACGGACTGGACCGGGCAGGCGACCGGGAACGGTTCAGCCAGGTGGTCCGGAAACTCGGACTTCGCAACCCGGCCAACCAGACGGCCCACAGCAGGGACGAGATCATCCCCAAGGCGCTGGAAGTGGGTTTCCCCGTACTGCTCCGCCCCTCCTTCGTGCTGGGCGGACGGGGGATGTTCATCGTGGACGACGAGGAGGGACTGCAGGACTTCCTGGAGCACAGCGGTGTGGAGATCACGCCCAAGGCCCCGGTGTTGATCGACCAGTTCCTGGAAGACGCGTTCGAGTATGACCTGGACGCCGTCAGCGACGGCAAGAGCATCTACATCGGCGGCATTCTGCAGCACATCGAGGCCGCGGGCATCCACTCCGGCGACAGCGCCGCCGTGTTCCCGCCGTACAAGGCCATCCCGTCGGTGCTCTCCCAAATGCGGGAATGGGCACTGAAGCTGGCCCAGGAACTGCAGGTCAAAGGGTTGATGAACATCCAGTTCGCCTCCAAGGAGGACAAGCTGTACATCATCGAGGTCAATCCCCGGGGCTCGCGGACCGTACCGTTCATCAGCAAGGCCAGCGGCGTCAACCTGGTGGAAGCCGCCGTCCGGGTGTGGAACGGCGAGGATCTGGTCGCCCAGGGACTGGTCGGCAGGGAGGGCACGTTCGCCGAAGGGCACTGCATCACCGGCTGGGCCATCAAGGAAGCGGTGTTCAGCTTCGACCGGTTCAGCAACGTCGACCCGGCCTTGGGGCCGGAGATGCGCTCCACCGGAGAGGCGATCGGCATGGGCCGGAGCTTCGGAGAGGCGTACGCCAAGAGCCAGGCGGCTGCGGGCAACCGGCTGCCTACCTCGGGCAACGTGGTGATCAGCGTGACCAAGAAGGACCGGCAGACCATCGTACCCATCGCACGGCAACTGCAGAAACTGGGATTCCACCTGTTCGCCACCCATGGCACGGCGCGGGATCTGTTCGACGCCGGCATCCTGTGCAACGTGGTGCTGAAGGTCCAGGACGGACACCCCAACATCGTCGACATGATGCACGCCCGCCAGGTGGATCTGGTGATCAACACGCCGATGGGCTATCATGCCCGCCGCAGTGATGATGACATCCGGACCGCCGCCATGCGGCTGAAGATCCCCTACACCACCACCACGTCGGCGGCCGCTGCCGCCGTACAGGCGATCGCGTACGAACAGGAGGGAATCTACACCGTCCGCGAGCTTCCCCAGTGATGGTTCGAGATTGCTTTTTTCCGCTGGTTGTGGATACACTGTAGGAACATTCGCAAGAGGGTTATACATGTCAGAAGAAGTGTTCATGCAGCGCACCACAACCTGCGGGGCGTTGCGAAAGGAAGATAACGGCAAGACCGTCATTCTGAACGGCTGGGTGTTCCGTGACCGCAACCACGGCGCACTCTCGTTCATCAACCTCCGTGACCGGTACGGAGTGACCCAGGTGGTCGTCGATGACGACGCTCCGGCAGAACTGCAGGAAACGGCCGGGCAATTGAAGGAAGAGTACTGCATCGCCGTCCAGGGTATCGTCCGGCTCCGCCCGGATGACATGGTCAACAAGGAGATGCCGACCGGAGACGTCGAGGTGAAAGCCGAGACGATCCAGATCCTCTCCAAGTGCGAACCCCTGCCGTTCCGCATCGATGATCCCAATCAAGTCCCCAACGAGGATCTCCGGCTCCGCTACCGCTTTCTGGATCTCAGGACGCAGGGAATGCAGGAGCGCATCCGGCTTCGCCATGAGTTCGTCCATTCCATCCGGAATTTCCTGTGCGACGAAGGGTTCTATGAGATCGAGACGCCGACGCTGGTCCGCAAGACCCCGGAAGGTGCCCGTGACTTCATCGTCCCCAGCCGCCTGTGGCCGGGCAAGTTCTACGCCCTTCCCCAAAGCCCCCAGCTGTACAAGCAGCTGTTGATGGTCGGCGGCATGGACAAGTACTTCCAGATCGCGCGGTGCTACCGTGACGAGGATGCCCGGGGGGACCGGCAACTTGAGTTCACCCAGCTGGACGTCGAGATGAGTTTCGTCAAGCGGGACGATGTCCTGCTGCTGATGGAACGGCTGTTCGGCCAGGTGTTCAAGGAAGTGGTCCATTACGACCTTCCGGAACATTTCCGGAGGATCAAATGGTACGATTCGATGAACACCTACGGGTGTGACAAACCGGATCTCCGCTTCGGTCTGGAAATGCAGGACATGGACGAGTTCGCCGCAAAGACCAACTTCGGCGTGTTCAAGGACATTTTGGCGGCCAAAGGGCATGTGAAGGCCATCTGCGCCCCCAACCCGAAACGGGTGGAGAAGAAAGCGGTCGTCGGTCCGAAGGACAAGCCGCTGGAAGAGTACACCCGCAAGTACATCGACAGCCTGGAAGAGACGGCCAAGACCTATGGGGCCAAAGGGCTTGCCTGGGCGAAGGTCGGAGCCAACGGGACGCTCTCAGGTGGCATCTCCAAGTACCTTGCCGGCCTGGAGTCCGAGCTGGTCGCCCGTTTTGACGCCAAGGAAGGCGACCTCCTGTTGTTCATCGCCCATGAGAACTGGAAGAAGTGCTGCGCAAGCCTGGGGGCCATCCGCTCCCGGCTTGGCAAAGAGTTGTATTTGATCCCGCCCCACACCTACGCGTTCTGCTGGATCATCGACTTCCCGCTGTTCGAGTACAACGAGGAGGAAGGTCACTGGGAGGCGGCGCACCACATGTTCAGCATGCCGCAGGCCGAGTACATCCCGACGCTGGAGAAGGATCCCGGTGCGGTGATCGGAGACCTGTACGACATGGTGTGCAACGGGTATGAATGCGCCAGCGGTTCGATTCGTATTCATGACATCGAGCTGCAGAAGCGGATCTTCCGCATCTGCAACTACCCGGACGAGAAGGCCCAGGCGGCCTTCGGATTCCTGCTCGACGCCTTCAAGTACGGACCGCCTCCTCATGGCGGCATCGCCCCGGGCATCGACCGGATGGTGATGATCATCAGCGAGCAGAACTCGATCCACGAGGTCATCGCGTTCCCCAAGAACACGGTGGGGGTCTGCTCGATGGATGACTCCCCGTCGCCGGTGGACGAGGCGCAACTGACCATGGACAACATCGCCGTGCGGATGCCTCCGGCCAAAGACAAAGCGTGATTTGAAGAACGGGACTCCCCAACGGAGTCCCGTTTTGATATCCGCTGGAATTCCCGTCAAAAACAGGCTATGATACAGCCATGAGCCAAGAAAGATCCGTCCGTGCCGATTTCGTGCCGGACCATTACCAGTTCACCACCCCTTCCGGGGACGCGTACGCGTACACGCCGACCACCGGCCCGTACGAGTATCTGCTCGGGGCCTTGAGCGGATGCCTGTTCATGACGTTCAAGGACATCGCGAAGGAAATGCACGTCGGTTGGGAGCACATGAGCTTCCAGACCCACGGCGTCAAGCGGGATGAAATCCCCACGTGGCTGAAGAGCGTGGACATCCACGTCACCGTCACCGGTGCCTCCGACGCCCAGCTTTTCACCAAGGCGTTTGAGAAGGCGACGCACAACTGTTCCATCTACAACACCATCGCCAAGGTGGCCACGATGGAATGGACGGTGGAATTCGCCTGATGGAACACTTCGGCTCCGATGCGCGGTATACCTCAATGGTGCTGTTCGACGTCTTCCAGGACGCCCTCGCTGATTTGATCGCATCGGACGCCTATCTGTTCACCCGGCCCAAACACCGGGCCGCCATCGCCCATCGTCTGACGGAACACCTGGAGCGGAAGCTCAGGGAGAAACTGTCGTTGACGGTGGACGACACCTCCCCGTCCTACCGGGTGTTTCCCAAGAATCTCGTCTTTGATGTGATGACGGAGAAAAGCGACATCATCCTGCATGACCGGGCGGGAAAGACCGCCATGACGGTGATGCTGTACGATGACTACATCACCGCCAAGCAGGCCTTGCTCCTGAAGGGAATGTACGCCCCCCGCCAGCTGACGCTGGCCGTGGCGTTCCTTCCCGGAAAGCCGTACCAGTTGATCTACCGGGTCGACCGGGAAACGATGGACTACTACCACTACGACAGCTCCCTGAAGGCGTCCCGCCTGCAGATGCAACGGATCCGGGAAGACAAAGAAGGGGGCCAGTTGACCTTGCTCAGGCCGCGGCCCCGAAAACGGAAATCAGAAACGTAACAGCTCACGCCTCTTCGTGCCAGGCCCTGCCGTAGTAGCTGTCAAGGTACAGCGCCTTGATCTGGCTGATCAACGGATAGCGGGGGTTGGTTCCGGTGCACTGGTCGTCGAACGCCTTCACCGACAGTTCATCCACCGCGTCCAGGAACTCCTTCTCATCCACCCCCCATTCCTTGATGGACGGCGGGATGTTCAGCACCTTCTTCAACGCTTCGATGCCTGCGATCAAGGCCTCGACCTTCTGTTCCATCGTCATGCCCGGTTTGGTCACCACGTACGGCGTATTCTTCTGGTCGTTGACCGCCATGGCGATGTAGTCCGCCGCACGGGCATACCGGGAGACCACCGAGGGGAACTCATACTGGGGGAACGCAGCCTGTTTGGTCGGGTTGTCGTTGGCGTTGAACCGGATGATGTTGGTCAGAAGCAGGCCGTTGGCCATCCCATGAGGAACATGGAACTGGGCGCCGAGCTTGTGGGCCATGGAATGGCACAATCCGAGGAACGCGTTGGCGAACGCCATGCCGGCCATCGTCGAGGCGTTGTGCACCTTTTCCCGTGCCTTGCGGTCCGTCCCGTCGGCATAGGCGGCCGGCAGGTATTTGAAGATCACCCGGGCGGCTTCCAGCGCAAGACCGTTGGTGTAGTCGGTGGACATGCTGGAGGCAAGCGCCTCCAGGGCGTGGGTCAGCACGTCGATGCCGCAGGAGGCGGTCAGCGACTTGGGCTGTCCCATGGCCAGTTCCGAATCGACGATCGCCATGGACGGCGTGAGCGCGTAATCGGCGATGGCGTACTTCATGCCGGTATTCTCATCGGTGATGATGGCGAACGGCGTCACTTCCGATCCCGTGCCGCTGGTCGTCGGGATGCAGACCAGCTTGGCCTTCTCCCCCATGTGGGGGAACGCGTAGATACGCTTGCGGATATCCATGAACCGGAGCGCCAGCCCGTCGAACTTCACCTCGGGGTGCTCGTACAGAAGCCAGAGGATCTTCGCCGCGTCCATCGGGGAACCGCCACCGACGGCGATGAAGATGTCGGGATGGAACGCGTTGACCAACCCCAGTGCCGTGTTGATCGTCCCCAGCGTGGGATCGGGCTTCACCTGGTGGAACACCTCGCACTCGATGCCCATCTTCACCAGCGGTTTGGTCACCTTGTCGATCATTCCGCTGCCGAACAGGAAGCTGTCCGTGACGATGAACGCCTTCTTTCGTCCGGCGAGTTCCTGCAGCGCGACGGGCAGGCATCCGTATTTGAAGTATACTTTGGGAGGCAATTTGAACCACAGCATGTTTTCCCTCCTGGCGGCTACCGTCTTGATGTTCAGCAGATGTTTCGGTCCGACGTTCTCCGATACGGAGTTGTTGCCCCAGCTGCCGCATCCCAACGTCAGGCTGGGTTCCAGACGGAAGTTGTAGATGTCCCCGATGGCTCCCTGGCTGGCCGGCATGTTGACCAGCACCCGGCTGGTCTTGGCCGCCTTGCCGAACGCCTCGATCTTGTCCTGTTCCTTTTCATCCACGTACAGCACGCTGGTGTGGCCAAAGCCTCCCAGGGCGATCAAATGGACGGCCATGTCGGTGCCGGAACCGAAGTTGTCGCACCGGTACATGGCAAGCACCGGAGAGAGTTTCTCATGGGCGAACGGTTCGTCCGCCTCGATGCGGGTCACCTCCCCGATCAACACCTTGGTGTCCTTGGGAACGGAGAAACCGGCCACTTCGGCGATCTTCCATGCCGGCTGTCCGACGATCGCCGGGCTCACCGTCCCCCGCTTGGGGTCGATGATCACCGCGCGGAGCTTGTCCAGTTCCTGGTTGTTCAGGAAGTGGGCCCCCTGGGCTGCCAGCTCCTTCTTCACTTCGTCGTAGATGTCCTTGTGGCAGATGATGGATTGTTCGGAAGCGCACACCACGCCGTTGTCGAACGTCTTGGACATCAAGATGGAGGCGACGGCCATCTTGATGTTGCAGCTCTTGTCCAAAAGCGCCGGGGTGTTCCCCGCTCCGACGCCGATGGCAGGTTTCCCGGAGGAATAGGCCGCCTTGACCATGCCCGGCCCCCCGGTGGCCAGGATCAGATTGATCAGCGGATGGGTCATCAGATAGTCGGTCTTCTCCATCGTCGGTTGTTCGATCCAGCCGATGATGTCTTCCGGCGCTCCCGCAGCCACGGCGGCGTCCCGCACGATGCGCGCGGCGTCACAGGTGCATTTCTTCGCCCGGGGATGGGGGGAGAAGATGATGGCGTTGCGGGTCTTCAGGGAGATCAACGATTTGAAGATCGCCGTGGAGGTGGGGTTGGTCGTCGGAATGATGCCGCAGATCACCCCTTTGGGTTCGGCGATCTTCTCGATGCCGAAACCCTCGTCTTCCTCGATGATTCCGCAGGTCTTGTCGTCCTTGTACTTATGGAAAATGTATTCGGCGGCGAAGTGGTTCTTGATGACCTTGTCTTCCACGATGCCCATGCCCGTCTCCTGGACGGCATCCTGCGCCAGCGAGATGCGGGCGTTGTTCGCCGCAATGGCCGCCGCCCGGAAAATGGCATCCACCTTCTCCTGGGAATACGAGGCGTACAGCACCTGGGCCCGCTTGACCTTCTGGATCAAAGCCTCCAGCTCGTTCTGACCTTCAAAGCGTTCCGTTTGTTCCGTTCCCATAGCTTCGTTCTCCTTACGCTTTTTGGTATACGAAGTTCCCCAAAAAGTTTCAAGAGTCTTACAAAGTAATGTGAACATTTCAAGAAAATTGTTGCTAACTTCTCGATTAAAACGCTTAATAATGTGAATACGGTAATAATATAAGATTAATAGGAATATTATTCTTCAGTTTTAACAAATTCCCTTGCATGACCGACAAGCTTCCGAACGACCCGCTTCTGGGCATCCTCGCACCCGTTCCACGGTTTGTCGAAGTTCTCCGTCTTGTACTTCTCCGTCATCCAGGTCACCTCTCCCTGCAGTCTGGTGAGGTTGTCCATCTCCACCTGGGTGATCAGATGGACGAACGAGGCGCGGTCGGCGGGAGAGAGCGCGTCGCGGGAAATGGTGAGGAGCCGTTGGAAATGGGGGATGCAGAACCCTTTGGAATGGGCAAGGGCGTCGCGGAATTCCGGGTCCGACCCGAACAGACTGGCCGTGGTGTACAGGTACCGGACCTCCCGCTCCTCGATCTGGTGGCAGATCAGGCAGTGGGGGGCGCGGGACGCGACCGCTTTGCCGAACGCCTTCCACCGCCTTGTCCAGCTTCCGGCCCGCCTTGGCGGAAAGAAGTCCTTCCAGCGAGGCTTTCCAGGCGGCGCGGTCCGCCTCCAGGTAGGTCTCGGCCATCAGGCCAAGTCCCTGCGGTTTGCCTGCGGCGATCAACGCCTCAAAGTGACGGGGACAGAATCCGTTCTCATTGACCTTCACCCGGGTTTCCGGGTTCATCACCGACGGGCCCAGGTAGAACCGTACGGCATCCGCCTCACTCTCCGCCTTCAGGTCGCAGAGGAAGCATTCCCCACCCGCCTTCAGGGCATCCCATACCGGGATGGTCTCCAACTGCACCTTCATCTGTTCCTCCGGATATAAAACGGCCCATGGGGGATACCCATGGGCTGGTGGTCATCAGCGCTTGGCCAGCGCTTCGGCGACTTCAGCGATGTGCGGCGCGGTGAATCCGAACCGTCCGGTCAGGTAGGAAAGCGTCCCCACCTCACCGAATTCCTCGCCGACATTGACGAAATCCATCTTCACCGGGTTGGTCTTTGCCAGGTACGCGGCGATCTCCTCGCCGACGCCGCCAGGATAGCGGCCGTTCTCACAGACCAGAATGCGGCCTGTCTTGGCGGCAACCTTGGAAACCAGATCGGTGTCCAGCGGCCGGATGGTATGCAGGTCAACCAGCGTCGCCTTGATGCCCTTCTCCGCCAGGAGCTTCACCGCTTCGGTTGCGGCGTTGACCATCACCTCACCGGTGGCGAAGATGCCAAGGTCCTCCCCCTCGGACAGGACAATGCCCTTGCCCAGCTTGATCTCCGTCGTCCCGACAGGATAGCGGTAGGTGTTGGTCTTCCGGCCGGAGCGGGTGTAGGAGATTTTTCCGCTCTCGTACACCTGCCGGGTCAGCTCGTACATGCTCTGCTTGTCACTGGGGTCGATGATGATCACCCCGGGGACCTGGCGCATCAGGCCGATGTCCTCAAACGGCATGTGGGTGCCGCCGTTGTACTGGGCCAGCACGCCGGGATCGCTGCCGATCAGGTGGATCACCTGGTGGGCATAGCCGACGGAGATGTAGAACTGGTCGAACGCACGCCGGCTGGCGAAGCAGCCGAAGCTGTGGACGAACGGAACCAGACCCATCGAGGAGAGGCCCGCCGCCACGGCGACCATGTTGGCTTCGGCGATGCCACAGTTGTAGAACCGGTCGGGGTACAGCTTCTGGAAGCTGGTGCTCCCGATGCAGGAGGAGAGGTCGGCGTCCAGAAAGACGATCTCCTTGTGCTCCGCGGCAAGGTCATTGACCGACGCCATCAGGGCGTCACGCATAAACGGAATGTCTTTGGTGTCTCTCATGCTTTCACCCCCTCCCGGGCGTACAGTGCGGCGACGGCTTCTTTTGCCTGCTGTTCATTGAACGCCATGCTGTGGTTCTTCGTACTGTTCTCACCAGGGATGTACCCATGGGATTTCTGTGTGTCCATGATGATCATGTGCGGCCGTCCCGGCTCCGCCTTGGCGTGACGCACGGCGTCATCGATCTGGCGGAAATCATGGCCGCAGATCCGCTGCACATGCCAGCCGAACCCGAGCCACCGCGCGTCGATGTTGTCCATCGAGACGATGTCCTCCGTCGGACCGTCCAGCTGCAGGCGGTTGAAGTCGGTGAAGGCGATCAGATTGTCCAGCTTCCACTGGGCAGCCGTCTCCGCCGCCTCCCACACTTCGCCTTCCTGGCTCTCGCCATCCCCGATGACGACGAACGTATGGGCGTCGATGTGTTTGATCTTCTGTCCCAGGGCGATGCCCACCGCCGCGCTGATCCCCTGCCCCAGCGAGCCTCCGGTGAAGTCGATGCCCGGGGTCTTGGTCATGTCGCAGTGGGACGGAAGCTTGGTTCCGCCCTGGTTGAGCGTCATCAAAAGCTCCTGCGGAAAATATCCTTTGCTGGCAAGGGTGGCGTAGACGGCCGGGCCGGCATGCCCCTTGCTGCAGACGAACCGGTCACGGTCCTCTTTCTTGGGGTTTTTCGGATCGATACGCATCTCATAGTAATACAGGTAGGTCAGCAGTTCGACGATGGACATGCTGCCGCCGATGTGCCCGGAGCCGAAATGACCGATCTCCATGATGGTCAGCTTGCGGATCTCCAGCGCCTGTTGTTTGAGTTTCTCTACATCAAGCATTCGCAACTCCTCTTGTTTCCAAATCCAATCGGATTCCAGTGTACCACGTTTTCTCCATCGTATCACCTGGACGACATTTTTCCAGTGGTACGGCAACAAAATGTTGACAGGTTTCCAATTAGTTGCTAGTATCAATAATTGTTAATATCAAATATTTATCCGAGGTGGGTATGGTGGACTTCTGCGCCTTACGGCGCCTGATCGTGGATATCCAGAAAATCGAAGACGACATCCAGCGGAAATACCAGCTGACGTTCATGCAGGCATCCCTGCTCTGCGCGCTGGAACACGGGTACGAGGATGGGAAAAGCATCGCCTGCCAGATGCGGCTTTCCCCTTCCCGGATGACCCGGCTTCTGGATGTCCTGGAACAGAAAAAGTTGGTGGTGCGCTCCAGCTCCCCGGTGGACCGGCGGAACAACGTGGTGTCCATCACGGAGGAAGGCGAGAAAGCCCTTTCCTTGATAAAAAGCAGTGATGTGGCCATCCCGGCGTATATCAACCAGATGCTCACAAAAGGAGAAACGGAATGAGTGGCAAGACCTATGTGGTGGTGGGAGGAGTCGCCGGCGGCGCGGGTGCCGCGGCGAGATTACGGAGACTGGATGAGGACGCGACCATCATCCTGTATGAGAAGGGGCCGTACGTCAGCTTCGCCAACTGCGGGCTTCCCTACTACGCCGGAGGCGTCATCCAGGACCGGGAACGGCTGCTTGTCACCCCTCCCGCGACATTCACCGATGTGTTCGGCATCCAGCTTCACACCGACACGGAAGTGACGGCCATCGACCCCAAGGGGAAAACCGTCACGGTGAAGGGAAAGGACGGGAAAGAGCAGAAACAGGCGTATGACGCGCTGGTGCTCAGTCCCGGCGCCAAGCCGTTCGTCCCGCCGCTTCCCGGCGTGGATGACCCGGCCGTCCTGACGGTACGGAACATTCCGGACATCGACCGTGTGGTGGCCACGATGAAAAAGGCCAAGAAAGCGGTGGTCGTCGGTGGTGGGTTCATCGGTCTGGAGATGGCGGAGAACCTTTCGGAGAAAGGCATCGCCGTCACGTTGGTCGAGGCCGCCCCGCAGTGCATGACGCCGCTGGATTACGACATGGCGGTGTTCGTCCATCAGGCGCTGCGCAGCCATGGGGTCGAGCTCAGGCTCTCCAGCCCCCTGCAGAAAATCGTCCGAACCGGGGATACCGTACAGGTGGTGCTTCCCGACAAGACGATCAGCGACGTCGATCTGGTGATCCTCTCCATCGGCGTGATGCCGGATTCCCACCTGGCAAAAGAGGCGGGACTCACCGTGGATGCGAAAGGGATACATCTGGTCAACGAGAAGTTCCAGACCAGCGATCCGTTCATCTGGGCCATCGGGGACGCCATCGCCTTTCCTTCTCCGTTCACCGGAAAACCGTGGGCCGTGGCCCTGGCGGGACCGGCCAACAAGATGGCGCGGCTGTGCGCCGATTCCATCGTGCTGGGCAAGCCCACCACCCCATACCCGGGCACCTACGGCGCGTCGGTGGCCAAGGTGTTTGACCTGGCGGCGGGAAGTGTCGGAATGAACGCACGTACGGCGGCCAAGGAAGGGTTGACCTTCGGAGTGGCCGTCACCCACACGCCGGACCACGCGTCCTACTACCCCGGCTCCACCCAGCTGACGGCGAAGATCGTCTATGAGAAGCCGTCCGGCAAGCTCCTGGGCGGCCAGGTGGTCGGCTACCATGGGGTGGACAAGAAGATCGACGTGCTTTCCGTACTGCTTTCCCATGGCGGGACGGTACGGGATCTGGAGTCGTTCGAACAGGCCTACGCGCCTCCGTTCAACAGCGCCAAGGACACGCTGAACATGCTGGGCTTCATCGCGTCCAACGATCTGGATGGCCTGGACCATCTGGTCGACTGGCAGCAGGCGAGGAGATGGTGAAGAACGGCGCGTACCTGGTGGATGTCCGGACGGCGATGGAGTATTCCCTCGGTTCGATCAGCGGGGCGGTGAACCTGCCCCACGCGTCCATCCGGGAACACCTGGACAAGCTGCCCAAGGACCGCCCGATCGTTCTGATGTGCGCCATCGGGCTCAGGGGACACATTGCGGGACGGGTGCTCTTGCAGCATGGGTTCACCAACGTGGTGAACGTCACCGGAGGATACAAGAGCTGGCATGCCGTCATCGCCGACAAGGAAGCGATGACGATCAAGGAGGAACCGAAGATGGAAGCAAAAGGAGACGATTCGCTGACGCTGGACGCCTGCGGCCTGCAGTGCCCCGGCCCGATCGTATCACTGAAACAGAAGATGGACTCGCTGGATGTCGGCGAGCGCCTGATCGTCAAGGCGACCGATCCCGGTTTCCGCAGTGACGTCAAATCGTGGTGCCAGATGACCGGCAACACGCTGGAGGGCGTGACGGAAGACGGAGGCATCATCACGGCATCCATCAAGAAGGGAGAGCAGAAAGAGGCGTGTTCCATCCCGGTCTGCACCAAAGCGGCGACGATCATCGTCTTCTCCAATGATTTCGACCGCGCCCTGGCGGCGTTCGTACTTGCCAACGGAGCGGCGGCATCCGGAAAACCGGTGACGATGTTCTTCACCTTCTGGGGGCTTTCCGTCCTCAGGAAGAAGCCGGACCATCGGGTGAAGAAGGACTTCATGGGCAAAATGTTCGGCGCCATGCTTCCCAAGAACATGGATGACCTGTCCCTCTCGTCGATGAACTTCTGCGGCATGGGGCCGAAAATGATGAAGGGCCGGATGAAGAAGAAACAGGTCGACCAGCTCAAGACGATGTTCCAGACGGCCAAGCAGAACAACGTGCGGTTCATCGCCTGCCAGATGTCGATGGACATCATGGGCATCACCAAGGACGAACTCCTGGACGGCGTCGAGGTCGGGGGAGTCGGCACCTACATGGGAGAAGCGAGCAAAGGAGACGTCAACCTGTTCATCTGAGACAACACAAGGCCGCCATTCCGGCGGCCTTGCTCCTGTAAGATCCATGCAACCGCATGGATTTTTTTTACCGACCAAACAGGTAGTCGTTCAACAGGTTGTTCAGGTACTCCTGCTTCCCGCTGACCAGCCTGCAGGGCGCGTGCATGCCGTGCTCGGCCAGCTGGGCGAAATCCAGCTTTCCGTCCTCGAACTGCCTGCCCAGTCCGGTGTCGTACGAGGTGTAGCGGTCCGTAACGAACTTGTCAAGCTTGCCGTCCTGGATGATCCGGTAGGCGATCTCCAGACCCAGGGCGAACGAGTCCATCCCTCCGATGTGGGCGATGAACAGGTCTTCCGGATCGGTGGAGTTGCGCCGACGCTTTGCGTCGAAGTTCAGTCCGCCGGTGTGCAGTCCTCCGCTGCGGAGGATCACCAGCATGGCACGGGTCGTCTCGTACACATCCGACGGGAACTCGTCGGTGTCCCATCCGTTGAACCGGTCTCCCTGGTTGGCGTCCACCGAACCCAAGAGGCCGTTGTCGGCGCACACCTGCAGGTCATGGTCGAACGAGTGACCGGCCAGCGTGGCGTGGTTCGCCTCGATGTTGCACTTGAAATCCTTCTCCAGCCCGAACTCCCTGATGAACGCAATGGCCGTCTGGGCATCGTAGTCGTACTGGTGCTTGGTCGGTTCCATCGGCTTCGGTTCGATGAGGAACGTCCCGGTGAACCCAATCTTCCGTCCGTAGTCACGCGCCATGGCAAGGTACCGGCCCAGATGCTCGCGCTCCCGTTTCATGTTGGTGTTCAGAAGCGTCATGTACCCTTCCCGGCCTCCCCAGAACACGTAGTTCTGGCCACCGAGCTGCACGTTGACGTCCAGGCTGGTCTTCACCTGCACGGCGGAGCGGCAGAGGATGTCGAATTCCGGGTTGGTAGCCGCGCCATTCATGTACCGGGGATGGCTGAACACGTTGGAGGTGTTCCACAGGAGCTTCACCCCGGTGGCCTTCTGCCGTTCCAGAAGCCAGTCGGCCGTCTGGTGGTAGTTCTCCACGTACGCTTCCGCGCTGTCCCCTTCCCATGACGCATCCACATCATGGAAACAGTAGAACGGCGTGCCCAGTTTGGTGATGAACTCGAACGCGGCGTCGGCCTTCTTGCGGGCCTTGGCCTTGGGATCCGGGTCGTCCCATGGGAACTGCAGCGTCCCGCTGCCAAACTGGTCGGTGCCGTTGGCGCAGAAACTGTGCCAGTATGCCGTGGCGAAGCGCAGATGCTCGGCCATCGTCTTGCCCCCGATCTTCTTCTTTGCGTCATAAAAATGGAACGCAAGCGGGTTCTGTGACTCCTTGCCTTCATACTGGATCTTCTTGATGCCGGGGAAATACTCCCGGTCTCCGACAAAATAGTCCTGCATCCTGTACCTCCTCAGGAAAACAACGGAGCGAGGGTGTCGCTGTAGCGGAGGAACCGATGATACGCCTCATCGTACGCCGCCTTCGCTTCCCGCTCCGGCACACATGCCTTACGCGTGTCCATCCGGACATGCCTCGCCACGATGGCTGCGAGGTCGCCTCCTTCCTTCCCGGACGCCCAGAGCGCCTGGATTGCCGCCCCGAACGCAGCACTCTCCCCGATGACCGGTACGGTCACCGGAAGGGAGAACACATCACTTACCATCTGGCGCCAGATCGGGCTGTTCGCCCCTCCTCCGGTCAGGACGATCGAGGTGGGGGTGAACCCCAGCGCGACGAACGCGTCCATGCCGTAGCGAAGCGAATAGACGGCGCTTTCCAACGCCGCCCGGGCGATGACGCTCTTTTTCATCGTGTCCAACGTGAAACCGGCCAGCACCGCCTTGCCGTTGGGATAGTTCGGGGTACGTTCCCCGTTGAAATACGGCAGCATCGTCACCCCGCGGGCTCCGATCGGCTCGGTGGCCGCCATGCCGTCCAGCGTGACGACGTCCAAGTCGAACAAGGACCGTACTTCCTCCGTCGCCACGGTGCAGTTCATCGTGCACAGCAGGGGAAGCCAACCACCGGAGGAACTGCAGAAACCGGCGAGACATCCCGATGGATCGGCGATGGGCTTGCCGCTGTAGCCGAACAACGTTCCGCTGGTTCCCATGCTGACCGTCATCACCCCCTGGCTGACGCATCCCGTGCCGATGGCCGCCATCATGTTGTCCCCGCCGCCGGCGGAGACCACCACGCTTTCATCCAGCCCCAGCTGGAGCGCCGCCTTGGGCGTCAGGTTCCCGATCACCTGGGAGGAAGGAACCAGCGGGGGAAGCAGCGCGTCCCAATTCGCCTCCGGGTCGATGGCCTGGAGCACCTGGGTGGACCACGTCCTCCGGCTGATGTCGAACAACGCAGTCCCGCTGGCGTCTCCCGGCTCCATCACATACCGGCCGGTGAGATAATAGTTCACGTAATCGTGGGGAAGCAGGATATGGGCAAGACGACGGAACAGGTTTGGCTGGTGCAGCTTCATCGCGAAGATCTTCCCCGCCGTGTAGCCGGGAAGGATCTGGTTGCCGATCAACGCAAAGACCGCCTTGGCCCCCCCCAGTTTTTCGGTCAATTGGGCGCATTCCTTGGCTGTCGAGGTATCGCACCACAGTTTCACCGGAGCGATGACTTCCCCGTTGGCATCCAGCGGCACGAAGCCGTGCTGCTGCCCGGAAACCCCGATGGCGGTGACGCGCTTGCGGATTTCCCCAGGAATCTGGGAGAAGCAGGACTTCACCGCGTCGGTGAACCAAGACGCCTCCTGCTCCCGCGTCCCGTCATCCTTGCTGACCAGCGCGTAGGACGCCGATGCCTTGGCGACGACCGCCTTTTGCTCAGGATCGTAGCAGACCAGCTTGGTGCTCTGCGTACCGACATCCAATCCTGCCGTAATACCCATCACGTTGCCTCCATCGTATCACACCCGCTCCTGACGTTTTCCTTGATGAAGATCAAGGGGGAGAGGATCAGGTTGCGGTTTTTTCCCATGAATCCATTGGTTCCATGTTGCTCAATGACGGCCTCAAACAACCGTTTGACCCCTTGGTACCCTTGGTCATACGGCCATTGGGTCACCGTTGCGTCAATGACACCATCCTTCAGATAGCGCACCGTATCCGGGATGTCATCAAATGAGAAGACATGCGGCTTGTTGGGAAGCCCGCTCTCCTCCAAGGCGCGGCAGACGCCGTAGACGCCTCCCGCGACGATGAACACCGTCGTCACCTCCGGATGCAGGGGAAACAGCTTGCTGGCCACCTGGTAGGCGACGACGTTGTCATCCAGCGTCTGTTCCTTGCCAACCACCTCAAACGGAATGCCTTTCTCATGCAGTTCATCCAAAAACCCTCGGATGCGTTCGTTGTGGCCGAAGATGTCAAATGATCCGGTGAACACCAGCACCTTCTGCGGCGTGCGCTCCATCATGGAGAGAAGCCCCGCCGTCGTCTTGCCTGACTTGTAGTAGTCCGTTCCCACGTAGAACAATCGTTTGGACGAGGGGACATCGGTGTTGATGCAGGCCACCGGGATGCCTTGGTCGACCAGCGTGTCGATCTTCTGGCGGATCTCCTGGGAGTTGATCGTCGTCAGGAGCAACGCGTTGCACCCCTCTTCGATCAACTCATCGATGCCCTTCAGGTGTTTTTCCCCATCAAAGCCCCGCAGGTGCTTGATGGTCAGCGAAAGCCCGTAACAGGAGAGTTCCTTCTGCGCGGCCACCAGACCGCTCATCACGTCACGAAAGAAATCGTTGCCCACATCAGGGAGCAGGCATCCCATGCGGGTGGGACGCTTGCGCGCCGCAAGCAGGACGCCGGCGGCGTTGGCGTGGTATCCCAGTTCGGCGGCGACCTGCATCACCAGGCGGACCGTCTGGGGATTCACCCCCGGTCTGCCGTGCAGGACCCGATCCACCGTCCCACGGGAAAAGCCTGTCTTCTCTGCGATTTCCTTGATGGTCACCATGGCGTCTCAGTCGTTCTTCCTTCGTTTCTTGGAAAGGACGTCAAAGATGACCGCTGCGAGCAGTACCAGACCTTTGACCGCCTTCTGCCAGTTCGCGTCGATTCCCAGAATGGACATACCGTTGTTCAGAACGCCCATCAGAAGCGCGCCGACGATGGCGCCCCCCACCGTTCCCGAACCACCGTAGGCGCTGGCGCCACCGATGAAACAGGAACCGATGGCATCCATCTCGTACGACGTACCGGCCGACGGCGTGGCGCTGTTGAAACGCGCGCAGCAGACCAGGGCCGCGATGGCGGAGAGGAAGGCCATGTTGGTGTAGGCGAAGAACAATACTTTGTTGGTGTCAATGCCGGAAAGAATGGCAGCTTTCTCATTGCCGCCCATGGCGTAGAAATACCGGCCGGGAACCGTCCTGTTGGTGAAGTAGCCATAGACGAAGATGATCACGGCCAGCCAGACCAGCACGATGGGAAGGCCTTTGTGCAGGCCGAGCAACGTGGCGAACGCCATGGCGAACGCGCAGATCAACACCGTCTTGGTGATCATCGCCCCGGAACTTTCCGTGGCATAGCCCTTGCGGATCTTGTCCTTGCGGCTGGCGATCTCGCTGATCACGTACAGGATGCAGATCACCCCGGCGACAGAGAGGGAGACGGTCATCTGCAACGCGTCGTTGTCCGACTCCGGAATGTAGCTGGTGAACAGCCTGAGGTAGTTCTCCGGGAATGGGGAAATGGTCAGTCCGTTGAGGATGACGTTGGCAAGTCCGCGGAACAACAACATGCCGGCCAGCGTGACGATGAACGGCGGGATGCGGACATAGGCGATCCAGTAGCCCTGCCAGGCGCCCAAGAGGATGCCGAACAGCAGGCAGATGATGATGGCAAGGTAGATGTTCATCCCCATGTTGACGATCAACGTACCGGCCACCGCTCCGACCAGACAGACGATCGAACCGACGGAAAGGTCGATGTTCCCACCGGTGAGGATACACAGCAGCATGCCGACGGCCAGGATCACCACGTAGGCGTTCTGGTTGATCAGGTTGGAGATGTTCGCCGGAGCGAACAAGGAACCTTTTCCTTCAGCCCTGATCAAAATCTCAAACAGCACCATCACGGAGACCAGGGCGAGCAGAATGGCGTTCGTCCTGATCCCTGATTTCTTTTCAATCTTTCCTTCCATCTAAGTTCACTCTCCCTTTTTCACTGTTGAGGATCATGGTCAGGATCTTCTCCTGGGTAGCTTCCTCGTGCGTCAATTCTCCGGCGATCCGACCTTCGCTCATCACGTAGATCCGGTCGCACATCCCCAAAAGTTCCGGCATTTCGGACGAAATCATGATGATTGACTTGCCCTTCTCCACAATGGAGTTCATCAGGCAGTAAATCTCATACTTCGCGCCGACGTCGATGCCGCGGGTCGGTTCATCCAGGAACAGGATGTCCGGCTCGGCGAACAACCACTTGCCCAGCAGCACCTTCTGCTGGTTTCCGCCGGACAGGTTGCTGACGATCTGCTCATGGGAAGAGCATTTCGTCCCCATTTCCTTGATGTACTTCTTCGCTTCGTTGACTTCCATGTCCCGGTCAATGGTGATCTTCCGTCCCTTCTTGACGATCTTGTACAGGCTGGAGAGCGTCGTGTTGGTGGTGATTGGTTCCGGCAGAATCAATCCGTTGCCCTTGCGGTCCTCCGTCACGTAGCTCAGCTTGTGCTCGATGGCTTCCTTGGGGCTCTTCATCACCACTTCCTTGCCGTTGATGTACGTATGGCCGGTGATGTTGGTGCCGTAGCTGTGGCCGAACAGGCTCATGGCGAATTCGGTGCGGCCGGCGCCCATCAGTCCGCTGATGCCCAGGATCTCCCCTTTGCGGAGCGTGATGGAGATGTCGTTGCACACCTTTTTGTCGTGGTAGGTCGGGTGGTACACCGTCCAGTCCTTCACCTCGAAGACCACCGGCCCGATGTTGGGGACGCGCTGGGGGAAGCGATGGGCCAGATCCCGCCCCACCATGGCGTTGACGATGGTCTTTTCGTCAAAGCCTTCCTCCTTGGTCATCTCACGGATCACCGCGCCGTCACGCATGATGGTGACCGAGTCGGCGCAGTAGGCGATCTCGTTGATCTTGTGGGAGATGATGATGGAGGTCATCCCCTTCTTCTTGAATCCCAGCAACAGATCCAGCAGATGCTTGCTGTCCTCTTCGTTCAGCGACGCCGTAGGTTCGTCCAGAATGAGCAGCTTCACGTCCTTGGCCAGCGCCTTGGCGATCTCCACCAACTGCTGCTTCCCTACCCCAAGATCCTTGATCAACGTATGGGAATTCTCATGCAGGCCGACCAGCTTGAGATACTGGTCCGCTTTCCCGTACGTCTCGTTCCAGTCAATGTTGAATTTCGTTCCTTGCTCGTTGCCAAGGAACATGTTCTCTCCGATGCTGAGCATGGGGACCAACGCCAACTCCTGGTGGATAATGACGATCCCCGTCTTCTCACTGTCCCTGATGCTCTGGAATGCGCATGGTTTCCCGTCGTAGATGATCTCCCCTTCATAGGAGCCGAATGGGTAGACTCCGCTGAGGACCTTCATCAACGTTGATTTGCCGGCGCCGTTCTCCCCGCAGATCGCGTGGATCTCTCCACGACGAACGCTCAGGCTGACGTCGTCAAGCGCCCGGACGCCGGGGAACGTCTTGGTGATGTGTTTCATTTCCAGGATGATGTCATCCATCTCTACTCCCCTTCATGGAAGACAGGTGGGCGGGGTGACCCCACCCACCTGAATGATGAACCAATTTGGTTGTTATTTCAGACCAATCTGAGCTTTGGTGTAATAGCCGCTGTCCACCAGCAACTCGATGATGTTGTCCTTGCTGGCATAGACCGGTGTGCACAGGTAGCTCGGGATGATCCCGGTGCCGTTGTCGTAGGTCTTGGTGTCGTTGATCTCAGGCTTGGATCCTTTCATCAACGCATCGACCATTGCGACCACTTTCGCCGCCAGCGTGCGGGTGTCCTTGAATACGGACATCGACTGGGTTCCGGCAAGCATGTTCTTGACGGAGGTAACGTCGCAGTCCTGACCGGTGACGACCGGGAAGTTGTCCTTGGTGTATCCGGCGCCAACCAGCGCGTTGGTCACACCCTGGGCAGTGGAGTCGTTGGAGCAGAGCACGGCATCCAGACGGGTTCCGTTCGGGCCGTACTTGTTGGAGGTGATCAGGTTCTCCATACGCTTCTGGGCTTCCTCAGTGGACCAGTTGGGCGTGGAGCACTGTGCCCGTTCCGTCTGGCCGGACAATACTTTGATCTTCCCGCTCTTGATGTACGGGGTCAGGATCGACATGGCGCCGCCCCAGAAGAAGACGCAGTTGTTGTCATCCGGAGCTCCGGTGAAGAACTCCATGTTGACACTGTCGGACCGGGTGTCCAGCTTCAGCGCGTCACGAATGAACTCGCCCTGGATGACACCGACGCCGAAGTTATCAAACGTGGCGTAGTAGCTCACCGCGTCGCTGTTCATGATCAGACGGTCATAGGCGATGACGGGGATGTTCTTCTTCTTGGCTTCCTTCAAGACCTCGGTCAGGGAGGATCCATCAATGGATGCGATGACCAGCACGTCATCCTTCAGGATCATGTTCTCAACCTGGTTGACCTGGGTCGGAATATCATTGTCGCCGGCATACTGCAGGTCGACCTTGTATCCGGCCTTTTCCAACTCGGCCTTCATGTTGCTTCCATCCTGGTTCCATCTCTGCAGACTCTTGGTGGGCATTGACACACCAATGGTCTTCACGTTCGACGCAGTGCTCTCTGTGGAGCCCTGGGCGAACACCATGCTCATCGCCATCAGGGCGACCAGCAATACCACAAGTCCTTTTTTCATCCTTTTTCTCCTTTTTCGTGCTCGAGCACGTTTCCACTATCTAGTACAAACCCGAAACCAGCATCTGTCAATCTTTCTTTCCTATGGTTTGCGGATATTCCCTGAAAAACCCATACCTGGCCCAATCCGCCAGCATTCGCGCAAGGTGCACGCATATCCCCCCTACAGCTTGAGGACTCCGGCCTGTTTCGCTACAATGGCTTTCGTCACATCGGAGGAGTCATTGTCATGAGAATGTCCACTATGTTCGCAAAAACCTTGCGGGAAGCTCCCAACGGGGCAGACTGCAAAGGATATGAGTACCTGCTCAGAGCCGGATTCATCAACCAGATGAGCGCGGGCCTGTTCAGCATGCTGCCGTTCGGATTCCGCTCCAACACCAAGATCGAACAGATCATCCGCGAGGAGATGGATGCCATCGGAGCGCAGGAAATGTTGATGCCGGTGGTCAACTCCGCCGATATCTGGAAGGAAACCGGCCGGTTCTACAGCATCGACAAGGAAATGTCACGGTTCAAGGACCGTGTGGGACGGGACATGGTTCTGGCGATGACCCACGAGGAAGCGGTGACGGACGTCGCCGTGGATGAGATCGACTCGTACAAGAAACTCCCCCAGCTGGTCTATCAGATCCAGACCAAGTGGCGTGACGATCCCCGCCCCCGCGCCGGGCTGATCAGGGTACGGGAGTTCACCATGCTGGACTCCTACTCGTTCGACAAGGACGCCGAAGGGCTGGACAAGGTGTACGCCGAGCACTACAAGGCGTACTTCCGGATCTTCGGACGGTGCGGGCTGCCCGTCGTCGCCGTCGGCGCGGACTCCGGCATGATGGGGGGGAAAAGTCTCCCATGAGTACATGTACCTCTCCCCGATCGGAGAAGGACACCATCGTCCTCTGCCCTGCGTGCGGCTACACGGCCAACCGCCAGGTAGCCAAGTTCAAGAAAGAGTACCTGCAGGAAGACCCCAAGCCGATGGAAAAGGTCAAGACTCCGGATTCCAAGACGATCGACGAGCTGTGCGCGTTCCTGAAGATCGACAAGACGAAGACGGCCAAGGCGCTGTTCATGGTGGGCACGTACATCGATCCCACCAACGGCGCCGAACAGGACAAGTTGATCGTCGGCCTGGTCCGTGGCGACATGGATATCGAGGAGAACAAGCTGCAGAACGCGGCCAAGTGCAACTCGATGCGTCCCGCCCACCCGGAGGAAATCCTCGCCGCCGGCATGGTGCCCGGCTTCGGCTCCCCCATCGGCGCCAAGGAAGGGGTGGTGAAGATCATCGACGACTCGGTGGCCAACAGCAACAACCTGGTGGCCGGCGCCAACGAAGAAGGCTACCACTACCTGAACACCAACTACGGACGGGATTATGATGGTCAGGTGGCGGACATCGCCAGTGCCGCCGAAGGCTATTTCTGCCCGGTCTGCGGAGCTCCGCTCAGGGTTTCCAAAGGCGTGGAAGCGGGCAACATCTTCCAGCTGGGGACCCGCTACAGCGCGGCGATGAACCTGTACTTCCAGGATGAGAACGGCGAGCGGAAACCGGTGATCATGGGAAGCTACGGCATCGGGGTCGGACGCCTTCTGGCGTGCCTGGCCGAGGAATACCATGATGACGCCGGGCTGGAACTGCCCATCACCGTGGCGCCGTACCAGGTACACTTCGTCAGTCTGGCAAAGGATCCCGAAGTGGGAGAAAAGATCTACCAGGAACTGGTCGACGCCGGCATCGAGGTGCTGTACGACGACAGGAAGGAATCGGCCGGCGTCAAGTTCAAGGACGCCGATCTGATCGGACTACCCATCCGCATCACCATCGGAAACCGCAGCCTGCAGAACGGCAAGGCGGAAGTGAAGCTGCGCCGGGATCTGTCCACCACGATGGAATTCGACCTGGACAACCTGACGGCAGAAGTGAAGGATTTGATCACCAAGCTGACCAAGGAGATCACCGACAAGATGGTCGTCAAGGAGTGGAGGAAGCGCTGATCCTTCCACCAGCAATCCATCCGGTCCCAACGGACCGGATATTTTTTTTGGGCATGCAGCAACGTTCTCCCACCTGGACTACGTCATCGCCTCTTGCCGGCTCTCCGCCTTCATCCCCAAGAGCAGACCTTCATTCGTCCCAGAACACACTCTCATCGAACAGATGGTCAAACCGGCTTCGCCGTTTGTCCTGACGATAATGGACGATGGCAGAGAAAAGAAGCACGACAGATCCGGCCATTGCAAGATAGGCGAACAGATCGGGGAAGCGTGTGTA
This sequence comes from Sphaerochaeta sp., assembly GCA_022482495.1. Classification (NCBI taxonomy): domain Bacteria; kingdom Pseudomonadati; phylum Spirochaetota; class Spirochaetia; order Spirochaetales; family Sphaerochaetaceae; genus Sphaerochaeta; species Sphaerochaeta sp. The sequence goes on along the minus strand of JAKVPA010000002.1, from coordinate 209,002 downwards.
GAACGTCAGGCCCCTGCTTCTGCCCCAGGGGCACTTCGTACAGCCGCCATCCTTTGGTGAACGGCTCCATCGGGTCGATGATCTTCCCGGAGGGAGTGACCAGGCAGGTGATGCCGCTGTTCGTTCCCCGGATCATCGGCCTTCGGTTCTCCACCGCCCGGAAGACGGCCAACCCGAGGTGCTGCATCTCGGCGGCCACCGAACCGGACCAACTGTCGTTGGTCAGGTTGACCAGCATGTCGGCGCCGTTTCGGACGAACGTGGCGTTCAGCGACCCGAAGATATCCTCGAAGCAGATCGGCGTGGAGAAGCGGACGCCGTCGTAGGAGAAGACGGTGGCTTCCGTCCCCTTCTCCCACCACTTGTAATCGTTGGCCTTCAGCAGGGCGTACAAGGCAGGGGAATTCTTTCTCATAGGGGAAGTACTCGGTGAATGGCACCAGGTGCTGCTTGCGATATGTGCCAAGGATGTTTCCGCCCCCGAACAGAATGACGGTGTTGTACGTCTTCCAGTTCCACGACCCATCTTCCAGGAACGGGGGAAGATCCTTGTCCTTGACCAACCCTTCCGGGTTTCCCGTCACCAGCGGAACGGGAAGGCTCTTGCCGAAGCTGACGAAGTCATCCACCAGCTGGGATGTCAGATAGTTGCTGGGGTGTTCGGTGTGCCAGGAGACGGACGGAACGAACGCCGTCTCCGACCAGAGGATCATGTCAGGCTTTGCCTGGAGCGCTTCCACACTGGCATTCTTCAGCACCTGGTAGTTGGCCTTGTATGTCTCGTACCCCCCTTTCCAGCTGTCGGCGGAGTGCTGGACGGCGGCGATGCGGAACGTCCGGGACGGAGTGGCTTTCTCATAGTGATGGTACGATACCAAGCCGAAGACCAGCTGGAAGGCAACCAACACCGCGTAGACGACCATATCCACACGGCTCTCCCTGAGCGTAATGCGGCGATTCAGAAACGAGGCGATCCAGCTCTGGGGGGCGGCCATCAAGAAAACCAGGCCCCACACCCCGGTGATGGAGACGATCTGGATCAACACCGGGTAGGCGTAGAACGCAGAGGCGAGGTTGCCGTACGGATAGCCAAGGAAGCCCTGCTGCGTCAGAAACGAATAGGTGACGTACAGCAGCGTCTGCAGGAGATACCCTCGCCTCCGTGGCAACGTATGCCCCAGCTTAAGGATGGGGAACAACAGCAGGTACTGCAACGCTTCCAGCGACGGGGCGATCAAAATGGCCAGGGGATGGAACGTCTTCAGCCAGTAGTTGTACACCAGGTAGAAGACGAAACCGTAGATGGCGCCCTCCAGCCAGACGACCCGCCAATGGGCCCGGTCGATCACCCAGAAGAAGGGGATCATCGTGAAACAGGCCAGGAACCCCCACCCTGCCGCATTGAGAAAATTGGGGAACGCCAGCGCATGGAGGAACGCCGCTCCGATCAAAATCCCCGTCTCACCCAAAAATCTCCCCACTTCCCGCCAAAACCGTCTCATGCCTTCCAACGTACTGATCTTTGGGAAAAAGGAAAAGGGAGGGTTTCCCCTCCCCGATGGAACGTTTCAGTCCCTCACGTCTTTTCCGCCTTGTTCAGCGCGGCGACCAACGCCAGGGCGTCCTTCTCGGAAATCAGGCCTTGGCTGAAGTCCACCACCGCCCGAAGCGGCATGGTGGTCATCATCTGCGCCACCATCTTGTCCGTACCGGCAGCGGCAAGCGGACTGTGCGACAGGCGATCCATCACCAGCTTCCGTCCCAGTGGATGGTTCATGATCTCATCCATCGGCGTATTCAGGGAGAACACCTTGGGAACCGGGCGAGTCGAAGCGACACGCACTTTCGCCGACAAGGGAAGATCCCGGGAAGAGAATCCGACGTGGATGACGTACTCCCCGGTCGGAACCCGCCAGTCTTCGATCCGTGGCTCGAAATAGGCGAACGAACGGTACCCCAATGTGAAGGAAACGGTTTTCCGTTCTCCCGGCTGCAGTTCCACCTTGGCGAACTCCTTCAGTTCCCGTACCGGCCGGATGACCTCGTTGCTGGTATCCTGGACGTACAGCTGGACGACACACTTGCCACACCGCGCCCCGATGTTGGTCACGTCCACCGTCACGGTGACGCTCCCGGTATCCTGGATCGCGCTCTTGTCCACCCGAAGGTCGGTCAGCCGGAACGTCGTGTAGGACAGTCCGTGGCCGAAGGGGAACAGCACCGGCATCTTCCGTGCGTCATAGTACCGGTATCCGACAAAGACTCCTTCCCGGTAGTCCACCTCTCCCTGGGCGCCGGGGAAGTTCAGGTAGGCCGGTGTGTCCTCCAATCGGAGCGGGAACGTCTCGGCAAGATGGCCCGATGGGTTGTCCACCCCATACAGGATGTCCGCCATCGCCTTGCCGGAGGCCTGTCCTCCCAGATAACCTTCGACGATCCCTTCGGCTTGCCCGACCCAGGGCATCTCCACCGGTGAGCCGTTGGAAAGCACCACGACGAGGTGGGGGTTCACCTTGGCCAGCGCGGTGATCAACGCGTTCTGGTTGGGAGGAAGCTGCATGTGGGTACGGTCGTACCCTTCCGACTCATAGGCATCCGGCATGCCCGCAAACACCACCACCTTCTGGTGGGTCGCAGCCAGTTCCAGCGCCTTGGCCACCGCGGCGGGATCCTCGGCGTCCGAATCAACGGAGAACCCTTCGGTGAACGTAATCTTTCCCAGCTTCTCCATGCAGGGCAATGCCGCTTCGATCTGGGTGGGATGGACGTGGGAGCTTCCGCCACCCTGGTAGCGTGGCGTACGGGCGAACGGCCCGACGACCAGCACCGTCTCGTCGCTTCCCAACGGAAGGATCTCGTTCTGGTTCTTCAACAGGACGATGCACTCCTTGGCGATTTCCGCGGCGAGGAGATGGTGGCTGGAAAGATCGCAGGTGGCCTTGGGATCCAGATGCTTCGCCCCAGCGTAAATCAGTTCCAGGACATGGGCGACGGCTTCATCCAGCGTCTCCAGGGGGAGTGTCCCTTTCTTCACCGCCTGGATGATCTTCTTGTCGTTCAGTCCGTTGTTTCCCGGCATTTCCAGATCCAGTCCGTTGATGAGTCCCGCCACCCGGTCGTTGGTGGCGCCCCAGTCGGACATCACCAGCCCCCGGTACTTCCAATCGTCCCGAAGGACGTGACTGCAGCGTGTACGGATGCTCACAGGCGTACGACCCGTTGATCTTGTTGTACGAGGCCATGATGGTCCACGGCTTCGCTTCCTTCACCGCCGTCTCGAACGCAGAGAGGTAAATCTCCCGGAGCGTCCGTTCGTCGATGTGCTCGTCGATGGTCAGCCGGTGGTCTTCCTGGTTGTTGGCGCAGAAGTGTTTCAGCGACGTCCCCACGCCCTCGTCCTGCATCCCTTTGATGTACGCTGTGGCGCACTGGGTAGCCAGGAACGGATCCTCGGAATAATACTCGAAGTTTCGTCCGCAGAGCGGCGAGCGCTTGATGTTCACCGCAGGTCCCAGCACGACGGAGACCCCTTCCGCCTTGGCCTCATCCCCCAGCGCCTTGCCAACCGTGGCAAGGACCTTCCGGTCCCACGAGGAGGCCAGCGTCGCGCCGGAGGGGAAACAGGTGGCGGGGATGCTGTCATCCGGGCCGAACGGCTGGGGGTTCTGTTTCTGGGTCCTCAGTCCGTGCGGACCGTCAGAGACCATGATGGACGGAATGCCCATCTTCTCGTACGAAACCAGGCGCCACCAATCGGCACCGCTGACCAGACGCGCTTTCTGCGCCAACGTCAGCTTTGAGAGCCACTGCTTCACGCGTTGTTTCATTGTTTTTCTCCTTGTTGCTTGTTCTTTGCGGCGACTTCCATCGCTTTGGCATGGGTGAAATCCCATGGTTCATAGATTTTGGGAACATCGTTGATCAACCGTTTGGTGTAGCTGTCCTGGGGATGGAGGATCGCCTTGTCCGGCACGCCGTGCTCGACGAACTTCCCCCGTTCCATGATGTACACCGTATCGGACACATAGTAGGCCAGACCGATGTCGTGGGTGATGAAGACGATGGTCATCTTGGTCCGGTCGCGCAGGGCCATCAGCATGTCCAGGATGGTGGCCCGGGAACAGGCGTCGATCATCGAGGTCGGTTCGTCGGCGATCAGAATCTTCGGCTGCATCAAAAAGATCCGGGCGATCATCAGCCGTTGCATCTGCCCTCCGGAGAGCTCGAACGGATACTTGTTGGAGATCTCGTCGTAGGGAAGATTGACGAACTGGCAGGACTGCCGCATCTCGTCGGTCATCTGCTCCCTCGGCACTTTTTTCCCGGACCGGAGTTTGACGCAGTCGGCCAGGACGGTGTCCACCCGCTTGAAGATGTTGAACGTGGAGAACGGATCCTGGAAGATCGCCTGGATGTTCCTCCAGTACTCCTTCTTTTTCCGACGGGAGGAAATGTCCCTTGGTTTTCCTTGGAAATAGATCGTGCCGCTGGTTGGGGTGAGAAGCCCCAGCACCATCCGGGCCAGCGTCGTCTTGCCGCTTCCGCTTTCCCCGACGATGGAGACCACCTCCCCTTCGTGGAAATCAAAATCCACGTGGTCGACGGCCGTCACCTTCCGGGAACCGGAGCCAAAAACCCGGGTCAGCCCCCGGGCGCTGAGAAACAGCTTCGCTTCAGTGTTCTGATCCATGGTGGTTCTTCTCCTTCAGTGTCTGGACATCCAGCCGGCACCGGTAGGACCGGTCGCCTCCGGCTTCCCGCATGGCGATGGGCCCCTGGCTGCATTCCTCCGTAGCGTACGGACAGCGGGGGGCGAACCTGCAGCCTTGGGGTGGATGCTTCAGGTTGGGTGGCACCCCGGGAATCGCCTGGAGTTTGTGCCCCCGCACCCCTTCTTCCGGAACAATGATCGACTCCATCAGGCCGGAGGAATAGGGATGCAGGGGATCGAACACCACCTCCCGTGCGTTTCCCCGCTCCACCAATTGGCCGGCGTACATCACCATGATGTCATCGGTGATGTTGTACAGAAGCGGCAGTTCGTGGGTGATGAACACCATGGAGCGGATGAACCCTTTCTCCATCAGCTGGAGGAGCAGCTTGATGACGATCTTCTGCGAGGTGACGTCCAGCGCCGATGAGGGTTCGTCGGCGATCAACACCTTGGGGTTGAGCATCGTCGCCACGGCGATGACCACCCGTTGCTTCATGCCGCCGGACAGTTCCACGGCGTGCTGCTGCAACACCTGGGGGAAAAGTCCCAGTACGGAGAAACGTTCCTCCGCCTTCTCTTTGATCTCCGCCTTGCTCAGCGTGGGATCGTGGGCTTTCATCACGTCCTCGATGAACCGGATGATCCGTAGCGTGGGATTCAACGCGTTCATCGCCGCCTGAGGGATGTAGGCGATCTCCCGGCCCAAGACGTGCTTGTGGATGTATTCGGGATCCAGGGTGCTGATGTCGTTTCCGTCAATGATGATGTTCCCCTTCTGGTAGAACAGCGGCGGGAAATAATAGCCCATCACGCTCATCGCCAACGTGCTTTTTCCGCACCCGGATTCCCCGGCGATCCCCAGGCTCTTGCCATCCATCAGTTCAAAGGAGACGTCATCCACCGGGATGACCTTCTCCCCTTGGCGTGTCTTGTAATAGGTGGTCAGATGCTTCACTTCCAACAATGGTCGTTCCATGGCTAGCTCCTCAACTGGGGGTTGAACACCTGGTCAAGCCCGGAGTTCATCAGATTCAGCGAAAACGTGATCAACGCGATGGTCAGCACCGGGGGCAGAAACGCCCACCACGCTCCGGTGGACAACGCGTTGAAGCTTACCGCCCAGTTCATCATCAGCCCCAGGGACGCCACGTTCTGCGGCCCCAACCCCAGCATGGACAGCGACGCCTCGGAGAGAATACCCGAAGCGATCTGCAGGATGAAGGCCATCATCACGTAGGATGCCACGTACGGCAGGATGTCCTGCAGGATGATCATCACCGTACTGTGCCCGGAAAGCTTGGACAGGTTGACGTGGTCCCGCGTCCTCAGCGACGTCGTCTGGGCCCGTACGGCTCTTGCCGTCCACGGCCAGCTGGTGATGCCGATGACCAGCGCCGTGGTCATCGGGGTGCGGGAACTGACGCTGACGGAGATCAGAATCAGAATGACGAACGACGGGATGACGATGAAGATGTTGGTAAGCGAATCCAGAATATTGTCCAGCACCCCCCCCGACGTAGCCGGCGAAGAGTCCCACCACCAGACCGATGATGGTGGCGATGACGCCGGCAAGGAAGCCGATCAACAGGGAGGTGCGCGCCCCGGAGACCAGCTCCACCAGCACGTCACGCCCGAAGTTGTCCGTCCCCAACGGGAATTCGGCGCTGGGGGACTCAAACATCCCGCCGGTCATGGACAGGGGGTCGGTATGGTTGACCATCGGAAAGATGATGATGGCCAGGAGCAACGAAACAAAGATGACGAACCCCACCAGGAACTTGCCCGAATGGAACGCCGTCCGCACGGCATTTGCGTTTCTCATTTCACTGACCCTCCTGCTGGGCGAGCTTGATCCTCGGGTCCACGAACCCATACAGGATGTCGACGACGAAGTTGGCCACCAACACCATCAGGGTGATGACCAACGTGCAGCCGGAGATCAACGGATAATCCTGGTTGCGGATGGCAGAGTACAGTACCGTTCCGATTCCCGGATAGCTGAAGACGATCTCGGCGATCAAGGAACCGCCCATCATCGTGCCCAGGGAAAGGGCAAGACCGGTGATCTGCGGCAGCATGGCGTTGTGGAACACGTACCGGATGATCTTCCGGTCGCTGATGCCAAGGAGCCGGCTGAACTTCACGTAATCGGCGTTCAGCTCGTAGATGGACATCTCCCGCATGCCCAGTGACTGGCCGCCGACGGCGACCAGCACCATCGACCAGAACGGCAACTGGTAGTGGGAAAACACCGAACGGATGAACTCCGGGTTGCTCCAATCGATCAACAGGTCGAACCGGTAGGCCAGGTTTGCCGGAGCGATGTGCAGCGTATTGGCGAAAATCCAGACGAAAATGATGGAAAGTCCGAAGGCGGGAATGGCGTTGAGGAACAAGAACACGGTGAAGACGATGTTGTCGAACACGCCCCGCTTGTAGGCGGCCAGCACGCCCAGGATGTTGCCGATGATCCACGCCACCAGAATGGCGGGAAGCTGCAGCAGCAACGTCCAGCCGAACGCCGAACCGATGATGTTGGAGACATCACGGGGATACTGGCTGAACGAGATGCCCATCTGGCCGTGGAACAGGTTCCGTACGTAGATGAAGAACTGTTTCCACAACGGCTGGTCCAGACCGAACTGCGTCATGTACGTCTCGTACATCCGTTTCATTTGGTTGGTGTCCGCCATTCCTCTTGCCAGCGAATTGACGATTGACGCGACGGGGTTCCCCTTGATCAACCGGGGAAGCACGAAATTCAGTATGACGGCCAGCACCAGGGTGATGGCGTACCACCCCAGTTTCCGCAGCATGTATTTCCTTCTGTTCTGCATCTTCACCACACTTTTCAAAACCAAAGATCCTCCGCCTCCCCAAGGAAGGCGGAAGATCGTAGGAACGAGAACCTTACCACGCGTTATTTCTTCGCATGCAGGTTGTACAGACCCCAGATGCCATATCCATCCATGCACAGTGCCGGAGGAACGTTGGTGCCGTCACCATTCATCGGGAATCCATCCCACACGGAAGTGTTGACCGTGTAGAACACGTTCGGACGATACATCAGTCCGATGCAGGGGATGTCCTTCAGATAGATCAGGTTCAGGTCGGTCCACAGTTTCTTCAACGTGGCGGGATCCGTCTCGTTGGCGATCTGCTGGATCAGCTTGTCCGCCTGCGGATTGCTGTACCGGCCGTAGTTGTGGTATGCCGTCTGTCCGATCGCGGGAAGATCCACCGAGGACATGGCCGTACGGGCACGATCCCACGGACTGGAGATGCCGATGCCGGAATAGCTGTACATGCACAGGTCGAAGTTGCCCGTCTGCATGTCGTTGATCATCACGCCGGCTTCCGGGTAATAGGTATGGATGTCCATGCCGATGGCCTTGGTGCTCTGGGAGACGACTTCCAATGAAGCCTGCCAGTCACTCCAGCCGGAGGGGCACTCCACCTTGAAGGAAAGCTTCACGCCGTTCTTCTCGCGGATGCCATCACTGCCTTTCTTCCAACCGGCGTCATCCAACAGCTTGTTGGCTCCCGCCACATCCACCGTGGCGCCCCACTGGTATGGCTTGAGGGCGTTGGTGTCGACCAAGGACTGCTCCACATCGGTGGGCAGCAGCAACGACGGAACCATCTTCGCCGTATAACCGCTCATTGCGTTCTTGGCGATCAGGCTGTAGTCGATGCTCATGGCGATGGCGCGACGCACCACCGGATCATCCAGTCCGCTCTTGTGGACGTTGATGATCAACCAAGGAATGGTGCCCGGCACGTAGTACGGCAGTTCGCTGAGATACGTCTTGACCGGAGCTCCGCCTTCCCACATCTTCCAAACCTGGGAGATGAACTGTTGGGAGATATCCACCTGGTTGGCGCGAAGAGCCGCGTCTCCGCTGGCGTTGTCCTTGAAGATGTTGTGGGCCAGGTACTTCGGCTTAGGAAGCTTCCCGAACATCGAGGGATCCTTGCCCCAATAGTTGTCGTCACGGACCAGCACGATTTTGGTGTCATCGGAAGAATACAGCTTGTACGGACCGGAAGCCACCGTGTCCTCGTTGACGATCTGCATCAGCTTGGCGCCATCGTTCCCGGCTTCCGCCTCACGTTTCTCCCAAATGTGCTTCGGCATGATGTAGATTGCGCTGATGGCGTACTCCATCATCAACCGGTTGTAGTTCTTCGAACTGCCGACGAACTCAACGGTGTAGTCATCCACCTTGCGCACATCATCCAGATAAGACCACACCGAACTGATGTTCAGCATGTACTTCTGTCCGAGTTTGTAGGTATAGACGACATCATCGGCGGTCAGCGCCACGCCATCGTTCCAGTGGGCGGCCGGTTTCAATGTGACGGACAGCACTTTGCCGTCATCCTTCCACGTATAATCCTTGCCCAGCAGACCATACAGTTTTCCATCCATCTGGTTGTAGGCGAACAGCGTCTCATAGATCACCAGACGTGGAATGGCGTTGTTGTTGGTTATGAACGCATCCACACCGGATGCTCCGATCGGGTTGTGGCTTGCCGCCGTTCCCCATTGCAATCCATTGAAATACAGGGTTTCCGAACGCGGAAGCGACGAAACCTTCGTCGTTCCGGAAGCGGTTTCCTGAGCGCCTGTGGCGAACAGCATCGCAGGCACGACACACACCAGGGTCAAGACCAGAGCCAGACCCCGAAGTCCCCTTTTCATCATGCAAATCCTCCTTTTGCCGAAAGGAGTCCGCCCACCCTTCACATCACGTAAACCTCCATACCTCCTTGCTACGTCATGAAATGCAGACGATTATACCCCTTTCATTCTCATGCTAGTAGTTTGTAACATCTAAATATTGTATAAACGGCCTCAGTGAACTATACTTCGTTATGTGGTATCATAAGGAGGAAGTGCACTATGCCGTCGATAAAATACTTGATTGAATTATCAGATAAAGATCGCAGAAAACTGGAGGGTATCGTTAAAAAAGGGGCCTCTCCAGCTCGTACAATCATGAGAGCGAATATTCTCCTTGCCTCAGACAGAAACGGGAAGAAGCCTATGACCGTCGATGAAGTATCAATTGCCTTTCATGTTTCAAATACTACGGTTCAAAAAGTACGCACTGAATATGCCGCATATGGTCTTGAGGCCTGTATTGAGAGAAAAAAACGCACTACGCCACCTGTGCCTGCGAAAGTGACCGGTGATGTAGAGGCTCATATCATCGCTCTTGCCTGTACGGATCCTCCTGAAGGGTATAGTCGCTGGACAGTACGACTACTTGCTGACAAATGTGTTGAACTGGGCTTCATAGAGTCTGTATCTGCGATGACAATCAATCGCACGTTAAAAAAAACGAATTTAAGCCTCACCTGAAGAAATGCTGGTGTATTCCTGCAAAACAGAATGCTGCATTTGTAGCGGCTATGGAAGATGTCCTGTCTGTATACGCTCGTCCGTACGATGAGAAATTTCCAGTGGTCTGTATGGATGAGAAGCCTGTGCAATTCTTTGCTGATTTGCGAAAGCGCTTTAAGAAGCATGGGGTAGAGTATTACGATAACGAATACATCCGAAATGGAACCGCCTGCATTTTCCTGTTCACAGAACCTTTAGCAGGATGGAGATATGCTGATGCTCAGGAACGAAGAACAAAAGCAGATTGGGCGAGACAGATAGAATGGCTTCTGGATGATCAGTATCCGGATGCTGAGAAGGTTGTCTTGGTCATGGATAATCTCAATACCCATTCTATCTCATCGTTATATGATACATTCCCTCCGAAGAGAGCCTTTGAGCTGGCGCAGCGATTGGAGATTCACTACACACCGAAACATGGTTCCTGATTGGATATTGCCGAGATTGAGCTATCGGCACTTGGTCGTCAATGTCTGGGGAATCGAAGAATTCCGAATCTTGAAACACTGCGAAATGAACTCTCGCATTGGTATCGACAGAGGAATGCGAATCAGAAGGGTGTGAATTGGCAGTTCACTGCCGAGGAAGCCAGGGTAAAGCTCAAAAGGCTATACCCTGTTCTAACTTTTTGATGTTACAAGGTACTAGGTCTGTTTTCCCCAGCTGTCAAGGAACAGTCTTTTTTGGGAAAAGGAAACCAAAAAATAGATTTTATCAAAGAGATCGCTTGACAAAGGTATAAAAACGGGGTGCCTTCCGACACCCCGTTCCTTTTTTGTTGGAAAGCTTCAGTTCGCGCCAAGCTTCTTCAATTCATTGACGATGTACGTCCGCTTCTGGCTCTTGGCATACTCCAGAACGGAATGGCCCTGGTAGTCACGGGCATTGATGTCGGCGCCTTTGTTGATCAACTCGGTGACCACACGGGTCTCCGGATTGGAGTTCACCGCCATGATCAGCGGAGTCTCCCCAAGGTAGTTGCGGGCGTTCAGGTCCGCGCCAGCGGCAAGCAGCGCATCAATGATCTTCGGATTGGTGCTCTTGTTGGCGGCCAGATGCAATGCGTTGGAGCGATACTTCGGCTCGGCTTCCTGGATGTCCGCGCCAGCGGCAAGCAGGACGTTCAGCACGGCGACGCTGGGATTGTACTGGGCAGCCAGCATGATCGGAGTCATTCCCCATTCGTTCTGGGCGTGAATATCTGCACCTTCCTTGAGAAGTACTTTGATCTCAGAGGCTTTCGTTGCCGACACAGCAGCAGCAAGAAGCTTTTTGTTAAGACTTTCAACACTCTTTGCCATTTGTTGTCTCTCCTTGTTAATTCTGTTAGGAATTACACTTACCGATTCAAAGTATTCCAGATATTTAAAAAAAAGTATAGCGTTTCGCATAAAAATTGGAGATTTTAAGAAAACCGGTATTTTTGCGGAATTCCGCAGAAATACCGATTGTTTTTACTGTTTTCACGTTGCTTTTGAAACAACGCGCCAAAAAATACATAGAAAGATACCGGAAAGGTATTCCACAATATATTTGGATTTTTCCGATATTCTGAAAAAATGGAGATCAAGCCTGCTCATTTGCATCACCACGGTTGTGTGCTATACTCCGAGGCATGGTAACGAACGCGATCCTGAACGAAATCCCCAAAGTGGAACTGCACGACCATCTGGACGGTGGCCTGAGGGTCCAGACGGTCATCGACCTGGCCAAACAGGAACAGATCGCCCTGCCTTCGGATGACCCAAAGGAGCTGCATGATTGGTTCGTCCGGGGTGGCAAACAGAAGAACCTCCACCTGTATCTGGAAGCGTTCGCCGTCACCACGGCGGTGATGCAGACCAGGGAAGCGTTGTACCGTGTCGCATTCGAAGCGGTGGAAGACCTGGCGGCGCAGAACGTCTGCTACGCCGAGCTCCGCTTCGCCCCGATGCTCCACCTGACCAAGGGCCTGGCTCCGGAAGAAGTGGTCCAGGCGGTGCTGGATGGCCTGATGGCCGGCAGCAAGAAGACCGGCATGAAGGTCGGCCTGATCCTCTGCGCCATGCGCAACCAGGATCCCGACGTTTCCTTGAAGGTGGCCGAGCTGGCCGTGGCGTTCCGTGACCGGGGTGTGGTGGGATTCGACCTTGCAGGGGATGAGATGGGATATCCTCCCAAGAAACACCTGAAGGCGTTCCAGTACATCCGCAACCAGAACTTCAACATCACCATCCACGCCGGAGAGGCGTTCGGTGTGGAATCCATCTGGCAGGCCATCCAGGTGTGTGGCGCCCATCGCATCGGGCACGGCACCAGGCTGACGGAAGACATGGTGCTGGATGGCAGCCGCATCGCCCAGATGGGTACCCTCTCCCACTTCATTCTTGACCGGCGGATCCCCATCGAGGTGTGCCTTACCAGCAACGTGGGCACCGGAGCGGCAGAAAGCTACGCCGCCCACCCGTTCCCTATTTTCTTCCGCAACAACTTCCGCTGTTTCCTCTGCGCCGACAACCCGCTGATGAGCGATACGACCATCACCAAAGAGATGGAAATCGCCGTGCGGTACTACGGCCTGGATTTCGATGACTTGGAAAAGCTCACGCTGAACGCCATGAAGAGCGCGTTCATCCACAACGACCAGAAGCTGGTGTTGATCTACGACGTCATCAAGAAACGGTACGCCGAGCTCCGCGCCAAGTACCAGCCTCAGTAATCGTTGTGCAGGTAATACCGGAACACTTTCACCGGATTGATCCGTAACCTGACCAGACAGTACAGGAACGCGCCCAGCGCGCCGGCAAGGTGGGTGATGTGGGCGACGTTTCCACCGGCGCCGAACAACTGGCTGTACAGCTCGATGGCCGTGTAGATGATGATCATCAACGGCGCCTTGATGGGGATCAAACCAAAGATGAAGATCCGGGCGCGGGGATAGAAGACGGCGAACAGCACCATGACCCCGAAGATCGCGCCGGAGGCTCCGACCAGCATCACGTTGACGCCGGCGGCAAGATAACAGAGAAAGCTCACCACCCCGGAGAACACTCCGGTGAGCAGGTATGCCAGCAGGAACTCGCTGCTTCCCAGCTGGTTCTCCACCGGGATGCCGAACATCACCAGGGAGAACATGTTCCAGAAAATGTGCTGCACCCCACTGTGGACGAACATGTAGGTAAAGAATTCCCAAACCCATCCCTGGAGAATAAACGACGGGACCATGGCAAGCCGCACGCCCAGATTGGGCGACACGGAGGTCATCAGAAACACGATGACGTTCACCAGGACAAGTTTCCAGGTGACGTTCCAGGAATCATACGGCAACGTCCGCATCCGGACGGTCCTGCGTTGGGGGCTCCAGTTCATGCCATCAAGGTAGGGATTCCGGACAATTGGTCAACCGAATTGATCGATTGTGAAAAAAGTGCACAGATTGCCAGAGATGCACACCTGACGGCCCCAAATTCGTGAAAATTCAGCGAAAAAGTTGGCACGGCGATTGCATGATAGATGGTGTCAGGACAATACAACGTTTTTTCATACAACAACCTCCTTTTTCATGCAAAGGTGCCGCCCCGTCGGACGGCGCCTTTCTTTTGTCTCCATGCAGTGTGCAAATCGTGCAAACTGTTACGTTTTTGCACACCTTGAAAACGAGGATTTTCAGAAAACGCGCCGTTTTCTCTGGGATTTCCCCTGTTTTTTAAGTTGGCACGGAAGTTGCTTGATAGGAGGTAGAGCAAAGAATTCTGTTTTTTTCAATCTAACCTCCTTTAGAATGTGATTTTCTGGCGCTGGCAGCGTCTCTCCCCACCCCACAATGTAACAAGCTGCCAGCGCCTCTTTTTTGCTCACTCCCCAAAGAATATCTTGTGAATGGCGTTCCCCACGCCGCCTTGAGCGACATCGTCGGTGACCAGCCTGGCCACCTCCTTCAATGCGGGCCGGGCGTTTCCCATCGCCACGGGAAAACCGGAAGCCTTCAGCATACCAAGATCATTGTCGTAATCCCCGAAGGCCATGACCTCTTGGGGGGAAATGGCGTAATGGGTGGCAAGGATCGGGATGACGTTCGCCTTGTCCATTCCCTTGGGAGCCGTCTCGATGATGTACGGGGAAGAGAGGAACACGTCCAGGTCGTCCCCCATCCGCTCCTTGAGGGACGCGATGACGCGCCCGACCTTTTGGGTGTCCAGGCTGCGGGGCGTCAGCTTGTAGATCGGCGTTCCCTCCCGTTCGCACCGATCCAGAATATCATCCAGGTTTCCTATGGTTCCTTCCTTCCCGGACATGACCACCTGCTTGTCATACCAAAAGCCATCGTTTTCCTCGGTGTACCAGTCATCCAACCCGAACAGCTGGATGACGATCTGTTCCTTGCGGATGACCGGGAGCATCCGATGCACCAGCTCAACGGGGATGGGTTTGTCGTACAGCACCTCATCCCCCGATTGGACGTACGCGCCGTTGAAACAGCACAGGTCAACCGGTACGCCCAGTTGTTCCGCCACCGGCCGGGCGCTCGCCCGGAAGCGGCCGGAGACGATGGCCAAAGGTATCTGTTTTTCCCGGACGACCCGCTGGATCCACAACCGGTTCGTCTCGGGGAGGATGAAGTCCTTGGTGACCAACGTGCCATCCACGTCGGTACAGATCAATTTCGGAGTTTGCATGCCGTCACTGTACCATGGTCACTCAACCGGAACAACCCTACCATTTCACCCCGGTTTTCCGTATACTGGGGCCATGAACGAACTACGATATGGCTTGATCGGTACCGGTGCCATCGCGGCATCCCACGCAGAGGCGCTTCAGCATATTCCCGGCAGCAGACTGGTTGCCGCCTACGGGCATCATCCCGAAGGCACGCGGACATTCTGTTCCCAATGGCAAATCCACGGATACGACGACATCAGGACGATGGTGGCGGAAGAACAGCTCCAGGCGGTGATCATCGCCACGCCGCACGCCACCCATTCCCTGCTGTCGCAGGAGGCGCTGGAGGCCGGTGTCAACGTATTGAGTGAGAAGCCCATGGCCATCACGCCGGCGGAATGCGCGAAAGAGCTGAAGATGGCGGAGAAACGCCATCTGCAGATCGGTGTCATCAGCCAGAGGCGCTGGTTCCCCTCAACGCAGCGGATGCGAGCGGCAATCGATCAGGGGAAGATCGGGAAGGTGATGCTCGGCCAGGTGATGGTCCTTGAGTGGAGGGACGCCAAGTACTACGCCTCCGCCCCATGGAGAGGCAAATGGGCCACCGAAGGTGGTGGCATCACCATCAACCAGTCGGCCCATCAGATCGACCTGCTCTGCTGGTTTCTCGGACCGGTCAAGGAGGTGTATGGCTGCTGCACCAACATCAACCACCCGTACATCGAGGTGGAGGACACCACCGTCGCCACGGTGAAGTTCCAAAGCGGCGCCACGGCCAGCCTGATGCTGTCCAACTCCCAGAATCCCGGACTGTACAATACCGTCCACCTGTTCGGGGACAACGGGGCGGCCATTGGCGTGCAGACCGACGGAGGGGCGGCGACCGCCACCCCGTCCTCGGGAGACGCGCCGTTCAACGACCTGTGGACGATCCCGGGCGAGGAATCGATGCTTCCCGTATGGAAGGAAGAGGATGCCAAGCTGTTTGCGGCCCACCCCGGTTCGTACTACTTCCTCGGCCAGCAGATCGCAGATTTCTCCGACGCCATCCGGGAAGGGCGGAAGCCGAAGGTCACCGGCTACGATGGAATGGAAGCGGTCAAGGTGATCGACGGCATCTACGCATCCTCCCGTACCGGCAGACCGGTCGTCTACTAGGGAGCGTTCCATGCCGAACATCAACAGCAGAAGAGACAAGGCGGACAGCTACACGCAACGGGCCCACAAGGAAGGATACCCAGCCCGAAGCGTCTACAAACTGGAGGAGATCCAGAAGAACTTCCGGTTGATCAAAAAGGGAGACAAGGTGCTGGATGTGGGGGCGGCCCCGGGATCCTGGACGCTGTACGTCTGCAGGGAACTCCTGAAAGGGGAAGGCTCCATGGTCAGCGTCGATCTGAACCCGCTGTCCATCTCCCCCATCCCACCGATCGTCACGGCGTTTGTCGGGGATGCCTTCTCCAAAGAGATCCGCGCGAAACTGGTGGAACTGGGGCCGTATGACGCCATCATCAGCGACGCGGCGCCGATGACCACCGGCAACCGCTCGGTGGATACCTCCCGCAGCGAATGGCTCGCCGAGCAGGTGGTGCTGCTCTCTGAAGAGCAGCTCAGACCGCACGGCAATCTGGTGCTGAAGATCTTCCAGGCGGCGGCCAGGTGGAGATCATCCGGACGATGCGGCAGCGGTTTGCCAAAGTCAAACCGTTCAAGCCAGAAGCGTGCCGGGAAGATTCGTTCGAGATATACCTGGTCGGACTGGACAAGAAGTGATCAGCCCTTGTCGTTGATGACGTGTACGTCAAGCTGATTGTACGGAATGTCAATTCCCGCTTTGGTCAGATAATCGTACCATTCACCCTGGAACCGCCATTTGATCGTCCAGACATCCGCCGGCTTGGTCCATGGACGAACCACCAGATTCATCTCGCTATCCCCCAGTTCGGCGACCTCGATCGTCGGAGCGGGATTGGGAAGCACTTCAGGATAGGTAGCCAGTTTTTGCCGGATCAACTCCTTGACCCGTGGAATATCCGAACCGTAGGCTATGGAGATCGTCATGTCGACACGACGTTTGTCCATGGAGGAGTAGTTGACGATCGGGCTTCCCCAGACCAACTTGTTTGAGATAGTGATGTCCCGGTTGTCAGGTGTGACAAGCGTCACGCAAATCAGATCCATGTCGGTGACCGTCCCGCTGAAAGAACCACTGTCGATGTAGTCACCAATCTTGAATGGCGCGTTAATGATGATCATCACCCCGGAAAGGAGATTCCCCAATGTCTCCTGGAACGCCAATCCAAGGACGACACCGGTGATTCCTAAACCGGCAAGAACAGGACGCATGTTGATGCCCATGTGGTTGAAGAACCAGACGACCAAAAAAATCCATCCCAGAATGCTGATCATCTGGCAGATGAACCGCGCCATCAAGTCATTCACACCTTTGCTCCGGGCAAACACCTTCTTCAGTACGTACAAAAGCCATGTGATGAGCAACCGCACAACAACAACACCGGCGGCACCTCCAATGAGTGTCACAAAAAAAGCAGTCCATCCTTTCGTGGCCCATCCTTCCAGATTATCCATCAACAATTGAAAAAATGAGGGTTGTGGCGTTTCTCCATCAAACAACAACATACCATCCTTCCTTATGGGGAAAAACGTACCATCGGAGCATAAAAAAAGCAAGGGCGAATCACCCCTGCTTTTGGATAGTACAATCAAACGGTTATTTGGACAAAAGTGCATGCAGTTTCTTGGTGAATCCCACCGGATCCTTGGGCATCACCCCTTCGGTGAGGAGCGCCTGGTCCAGCAGGACGGAACAGTAATCGTCCACCACCTTCTGGTCCTTCTCCGCGGCGATCTTCTTCACCATCGGATCATCCACGTTGACCTCGAGGATCGGCTTGGCTTCCTCGTACGGCTGGCCCATGCTCTTCAGGATCTGCTGCATCTGTACCGTCGGCTCGTTCTCGTCCACCACGATGATGGCGGGCGAATCGGTCAGACGGGTGCTGACCACCACGTCCTTGACCCGGTCTCCCAGGCTCTTCTTGATGGTTCCGATCAGATCCTTGGACGCGTCGGTCTTTTCCTTCTTCTCGGCGTCACTCTTCAGATCGTCCATGCTGCCGCTCTTGTTGATCGCCTTCAGCGGAAGCTCCTTGTACGTACCGATGGTGCCGACGACGAATTCGTCGATCTCCTCGCTCATCACCAGCACTTCGTAGCCTTTCTTGGTGTACGCCTCGATCAACGGGCTGTGCTTCAGCGTCTCTTCCTTGCCGCCGGTGATGTAGTAGACGCTCTTCTGGTCGGCCGGCATCCGGTCCTTGTACTCCTTCAGGCTGACATAGCCATCCTTCAGGGAAGACTTGAACCGCACCAGCTCCAGCAGGTCGTCCCGGTTCTCCCAATCCCCGTACAGCCCTTCCTTCAACGGGCGGTTGTACTGCTCGATGAACTTGGTGTACAGCGCGGGGTCCTGTTCGGAGATCCGCTTGAATTCTCCCAGCACTTTCTTCACCGAAGCGCTGCGGATCGATGCCATGATCTTGTTCTGCTGCAGGATCTCACGGGAGACGTTCAACGGCAGATCCTCGCTGTCGATGACCCCCCGGAGGAAGCGGAGGTAGGTGGGCATCAGCTCTTTGTCGTCGTCGGTGATGAACACCCGCTTCACGTACAGCTTCACGCCGGGCTTGTAGTCGGCGTAGTACAGATCGAACGGAGCCTTGGCGGGTACGTAGAACAACGTGGTGTACTCCAGCGTCCCTTCCGCCTTGGTGTGCAGGTAGAACAGGGGATCGTCACTCTCATGGAACGTCGTCTTGTAGAAGTTGTTGTAATCCTCCGGCTTCAGCTCGCTCTTGTTCCGCTTCCACAGCGCCGTGCAGCTGTTGATCTGCTCGACCTTGTGCTGCTTGGTCTGTTTGGGATTGCCTTTCTCGTCCTTCTGCTTGTCGTCGTAGGTGACATCGTCATAGGCCAGGAAGATCGGGAAGGCGATGTTGTCGCTGTACTTCTTCACCAGGTTCTTCAGTTCCCACTGGTTGGCGTACTCGCTGCCATCCTCGTTCAGGTACAGGATGATGGTGGAACCTTGGCTGTCCCTGGTAGCCTTCTCCACATTGTATGTCCCTTCCCCGGAGGAAGACCACTTGTACGCTTCCTCCTCTCCGGCTTTGCGGGAGATCACCTCGACTTTGCTGGCGACCATGAACGCCGAATAGAAGCCGACGCCGAACTGCCCGATCAGGTTGGAATCCTTCTTCTGCTCATCGGTCAAGGAAGCCAGGAACTTCCGGGTGCCGGAGGAAGCGATGGTCCCCAGGTTGGCGTTCAGATCCTCTTCGTTCATGCCGATGCCGTTGTCGCTGATCGTCAGCGTCTTCTGGTCCTTCGGTGGTGAACGAAATATCAATCCTCGGCTCAAAGGAAAGGGACTTGAGTTTCTCATCGGTCAATGTCAGGTACTTCAGCTTGTCCAGCGCGTCCGACGCGTTGGAAATCAATTCCCTGAGGAAAATTTCCTTGTTGGAATACAACGAATGAATGATCAGGTGGAGCAGATCCGCCACCTCGGTCTTGAATTTTTTTTCAGCCATAGCTCAACAAACCTCCACTGCTACGTTACGATAACATACTCACAAAACGGGGAAACGACAACTTCCAAAGAGGTTCACAAAACCCAAGCCGCAAGGTATGCTGGTATCCATGAATTTCTCGCAGCCCCATGCCATCCGGATGATCAACCGACTCCGTGTGCTGAACCTGGTCAGGACGAACGACCTGATCAGTCGCACCGACATCTCCAAGGCCCTCGGCCTGAACAAGCCTTCCTGTGGCGAAATCGTCCAGGCGTTGGTCGACGAAGGCCTTCTGGTGGAGAAGGAAAAGGCGGAGACGGCCACCGGTCGCAGGCCCACCCCGCTCTCGCTGAACAAGACGGGACGGCTGGTCGTCGCGGTGGACATGGGCAGCAGGAACTGCTCCATGGCCATATCCGACCTGACGGGGAACACGCTTCGGTTCGAACGCTTTCCCGTCTCCATCTCCCCAAAACCGGAAGAACTGCTCGTCCAGGTGCTGAAGTCGCTTCTTCGCATGACCAAGGGAGTGACCGACCAAATTGCCGGCGTGGCGGTCAGCGTCGGCGGGGTGGTCAGTCCGGATGGGAGGACCCTCGCCGAGCAGTACGATTGGAACTGGAAAAACATGCCGCTTGCCGACGCGTTCACCCACAACCTGAAGGTTCCCGCCATCGTGGTGAACAACACCGCGGCGATGGTGGCCGCCGAGCGTTGGTTCGCGTCCCCCACCCCCGACCGCTTCCTGTACGTCAATTGGGGGGAGCACATCACCAGCAGCGTGGTCTATGGCGCCGAGGTGATCAGCGGCACGACGCAGATCGGCCACATCAAGGTAACGGACCGGGGTCTGTGCCGGTGCGGAGGGATCGGATGCCTGGAGACGGTCGCCAGCGGATGGGCGCTCAGTGAGGCGTTCGGAGGAAAGACGGTCAAGCAACTTGCTTCAGATCCGCCCCAAGGGTTTGACGCCGCCATCCGTTCGGCATGCACGGCGCTTGCCTCCGTGCTGGTCGATGCCGTCGCGTCCACCGGAGTGGACCACGTCATCCTGGGCGGGGGGCTTGCCGGACTGGGAGAAGCGACCATCACCTTCCTCACCTCGGAACTCCAGCGCCTTCTGCCCCACCGGCTCTCCGGCACCAGCCTGGAATGCTCCAAGTTGGGGGAACGGGCGGGGATTCTTGGGCCGGTGGCCGTTGCGTTGGACCAATTCGTCTTCCGCCAGCAGTTCCTGGATTCGCTTGACGCCCACGCCGAGACATAAAAATACCGCTACCCGGAACGGATAGCGGCAACCTCCTACCGATAGACGCTGGCAAAATCGTCTATACAAGAAAAAACAACGACAGATGTTATTGTCGCATGGTTCTTGGATTTGTCAAATAGTATTTTTGCGTTTTCGCGAGAAAAACGAGGTAGGTTGCAACAAAATGCGCAAACTTCGCTTCAGTTTGATGTCGACATGTTCACCGTGATGGAACCGGTATACTCACCGGCTTCCAGCTGGGTGTCCGCGTCTTTCTTCGCCGTGATGGTAAGGGAACCGACCATCACATCCTCCTGGTTGCCCTTCTTGAAGTCGATGACGAAGGTGTTTCCATGGGAGATCCGGACGTCAGGATTGGCGGAGGCCAACGTAATGGAGGTATCCACCACATGGTCGGCGTCCTTACGAAGCGGCGAAAGATCAAAACTCAACATGCCCTGCTTCGCCTCGTCCAGATTGCTGGAATAGCCGAAGGAAACGGTATGCTTCACTTCCCAGGGACCGTCCGTCTGGGGAAAGGTAAACTCGATATCCACCACGTTCCCCTGTTGCAGGGATCCATTCTCATCATATACGGAGACGGTAATGTCACTTTCCAGGATATCACCGGACAACGTCGCCGTCACCGCGCTGGGAAGCGACACCTTGGCGGCAAACACTGCCGCGCCACAGAGAAGCAGGATCCATACAGAGAGCGTTTTTCTCATACTTAATCCTTATAGGTAAGGGACATCGTCACGGAAGACAGGTATTGCCCCGGAGGCGCTTCCGCAACCTGTTGCTGGTCGGCGGTAATATGGATCACATAGGTGTATTCCGTGGTACCGTACACGCTGTCGAAGTCGATCAACGGGTAGACGCTTTTCGTCGCGGTGACCAACGTCCCGTTCGTCACCACGGAACTCTGCCCTTCCGCACCGATTTCCGAAGCGGAGGTTGGCGCGATTTCCTTGCCGTTGACGGTCACCGACGCAATGGCGATGGTGACCTGCCCGGACGCTTCATCCGTCTGCCGTTGGAACGGCGTGATCTCCGCATAGACCAGCATCCCCGCCGGTTGGTTGGTCCGGATGGTATAGTACAGATCCACGCCATCCTTGCCCAGCGCGTTGTCCACCGCCGTGGTATCCCGGAGCGTGTCAGATGAAGGATCCAGGAACCCATGGAGCAGATAGCCGCTGACGGACATGTTCACGTCGGTGGTGAACGTCTTGTCCGCGAAGAGCGGAGACGCCAAGACGACGAGAAGGATCATGATGATGCAAAGCCCTTTCTTCATATCGTCGTTCCGCCTCCACACCAACGCCAATCCGGCTGGCTGTCTCGAATATACTGTACTCCCAAACATATGTCAATGGAATTGGCATTTTACCAAAAGACACGAATTTGTTTTGTTTTTATTGTTTCTATTTCCCATTCCATAAATAAGTTATGATTCTTTATCTTATGACACTTTCCACTTGTTCCGAACTTTTTACCAGAAAATACCCCTTCTGCCAATGTTTTTGCCGTAAACCGCAAATCCCGCAGAAAAATGCAGAAAACTTCGTACATTTTCTCCTACAGGGAGACTGCACAAACCATCGGTTCCGTGGTAGGATTACCCTGAAGTAGAAGCAAAAAGAGGCAACGTATGATCACACCTTTGACCACAGAGACAAAATCCACCGCAATCGCCAACAAACTGGAGGAGATGATCCTCGCCAAGAAGTACAAGGCGGGAGAAGCGCTTCCCAGCCAGCACGAACTGGCGTTGCAGTTCTCCGCCTCCAGCCGTTCCGTGCGGGAAGCGTTCAAGAATCTGGAAGCCAAAGGGTTGATCCAAGTCAGCCAGGGAAAGAAAGCAATCGTCAAGAGCAACAGCCTCGACCAGTTCGTCGAGTCCCTGTCCATGTCGATGATCAGCAAACAGGCCCCGGACAAGAAGTTGATCAGCGACCTGCTTCAGGTGCGCACCACCATCGAGGTCTCCGCAGCCAGGGAGCTGTCCCGGGAGCCGAACCGCATGCTGGTCGTCCGTTCCCTCGCCCGCTGCGCGTCCAAGATGGAGCAGCTTCTTCCCCAGCTGGAGAACGGCAAGGATCCCGAAGCGCTGAAGCAGTTCAAGCAACTGGACTTCGAGTTCCACACCACGTTGATCCGCTCCAACGACAATGTGATCCTCAACTCCATCTACGAGAACCTGGCGCCCCAGCTGTACAACGTCATCGACCGTACAGCGGAAACGTTCGCCGAACAGAAGAAGAAGGTCAACGAATACAACTACCTGGTTGAGGCGGAGGAGAACGGACAGACCGATCTTGCCGTAGCGCTCACGCTGGTCAACTTGACCAACATCAAGGACAAGGTGGAAAAACTGGACTTCTGACGTTCTGGATTGTCAAATGTTCTTCTGAAGTGTCAAATTCCTCATTCATACTTCTCACTGATGACATCATTTATCTTGATAAAATTCAAGGTCTTGCATAACTTATGAAATGTAGGTATGATACATTCAGTTGGAAACCTATTACTTATGACAGAATAGAAGGTGCATATGGAACTGGCAAATGAAACGAAAACCGCGAAGATCGCAAAAACGTTGGAAAAGCTGATCCTTGAAGGCAAACTGCCACGGGGATCTTTCCTCCCTTCCCAACAAGAATTGGCCAACCAGTTCCAGACATCCTCCCGTCCCATCCGAGAGGCGCTGAAGCTTCTGGAAGCCAAAGGGTTGATCCAGATCAACCAAGGAAGAAAAGCCCAGGTTTGTTCCAACAACCTTGACCAGTTCGTCGGTTCCCTCTCCGCCAGTCTTCTCACCCAGTACACCTTCAACCGCAAGATGATGAAGAACCTGATGCAGGTGTGCACCAGCGTCATCACCAGCGCCGCCCGTGAGTTTTCCCGGTGCGAGAACCGGAAGATGGTGACGGCGGAACTGAGGGATTGTGTCGCACGGATGGAAAAACATTCGGACAATCCGCTGCAGACGCTTTCCGAAGAACGGAAATACTTCTTTACGTTGGTCAAAGCCAACAACAACCAGATCCTCCTGGCCATCTACGAGAACATGATGCCGCTGGTGATCAACGCCATCAAACAGGTTTCGTTCACCCCTGCGGAGATTGAGAAGCAGACGAAGAACTGCATCTATCTGCTGGAAGCGTTGGAAAACGGGCAGACCGATCTGGCCGTCGCTCTCACCTTGGTCACGATCAGCACCATCCAGAACAAAGTCCTGGCGAAATTCCCTGACGAGGCGGAAGCGCTGGCGTGAGTGAGGTCATCCGCATCGAGCACGCGACGGTACGCCGCGAGGGCGTACCTATCCTTGATGACGTCTCTTTTTCCGTTCACGAAGGGGAACGGGTCGCCGTCATCGGGCCGAACGGAGCCGGAAAAAGCACGCTGGTCCAGGTGATCAGCGAAGAGATCCACCCGCTGTACAATCCCCTGGGAAAACGGATCCTGTTTGGAAACGACCACTGGCAGGTCAGTGAACTGCGCAAGCGCCTTGGCATCGTCTCCCAGGCGTTGCAGTGGATGTGCAACTCCACCGACAGCGCGTTCGATATCGTCGTCTCCGGGTTCTTCAGCTCCATAGGGCTGGATTTTCACCATCATGTCACCGAAGAAGAGCAACAAAAAGCGCTGGAAGCGATGCGGAGAACCGGCAGTCTGGAACTGAAGGACAAGCAGATGAACCGTCTTTCCAGCGGAGAGGCGCGCCGGGTCCTGTTGGCCCGCGCCTGCGTCCATGATCCCTCCGTTCTGCTGCTGGACGAAGCGGCCGGCGCCCTGGATTTTCCCGCCCGCGCCCACTATCGGGAGATCATCCGCACGTTCGCCCAGGAAGGCCGGACGTTGATCCTCGTCACCCATGAACTGTCCGAGATCATCCCGGAGATCGACCGGGTGGTGTTGATGCGCCACGGCCGCATCGTCGCCGATGGTTCCAAAACGGAGATGCTCACCGCAGAACGGCTTTCCGATCTGTACGGCACCAAGGTGTACGTGGACCGGCACGACGGGCTGTACAACGCCTGGTGCTGAACCGTTTTTGGTTTTGCCTTTCCCCCATTTCAAGAGTATACTGAAAGAAACGAATCCTTCGGGAGGGATGCCATGAAGCGATGTTCCATCATCATCCACAGCGTTACCGGAAATTGTTACATTCTCGGTTCCTACCTCAGGGACCTGATGCGTGAGCGCAACGTCGACGCCCGGTTGTACCGCGTCGAGGACCCGGATCTCCACATCTGGGCGGAAAAACAGGATACCACCAACGAATTCTACGAAGATATTCTCGCATTGCCGGTGGCGACCATCGAGCTCCTTCTGAAGAGCGACATGATCATCCTTGGCTCCCCGACCCGCTTCGGGAACGTGACGGCGGAGATGAAGGCATTCCTGGACGAAACCTTCCCGCTTTCGGAGAGCAGGGAGCTGAACGGCAAGTTCTTCGCCTGCTTCACCAGCTGCCCCCATTCGACCAACGAGGGCTCCCATGCGCTGGATGACATGATCCACTGGGCGCAGTGCCAAGGGTTGCTCCACATCCCGTTCGGCGTCCATGCGGAGATCGACGACCAGAACCAGCCGGCCGCCGGCATCGTACATCTGGCCGGCAAAGAGAACATGATCCGCCCCAGCGAACAGTTGGGCAACGTCATGTCCGTCTATGCCGACGACTTGGCCGCCTACATCCAGGAATAACGATCACTCCTTGGAGAAAAATCGCTTGATCCGTAACAGGAAGGAGACCAGTGGGCTCTTGCTGTATCGCTTCTTGTAATCGGCCGCCGCGGCGGCAATGGTCACGTCATTGCCTTTTTCATGTTTCATATTGTCCCAGTGCCGGACGATCCACATGTACATGTCCGCTTCGGTCATGCCAGGGAACGAGGAAAGCAGGTGGTCGCGGCGGATTTCTTCGACGATCGGCTTGTAGACGTTGGCGTACCAGCTCTTCGCCGCGTCGGCGAAGCTGATCTCCTCCTTGATCCCTTGGTTGATGTAGTACTTGTGGACCAGAATATGGTTGATCATCTCCGGATAGAAACCGGCGGTGTTTGATTTGATCTCATCCATCGGCAGGTACGCCTCGGGATGGTACTGCTCGATGAACCGCTGGCGCTCGTACTCGCAGACCCGCTGGTTCAGTTCCTTCATCGTCATGCCTGGTTCCAGCTTGATCTCGCTGTCCAGCTCGACCACCTCGGCGTCGATGAACTCCACCCCCTGGGTCTTCGCCACGGAAACGCGATGATTCCCGTCCCGGACGAAGTAATAATCCCCCAGCTTGTACACGGAGATCGGAGGGAGGATGACATTCTCCTTCTGCGCTTCGTCGATGCTGCGCCAACGGGCGCGAAGCATCTCCTTCTTGGGATAAAACGCCAGGGAAAAATCATGGTATCGGCCTTCCGAGCCGATGATGTTCTTCACCGGAATGGTCTGCATGCCGCGATACGTCTCCCCTTTGGGTTTGATCAACTTGGTGACGTCGTACAAGGAGAGCAAGTCGGTGTTCTTCCAGGAAAGGCCGGACATCAACGCCTGCATCCTTCCCCTGCGCTTGGCGCGCTCGAAATCATCGTTGGCTTGGTTGAAAGCTTCTGTAATCATTTCCTTTTTCCCAATTCCGGGTCATCCAACACGAAGTTTTGATAGATGTTGATGACCTTGGTTTGTCCGTATTGCACCACACGTTCGTGATTCAAATCAAGCAGATGGACGTGGCCGTGCAGGAGGTACTTCGGCTTGTACCTGCGCATGAACAGCAAAAACGCGGCGAATCCGGTATGGCAACGGTCAATGTCATCGTTGATGCCCAGCGGGGGCGCGTGGGTCACCAGGATATCCAGATAGCGTCCATGGACCAGTTTGTTCCACAGCAGGTGGGGAGCCATCTTCATGATGCGCGAGCGCATCTCCCGTTCGGTGAACTGGTTCTTCCCTTTGTTGTACCGGATGCTTCCCCCCAGTCCCGCAATGATCAGATTGTGGCGCTTGTCGTAGATGACCCGCCCATCAAGGTAGGTTCCGCCGTAGTCCGGCATCACCTGCACCCGTTGCGGACCGTTGTCGTAACTCAGTCCCGTCACCTGCCCTTCCTTGGTGAACTGGCCCATCGCCTCCAGGTTGTGGTTGCCGAAGACGAAATACAGGTCTTTGTTCAACGTGGAGATGATGAACTCATAGTACTTCAGCGGGAGATCCCCCGCGCTGATGACCAGATCGACGTCGCCGTACCGTTTGGCGATGTTCTTTGAGTAGATCAACGGATCCGTTTCGTCACTGATGCACAGGATCTTCATACGCTCACCCCATCAGGTATCCGCAATCGACGACGATCACCTGACCGGTCATCGCCGTGTTCTCCGCTTCGAACAGCACCGTCTGGGCCACTTCCTCCGGTTTGACCATCCTGCCCAGCAACGCCCGGGACTCGAACTGTTCCCTGACGGTGTTCCCTTCTGCATGCAAGTATGGCGCATCCAGCAGGCCAGGGGCAACGGCATTGACCCGGATGGGGGCGATTTCCGCCGCCAAACTTTGCGTATAGGCGACAACCGCGCCTTTGGAGGCGTCATAACTGACCGTTTTCCCGAACCCGGGATGCAACGCGTTGATGGACGCGATGTTGACGATGGCGCCAGACGGAGCAAAGACGGGAAGGAGGCGCTGCACCACCCGGTGCAACCCCCGGATGTTCACGTCAAACACCTTGTCCCATGCGGAAAGGGGAATCTCTTTCTCCGTGTAACTCTCAAAGACCCCGCTGTTGTTGACCAGGACATCCACCGAACCAACCGCGGAGAGCGCTTCCAGACCATCCTCTGAAGTGACATCAACACACAATGGCGTCACCCCGGAAACACTCCGCAGCGTCGCAGCACGGGCTCCTTCATGGGCGTAGCACCCGTACACATGATATCCATGGGAGAGAAACAGCCGGGTGGTTGCCAGACCCAGGGTGCTGTCCGCTCCGGTGATGACGACGTTCCGCATCACAGATATTCCTCGATTCCGGGACAGTCGGGATAGGAGATCAGGAGATCCCGGGTCCCCTGACGATACCGGGTGGCGTCATACGGCGGGACCATTGTCGTGGCGCACAGGGCGTATCCATCAGACTCCTCAAGCTTCGTTCCCTGCCAGCAGCCACCGGGCACGATGGTCACCGGCTTTCGTCCATCCGAGGCGAGCCCCAACAGCGTGTACGTGTGCCGGCCGTCGGGGAACAGCACCAGTTGCCGAAGCGGAGAGCCTTCCAGGAAGTACCATACTTCATCGGTAGGGAGCCAATGGAGATGGGAGAAACTGTCCTTGTCCACCAGGTAGTAGATGGTGCCTCCCAGGATTTCCGCGCCGCTACGGAGCGTGTAGATCTTCCGGTAGTATCCGCCTTCCCCTTCCAGCGGAACCAAGCCCAAGGAGTGGATCAACGCTTCCGCTTTCACCGCGGCCACCCCTTGACGATGCTCCTCACCAGCGCGGTGAAGGTGTGCTTGACCTTCTCCCCCGTTTCCAGCACTTCTTCCGTTGTCAATGGCTGGTCGAGGATTCCCGCCGCCATGTTGGTAAGGCAGGAGATACCCATTGTCCGCATCCGCATATGGCTTGCCGCGATGGCTTCCGGGACGGTGGACATGCCCACCGCGTCGGCACCGCACATCCGGGCGAAGCGGACTTCCGCCGGAGTCTCATACTGCGGTCCGGTGAACAGCTGGTAAATACCTTCCTTGAGATCAACACCCAACTGATCCGCACACTGTTTTGCATAGGCCCGGAGGGCTTTGTCGTACGTATTGCCCATATCGAAGAACCGCTGTCCCAGCTCATCACAGTTGGGGCCGCGCATCGGGCTTTCCGGGATCAGCTTGATGTGGTCAGTGATCAGCATCAGATTGCCCGGTTTCCATGCCGTGTTGACGCATCCCGCCGCATTGGTCAAGAGCAGGTTCCGTATGCCAAGCATGTACATTGTCTGGATGGGATAGACGATCTGGTCCATCCCGTACCCTTCGTAGTAGTGGAACCGTCCCTGCATGCAGAGGACCCGTTTGCCTTCCAGCTTCCCGATGATCAGGCGGCTCTTGTGTCCTGGTGCCGTGGAAACGGGGAAATTGGGGATATCCTTGTACGGGATGATCACCGCATCAGCGATCTCATCGCCAAGACCACCCAAACCGCTGCCCAGCACGATGCCGATCTCCACCGGCTCATTCCCGATCCGTGAGACGATGAACTTCTTCGTCTCCTCCAGCTTCTCCATCAACCGTTCCATACCATCCTCCGTCTCATCCCATCATACCAGAAACTGAGGAAGAGGAGCAGTGAAAGACAAAACAAACATCGTGTAGTCTTAAAAAACCAAGAACAAAGCAAAGAAAATCACCCGCAATCCATCATTTTTTCCATGAAAATTCTTCTAATCTGTAACTTTCAAAGTTTAGGTATCCCTAACTGACTAGGGGACTGTCAATCTTGATGTCCAGGTCGGTGCACAGCTTCCTGGTATTCTTGGTGAACTGCGACAATCGCCACTGTCCGTTGATCTTGTTCGCCCGGATGCCTTCCAGGGTCCTGACGACATCCTTGAAGGAATACCTGCCAGTCAGGTTCGCCTGGGCAATATAGTCAAGGATGCCGTACAGCATCTGAAGGGCCAGATGGTTGACGAACAGCCACCCCTCGAAGGCATCCTGGTCCTGCATGAAGCTGGCGTCCAGGTCCAGGGTGTCGTCGTAGCACTTGAAGTTCTGCTCGATTTCCTGTCTTGTCTTGTACAAGGCGTAGATCTGGGACTCGTCGAGGTCCAGGCGGTCGGTCTTGAGTATGAGGGTGCCGATCTCGCTGCGCTGCTGCACATTGCGGGTGACGTCGATGCTCTGCATCGCGGCAATCTGCTCGTCGGTGAGCTTGCTCTTGCCCTTTCTGCGCCGTGCCTCCTCCTTTTCCAGGGCTGCCGCTGCGGCATTGTTCTTCTTTTCGAGACGGCAGATGAGGTCGCTCGTCTCATACATGGCAAGCAGCATGTCGTAGTAGACAACGACCTTGCACCCCTCCTTGGTGCTGGAGGTCCAGAACACGCTGCGCTGGCGGAAATTGAACGCATTGGCGTACAACGAGGCATTCGCCGGGATCTGCGCCTCGGCGGTGTTCCTCTTCAGAGGGATGATGTAATGCATCCCCGATCCTGTGATCGCGGCGAAGTCGTCGTCGGATCCAA
The DNA here is from genome assembly GCA_022482495.1 of Sphaerochaeta sp. NCBI lineage: Bacteria > Pseudomonadati > Spirochaetota > Spirochaetia > Spirochaetales > Sphaerochaetaceae > Sphaerochaeta > Sphaerochaeta sp. Next base: position 179,155 of record JAKVPA010000002.1, on the reverse strand, counting down.
AGCCCTTGTCCGCTATCACGGTGATGCCCGATCCCCGGATTCCCGCTTCCGCCCCGATGTCGGGCAGCGCCAGGCAGTCGGGGACGCTGCCTGCGAACTGCTTGTAGTACAGCGGCAGCCTCATCCCGTCCTTCCTGCCGAACAGGTAGAGCAGGTTGACCTGCGGCTCGTAGCGCATCCTGCTGTCGTAGCCCAGCTGCGCGAGGGGCAGGTTCCTCGACTCGCTGATGATCCGGTGCCCGTCGATGAGGATGAAGCCGCTGTAGTCGGAAAGGCCGTTCCTCATGTAGGAGCATATCCCGTCGCGGTTTTTGCCCAGCTCCCTCAGCTCACGGGTGAGCGAGGGGGCAGACAGCCCGAGGCGTGGGAACAATACGGAAAGATAGCTGGTTTCGTAGCAGGCCTGCACCCGCTTCAGCGATGTCTCGCCGATGCACTTGAGCGCAGCAAGGGTGAAAATCGTCTTCCAGGTGTCGGGGAAGAACCGCTTCAGGCTCTCCGTCATGGCCCCGTTGGCTTGGTACAGGTAGCTGCAGGCCCCGTACTCCACGCACTGGATCTCCCTCAATTCCTGCTGGGCGACCTTCTCCTTCTTGGGGATGAACCCCTCCTCGGTGATGGTGCCCAGAAGAGCACCTGATTTCTTCTTCTTGCGCTTTGTCAGTGGGTCGTAGACGCTCTTGCGCTCATAAAGGTAGTAGTGGCCGTTGATGAGCTTGATCTCGGTGCCGGCGGGCCTTTCGAAGGACTGGATGAACTGCGGTTTCTGTGTCATCTAAGGTCTTCCTATTTAGGTATACCCATTATAGCATGACACCTCCCCGACAACAAGTACGAAGATGGTTCCCTGATAAGAAATTATGAATTTTCAGGCTCCCTTTTCGGGAGCCCTAAAAACTAAAAGTTACAGTTTAGTTTCAGACAAACTGGAAGTTGTTTATTAAACCTTTTTAACCTTAACCAACAACATCATAGGTCTACGCATTTCATTACACATTCCCGGCATACCCATCATATCTGCCGGAGGCATTGCTTCCTCAATAGCCTCAATTTGAAAACCACATTTTATAAGTGGATTCAATATCTGCGTTAATGTGTGGTGCTGTTTAATTACTCGTTGACCAAGAAAATTGGTTTCTCTTTCGCCTGTGTAATAGTAATTGTCGATTGGCCAATATTTAGACAATATGAAGTGACCTCCCAGTTTGCAAATCGTGGATTCACCTTGCATACTGGGAATATCAACTAAACCGTATGCGGCTACCGCATGCAAATGGAGGTCACCACATGAATACTGTAATCAACATTGGCATCGATGTCCACAAGGATTCCTACTCACTCTGCTCCTATTCGTTTGCAACGAAGCAGGCCTTCGGCCAGACCAGGATAGCAAGCAACAGCAATCTGGTCATTAAATATGTTAGGAAACTACAGGAATCGCAACCGAACGTTGAGGTCCTGTGCGGCTATGAGGCGGGTCCGACAGGCTACGGCCTGTACCGCGACCTGGAAAAAGCGGGCATCGGATGCGTGATCATGGCGCCCACAACGCTGCCGAAGGCATCCGGGAATCATGTGAAGAATGATCGGCTTGATGCGATGGAGCTGTCGAAGCACCTTGCGTTCGGCACCTACAGTGCGGTACACGTTCCCACATCCGAGGATGAGGCGGTCAAGAACTACACCAGGCTTCGCAACACCCGTCTGCAGGCCCTGAAGAAATCGAAGCAGAATTTGCTCTCGTTTCTCTTGCGTTGTGGCAGGGATTTTTCGGAAGGAAAGAATTACTGGACCCAGATTCACTACACTTGGCTGAAACGGCAGCAGTTTACCGACCCGGTGGACCAGGAGACCTTCAATGAGTACCTGCAGGAGGTATATGACCAGCAGGAGAAGGTCGACCGGTACAACCAGAGGATAGAGCAGCTCTCCCAACTTGAGGCGTATCGGGATAAGGTGGCAAAACTTCGCTGCTTCCGGGGCATCGAGACCCATACGGCGTTGTCGCTGGTCTCAGAGATCGGGGATTTCTCCCGGTTCGCCAACGCCCAGCAGTTCTCCGCCTATCTGGGCTTGGTGCCTAGGGAGGACTCAAGCGGACAGCGGGAAAAACGGGGAGGTATCACAAAAGCCGGAAACACCCGATTGAGGTTGCTGCTCATAGAAGGGGCGAACTCAACACTACGAAGCAGCCTGTATGGACAGAAGTCAAAGAGGCTGAAAGCAAGGCAGGAAGGGAACGAGGCGGATGTCATCGCCTATGCGGACAAGGCGAACCGGAGGCTGCACCGGGTGTACAACAACCTCACCAACCGCGGCGTAATCAAGAACAAGGCGACGGTTGCCGTGGCAAGGGAACTATCCTGCTTCATCTGGGGCATGATGAACAACAGATTTGACTGAACACCAGGGAAAAGAAGGAACCGTGGGATGAGAGGGATTGATAGACAGGCAAATCGGGCAACGATCCTGCCATCTTCGAGAAACCTATGTTGACACCCCTGTGGTGATTCACGTTATTAGACAGAAAGGGCTGTAGGCGGACCATTGGCCTGTGGTAACCAATCCACGTATATCAGAATGGTCAAGTGCCGAACAACTGATTTGCTGTCTATCAATCCTTTTCATGTAGCGATAAAACTGGAGGAAAAAGAAAACAAAGATTCTGCTTGACAACGGTCACATCATATCAGGTTTCCCATTTTCATCATAAATCCAATCCTCATTAACACCTGCGGTGAAAGTCGGATGTTCAATATTGAATAGGAAATACCCACCTACTTTTAATGTGCAATACACCTTTTGATAAACATTAGCTAAATTTTCGATATAGTGCAGTACCAGGTTAGAAACAACTAGGTCATAAGTATTTTCAGGATAAATGTATTCTTCAACACCGCAAACTTTATACTTGATTTTGTCATCAGAGTTATCAGCTACTGCTTTTGCAATCATTTTTTGACTACTATCAATACCAAGAATTTCAGTAGCTCCCATTTGTGCGGCATATTTGCAATGCCAACCGTAACCACATCCTAAATCCAAAACTTTTTTTCCCTGTAATTTAGGGAATAACGGTTGCAACTGATGCCACTCTCCAGCAGCTTTCAGACCATCTTTGCTTCTTCCCATTTCCGCATATGCGGCAAAAAATTCACTATTATCGTAAATATTTCTCATTGATAATTACCTCCACAACTTCCGATTTTATGACTTCTTCTTTTTTGTGCAGGAAGTTCATCATACATAGCGACAAACAATCTTGTCAGGAAATCTTTGTTATCAACATTATCAACCAACAACATCTCTTTTGCTCCATCATAGGGCAACTCATAAATTGCATTAGGCATAAGTGAAACAGCAGATTTTACAGGCCTTTCGCTGTTTATAGTGGGTAGCTCTACATGATTGGCTGCAGGGGGAGAGACAATTCTCCACAGACGAAGTAGATCATGTTCATGAAGTTCCTCATGTTCCTGAAGCCTCTCGCACGGCTCTTGATGATGCTTATCTTCGAGTTGAACCCCTCCAGGATTGCATTGGTCCTCAGGGTCTGGAAGTAGTTAAGAATCTCCACCGCATTCCTTGTCAGGCACTGTGCAAACTTGCGGATTTCCATGACCGCCGAGTTGGCGAATCTGATGGCCAGCCGCTCAAAGTCAGACACCATGTCCTCGTCATAGGCCTTGTGGGTCTCATAGAAATCCTGCAGCTCAAGACGGCAGCTGTAGGCCTGGACCGTATCCAGATATTCGACCTGGAGCAGTTGGCCGAGCCGCTCCCGCTGCCTGTCGGTGAGGTTGTCGGGGTTCTTCAGCCAGATGTACCGCGTCTTTTTCAGGTCCTTTGTCTTTGCGGCGTTCTTGCTGCGCATTTCCCGTTTCCTGGTATTGTCCACCGCATCCGAACAATTCTTGACCACATGGAACTTGTCCACGGTGACGACGGCCTCGGGAAAGCTCTCCCCCAGGGCGCTGCGGTAGCCGTGGATCATGTCGCTGGTGGCAACCTTCACCTGCCCGGGTTTTCCGTCCTTCTCCTTGAAACGCTCAAGAAAACGTTTCACGGCATCCTTGTCTTTTCCTTCCGTCACAAAGAGTACCCTCGCTTTCCCCGCCTGCCTGCACCTTCCGGCCTCATCGGTGGCGACATCGGGATGGGAAAGAAAGACCGTTATGTAGTTGTGGCCCTTGTGGCTGTACTCATCCACCCCTATCGCACTGACATCCGAGAAGTCCTGGTCCTTGAGGGCCTCCTCCACATGGTAGTCGATCAGGCGCCACAGCTTGGTGTCGTGCTCCCCGATCTCCCGGGCAACCGTCCTGACCGGCATGTGCTTCACCAGGGTGAGTATCACCCCCTCCATCATCAAGGTGAAGCCGCTGCCGCTTCTTGCCCAGGGCACCGAAACGGTCCTCACCTTGCCGTCGGGCGTGATGATTCTGGGGACTTTTGCGGTGATGTAGCAACGGTACTGGAAGAAATTGAGATGCCTCCAGGTTCTTTCTCGGGTATCGTGGACCTTGCAGCTCTGGTCGAATCCTGGATACTGGAAACTCGACCCTTCCTTGAAATCGATCCGTATGTGGAGTTCCAACAGCGTTGGCTGCTTATCGGACGGAACCATCTCCAGTGATGTGATGCGCCAAGGTTCCTCAAGGCCCAATCCGAGGCTGAAAAGTTTCTGAATATGCGGGTCGATCATCTGCTTTGCTCCTTGCTTTAAACATAGCAAATTACCCTCTATTCATGAATACCCAATTGAATCTTACCCACCATAAACAGCGAATAACCCGGAAAGTATATGCTTCTTTTTCCTGAGAAGAAACAAAAAAAGAGGATTTATGAAAGGTCTCTGAATAATTCCAATGAAAACTTGATCTTTATGGAGAGAATGGGAAAAAACACCCCTACGCCCTCTCCACTTCCAGGCAGGCAAGGATGAAGGGGCCGACGCCTTTGAAGTCATCGGTGGCGATGGGTTCGCTGATGTAGTAGGAGAAGGAGCCGTCACGGCATGGGTTGCCGCCGAGTCCTGCCACGGAGCAGATGCCCCCCAGGCGCAGGTCGTTTGCCAGGTAGCGCTGTTTCATGCCGTTGAAGGCTTTCAGCGCGGCATCCTTGTCGGTGGGGTCGGTGGTGATGCCCAGTCTCCGGGCTTTAAGCAGAATGGTGACGAACATGCTGGTGGCGCTGGTCTCCAGATAGTTGCCTTCCCTCTTCCCTTGGTCCAGCACCTGGTACCACATTCCGCTCTCTGGATCCTGCACCTTCCGGATGGCACTGATGTAGGAACGGATGATATCCCCCAGGGCGCTTCGTCCCGGATGATCCTTGGGAAGGTAATCCAGCACATCCAGGACGGCCATCCCATACCATCCCATGGCGCGTCCCCAGAAATGGGGGGAAAGGCCGGTCTTCGGGTCGGACCAGCGCATCCCGCGGGATTCGTCGTAGGCATGATACAACAATCCCGTCTTGGGGTCGCGGAGCGTATGGAACGTGGTGACCAACTGGGTGACAACATCATCCATTCCCTGGGTATCATTGGTGAATTGGCTGTACTGGGCGTAGAACGGACCTTCCATGTACTGGCCGTCCAGCCAGATCTGCCACGGATAAATTTCCTTGTGCCAGAACACACCGCTCTTTGTCCGGGGCTGGTGGGCAAGCTGGTCACGCAGGATGCGCGAGGCGGCGATGAACCGTTGTTCTCCCGTTTTCTCGTAGAACGTGAACAGGTTCCGCCCGGCATTGATCTGATCCAAATTGAACTCACCTTCCCGATACGTGGCGATCGTGCCATCCTGGGCGATCATCGGGTCATACAGCTGGTACGCCCATGAAAACAGAGCAGGGTCTGCCGCAAGGCTGGCCATAATGACCAATCCATGTTCGTAATGCCACTTCATCATGCCAGGACGATAGATTTCCTGGACGTGGCGGGCCATCTGGAGGGAAAGCGGTTCGTGCATTGATTTCTTCCTGAAAAAAGGATCCGGCCATCATTACGGATGGCCGGATAGATAGATTATCACACCAACAGATCGTTGTCCTGGGCGTACTGCACACCGGCGTCATTCCACGCCTGGCCGCCCTGCTTCTTGAACTCAGCGATCCACGCATCCCAGTTCGCCTTGGTAAGCTCGCGCTTGCCGGTGATGAACTCAGCGAGCCCCTGTTCGTAGAAGCGCTTCAGGTCTGCGTTGGGAATGGGCAGCATGTCGGAACCGATGGCCGGCGTCCACTTGCGGCTCTGCATGTCACGCAATACCGTCAACGCGCTCATCGTCTTGCCGCTGGTCGCCGTCTGGTAGGTCGGGTACCGGCTGCCAAGCTCGATGTCACCATTGTAGAACACCATGTTGCGCAACTGGGTGACCGTCTGGCCTTTCGGACCGGAGAACGCCAGATCTTTGTCCACTCCGTCAGCGACAGGAATACCATTGGCGTCTTTGGTGTAGTTCACGCCTTCGACACCCCATCCGAGCAGATAGTAGCCCTCATCGGAAGCCATCCACTCCAGCAACTGGGCGATCTTGTCCAACTTGCCGGCTTTCGCCGCCTTGGCGCTGACCGCGTAGATGCGGTAGTTCACTGTGTACGGACCGATGGAAGCCTTGCCCGTAGGCCCTACCGGCGGATCAATGACGATCCATTCGCCGTTGGGGAAGTTCTTGTCAAACGGTGCGTAGTTGGAAGTCGCGGCGTACGCGGCGTTCTGTTCCCGCATGATGCCGAACCGGCCCTGCTTCCACGCAGCGCGGAAGTCATCCTTCTTGTAGGCCAGCCAGTTGGGATCGATCACACCAGCGTCCTGGATCTTCTTGATGAAGACCATGGCGTCGTAGAACTCCGGCTTGAGGATGTTCAGGCCAGCGTTGGCTTTGGTCATGTCCCAGGTTCCTTCCACGCCGAAGGCGCCAAGGATCGGCTCAAGACGACGGCCAGGCCACTCTTCGTAGTTGTTGATCTCCTGGAAGGCGCCATAGCCGTAGGTGTCGTTCTTTCCGTTCCCGTCAGGGTCGTTCTTGGTGAACGCAACCATGACGTTGTACAGGTCATCCAGCGTCTTGGGAACAGCCAGACCAAGCTTGTCCAGCCAGTCCTTGCGGATCAAAAGACCTTCGTTCTTGGCGATGGAGCCCGGGTCGGCAAAGCCATAGGAATGGCCGTTGACGGTGGTGTTCTGGATGCTGGAGGCATCGTAGTGCTTTGCGGTGCGGACCGGCATCTTGGCATACATGTCATCCACCGGGGCGACCAAGCCCTGCTTGACCAGACGCATCAACGTGTCACGGCGCACCATGAACAGATCCGGCAGGTTGTTCGCCGCGCCGGCAGCCTGAATCTTCACATCCTGGTCGTTTTCCGCAGAGGGAAGCGCCGTCAGCTTCAGATTGATGTTCAGCTTGTCCTTGATGATCTGATAGCCTACCCAATCATCAGGTGGGGGTCCCGCTTCGGTGATCGCCGCGCCATACCACAGATCAATCGTCACCGGCTCTTCCTTGGCAGGAGCTGCCGGGGCGGCCTGCTCACTGGTCGCCTGCGCAAACAGCGCGCCGACCAAGCAGGTCAGGATCAACAGAACCAACAATGTTTTCTTCATGTAATCCTCCTCTTTCTGATTACCTCAATTCGATATCATCATGCTCAGCCCTTGACGGAGCCAAGCAACGTGCCCTTGGTGAAATACTTCTGGATGAACGGATAGGCGAGAACCATCGGGATGGCGCTCATGAACACCGACGCCGCCTTGATGGCGGAGATCGGGGCCTCGCCGAAGGCGCTGACCTCCACGTATTCGTTCATGCCGCTGCCGATCAAGATGTTCCTGAGCAGAATGGGAAGCGGCTGCAGGTCGTTGTTGTTCAGATACAGCATGGCGCGGAAGAAGTCGTTCCAGAACGAGACGCCGTAGAACAGGCCGACGGTCAGGATGATGGCCTTGGACAGCGGCAGGATGATGCGGATCATCACCTGGAGCTCCGAGGCGCCATCGATCCGGGCCGATTCCTTCAACTCATTGGGAATCCCCTCGAAGAACGAGCGCATGATCAAGCAGTTGTACGTCGAGACGGCGACCGGCAGGTAGACGGACGAGAGGTGGTCCTGCAGTCCGATGCCGGTGACCAACAGGTAGGTCGGGATCATGCCGACGTTGAATACGTACGGGATGATGATCAACCAGTTGAAGAACTTCCGTCCAGGAAGCGTCGGAATGGAAAGACTGTAGGCAAGCGGAATGGTAAGCAGCAATGCCGTCGCCACACCGAAGATCAGAATCTTGATGCTGTTCCAGAAGGCAAGCAGGAAGCCCCGGTTGCCCAGAAGCGCCTTGTATGCCGCCGAGGACCACTTCCAGAAGGGAAGGAACATCCCCTGCAGGTTGGAACCAATGTAGTCGTTCGGACGGAACGACAGCGTGATGGTGCTCCAAAGCGGGATGGCGATGATGAACAAAAGAAGCCAGAGGAACACGTCGACGACGATGTTGAACGTATGGTCGGCGGCGGTGGGCTTGACGGCCACCGCATTGAGCTTCGGTTTCAGAGAGGTGCGTTTTTCTTTTTTCTGCTTGGTATCCATGCCTCACCTCTCAATACAGCGACGACCCGCTGAGTTTCTTGGTCAGCTTGTTGCTGACGACGATCAGAAGAAGTCCGATGACCCCTTTGAACAGACCGACGGCGGTGGCGAGGCCAAACTGGAACTCCAGCAGGCCTTGGCGGTACACCCAGGTGTCGATGATGTCTGCGACGCTGAGGACCGGCGTGCTGTACAACATGAAGATCTGGTTGAAACCGGCATCCAAAATGGTGCCAAGCCGGAGAAGCAATACGACGACGATCACCGGGCGGATCGATGGAAGGGTGATGTAATGCACACGTTGCCAGCTGTTGGCTCCTTCCACCATCGCCGCCTCAAACAGCGACGGATCGATGCCCATCAACGCGGCGATGAAGATGATGGCCGACCAGCCCATCTCCTTCCACGCGTCGGATAAGATGACGATCCAAGGGAACGCCTTGGTGCTGGTCAGAAAGTCGATCGGCTTCCCCCCGGCCATTTTGATCAAATCGTTGACCACGCCGTCTCCCGGAGCGAGCAGGGAGAGCAGAATGCCGTACATGATGACCCAGGAGAGGAAGTGCGGCAGGTAGGCCAGCGTCTGCACCACTTTCCCCAATTTGGGATGGACACACTCATACAGCGCGATGGCAAGGATGATGGACAACGGCAGGCTGAACACCAGTTTTCCCACGCTGTACATCATCGTGTTGCGGATCAACTCACCAAAGTAGAACGAATGGATGAAATCCTTGAAGTTGGCCAATCCAACCCATTTGGACCCCAGCACGCCATCCAGGGCCATGTAATCACGGAACGCGATCTGGCCGTTCCAGATCGGCACGTACTTGAACAGGATGTAATAGGCCAGCGGAATCAGCATGATCGCATAGATGCTTCGATGCCGCTTGATCTCCCGCGTCAGATGATGCTTTTTATACGCGAGGTATGCCGCTCGTTCCTCACTGTTCAGCGAGGCTGCCATCGAATCCAACTGCGCGGCATTGTCTTTCCGTTTGCCCATACCAGTCTCCCTTGCCTTTTCAGTATAGGAGCCGTTTCGCGTAAAAATGCAGAGAGACAATTGTACTTTACCGACTTTCTGAACTGCCTTTCCCCCGCCTGATTTTCCCCGGATTGACTCCCATCGTCTTCTTGAACACTCTGCAGAAATAAGCCTGATCCTGGAATCCGCTCTCGCTGGCCACCTCGTTGATGGTAAGCGATGTCTGCCGGAGCAGTTTGGTCGCCAGGAAGATCCGATACCGGTTCAGATAATCCCACGGCGAGATCCCCAGCTCCTTGCGGAAGATCCTGGTCAGGTAATCCTCACTGACGTTGATCGCCTCGGCAAGCTGCCAGCGTGAGATCTGGCTGGTGGCATTCTTGTCCAGATAGGCGATGGCCCGTTTGACCAGCACCCCGGTGAGCGGAGGCAGGATCGCCTCCCCTCCGATGATCGAGATGATCCGGGTGATGAACGAGCCGACGTCGCAGACGCAGGTGTTGGCGATCACCAGGTTGGGGATGGCGGCAAGCTTCTCCACCGCGTCCTTGTCGAATTTCTCCGAGATCACCAAAATCGGGGTCTGGGAGACGCTTCGGATGGAAGAGAGCCTGCTGGCGTCCACATTGGTGGTCAGGAACAACGCCGGAGCCCGTTCCTTGGCATAGGTGGCGAAAGCATCCAATGAAGGAAGCATCAGGAAATCGGAGGGAATCCCCAGTTTCTCCAACCCCGGAGGAATGACCGGTCCATCGACGAAGATCGCCCCACCCAGGACACTGCGGAAGCGGGACTTCAGCGCCTCGACAAGCGTATCGTAGCCCTGCGGGCAGTTCAGGCAGAGGATCGGCATCTTTCGGGCGGCCTCATCCGTCTCCATCGCATGGACGAGCATCTGCATGGTGAACGAACCACTCTGGGCGTCCAGCGCCACGGCGCCGTAGCCGTCCAGCATTTTCAGATCTTTGATCACCATCTTGGCATCCAGGAACGGCGAAGAAGTAAACAGGGCGGGAACCGCTGCGGGGTCTTCCCCGACGAAGCAGATCCGGGCGTCCTTGCGCCCGACGGTCTCCGAATTCTGCAGATTCGGCCAGGGGAACACCATCTGGACACGGTTGTCCACCAGGGTGAACGTTCCTCCTTCCATCAGCATGATCCGCTCGGCCAGGCTGAATCCGGGATCCTGGCGGTTCATCGACGCCATCCACCTCGGCTGGGAGCTGGTCAGTGTCAGACGGAGTCCTTCGACCGTCGTCTGGAACGTCTCCGCGCAGGTCTCCCCATCCCCTTCCATCACTTCCTTGATGGCTTCCAGCACCTCGGAGAACAGACGGCTGTCCACCTTCACCGCCGGAAGACCCGGGCGGAGCGTGGTGATGTGTTCCACCAGCTCCAACGCGCCAGTCTGGCTGAGCGAGAGATCCAGGAGGTGGTTCGCTTTGGAAAGCTGGGATTTGATCTCACCCCAACGAGGGCTGTCCTGGGACAGCGTGGCGATGGTCTCCAACGGGTCCCGCAGACCGTTTGAGATGTTGGCGAAGAACTCGCTGCGGGTCCGCTGGGCCTTCTCCGCGGCCTCCCGCGCCTTGTTGGCGGCATCAAGCAACATCGTCCCTTTGACGGCCGATGAGAGCGAGGTGCGCAGGTCTTCGATCAACGTGCCGGAGAACTCCTCCGTCTTCAGCACGACGTACCCCAGCGACTGGTTTTCCATGAACAACGGCTCCACCACGTACACACCTTCCGTCAAGGACGCGGAAACCGATTCGGGAAGCAACGTTGTTTCCGACAGGTCGGCGGGTCCGACCGGACCGTGCTCATCAAACCCGCCCACCAGACGGTTCCCGGCATCCTGGTGCAGCACCAGGTAGCAGGCGGTGATGCCCACATCGGGAAGATGGGTGGTGCAGATGGACGCGATGGAGACGATGCTGCGCGAGCAGAGGAGCGCGCTCTTCAGCGAGTTGATCCTCCGTGACTGCATCCGCGTGGCGTAGGCGCTTTCCCGGTCGACGAAATCCCTCTGACGGAGCAACAGGGAGTGCAATCCCCTGCTCCGAACCACTGATGTACCGTTCATACCAGCCGATGGCCTCATCAGCCAACAGCGTATCCCCGCCATGCTGCAAGTAGGCGCGGAGCGTCCTCTCCAGCATCCGGGGATCGCCGGAGGCGACCACCTCCCGGACCGGGTATCCGGGGAACCGTTCCTCCAGCCAGGAGACGAACGCCTCCCGGTTGCCGGAGAACTTCGCCCGGGCGATCTCCTCCCCTCCCAGGGAATCCGGACAGCCGCAGGAGCGGCGGATGACCAGCGGAGCGGGCAGCAACGTGTCGTTGTCGCTCCCCCGTGGGTTGTCGATCAAATCAAGCAATTGATAATAGGAAAGCGAGGCCATCTCCTCCACCGGCATGCGCACCGTAGTGCAGGGGCACTCCAGCAGCAGGCTTTCCTCACTGTCGTTGAATCCGGCCAACCGAAGGTCTCCAGGAATGGAGATCCCCATTCCTTCCAGCACCTTACCGGCGGAGAACATCATCATGTCGCTGGAGCAGAGGAGCGTGTCGAAATCCTTTCCCGGTTTCAGATGACGCTCGTCGACCAACTGGGAAAGCGCCTTCGCCCCATCCTCCCACGCCACCGGATCGGAGACCAGGTTGGCGTCAAACGGAATATGGCACTGGGAAAGGGCATCCACGTACGCCTTGTACCGTAGCCGGGCTCCCTCGTGGTTGCCCGGTCCCCGGAGGAACGCCAACCGTTTGGCGCCATGGTGGAGGATCATATGGGTGACCAGCGCCTGCATCCCCCCGTAGGCGTCAAAGCCGATGTTGGGGTGCCCGGGACGCTTCAGGGAATAGGTGACGAACGGAAGGTCCTGGAACCGGTCATGGAACTTCTCCACCTGGGAGATGCTGATGCTGCCCCCAAGCGAGGATCCCCAGCTGACCAGCCCATCCAGGTTCTTCGCGTTGGCAAGATCATAGATTTCGTTGCGCAGGAACTCAAATTCATCCTGGCATTCCAGCCGGCCTCCGGGAAACACGAACAAGGCGTCGCCGTGTTCCTTGGACAGGACGGCGAGGTCAGACCAGAATCCCTTGGATGATCCGGTATGGATGGATGCCAATACAAAGCCGATCCGCTTATGCACCTTCCCTATTCTCCTTCGTACAAAAAGATGCCTGTTTTTCCATCATACCACGGGAAATCCCGCCTTGACAGGTCAAAATGGCGAGCATATGATTGAAACTATGTTTCATTTTCAGAACACCGTCCAACACCTGAAGCAGGCGGACCATATCCTGGAACGGTTGATGCCGGTCATCACTCCTTGTGGCGTCCTGCTGGGGCTTCTGCTGGGACGTCACGTCGCATGGATGAAACCAAGCGTCAACTGGCTGTTCGGGTTCCTTACCCTGACCGGCGCGCTGTCCATCAGCGTCAATGACATCGGCAAGACGCTGAAGCGACCGTCGTTCCTGCTGGTGTTCCTGATCTGCGCCAATCTGCTGCTTCCGTTCATCGCATGGGCCAGCAGCGCCATCTGCTTTCCATCGGACAAGGATCTGCGTACCGGGTACATGCTGCTCAAGGCGACGCCATCGGCGGTGGTAGGGACGGTATGGAGCTCCATCTATGGCGGCAACATGGCCGTGTCGCTGACCATCCTTCTGGTGGACACGCTGTTCGCCCCGTTGCTGGTGCCGCTGACCATGCACATCTTCACCGGGCAGTCCGTCCAGATGGACACCACCGGCATGATGCTTTCCCTGGTGAAGATGGTGGTCATCCCGTCGATCATCGGAGTAGCGATCCACCAGGCAACCCACGGCAAGGTGACGAAGACCGTCGCCCCGTGTCTCAAGCCGTTCTCCAAGGTCGGGTTGCTGCTGGTCGTCATGATCAACACCTCCCAGATTGCCGAAGAGTTGATCCAGTACGCAACATGGAAGTACATCCCCATCGCCCTGCTGTGCGCCGGCCTCGCCGCGGTGGGCTTCCCCATCGCCTACCGTTTCTGCCGGCTGTTCCACTTCTCCCACGAGGACGCCATTTCGGTGACGTTCGCTTCGTCGCTGCGGAACATCAGCGCCGCCCTGGTGCTCGCCATTGAGTTTTTCCCGCCGATGACGGCGCTTCCCGTCATCCTGGGAATTGTTTCCCAGCAAACAATCTGTGCGATCATGGCTTCCCTTTTATTTGGTAAAAAAGAGAAGAAAGACGTATACTATACAAAGGAGTCTGCGAAATGAAAAGCATTCTTGATGTCAAGCAACCGGTAGACAGACCGGTGCGTGTCCTCCAGTTCGGGGAAGGCAACTTCCTCCGCGCGTTCGTTGATTGGCAGTTCGACAATCTCAACGAGAAAACCGATTTCAATGGCAACATCGTGCTGGTCCAGCCGTTGGAACGGGGCATGGGTGGGATGATCAACCAGCAGAAAGGGCTGTACACCACGGTGCTTCGTGGCGTGCAGAACGGCAAACCGGTGGTGGAATACCGCCTGATCACCAGCGTGAAGGAATGCCTCAACCCGTACGTTGAGGAAGAGTACCGGAAATACATCGGCTACGCGGAAAGCCCGGAGCTGAGGTTCATCGTCTCCAACACCACCGAGGCGGGAATCTCCTACACCTCCGGCTGCTCCCTGTCCGACCAGCCGCCGCTCTCCTATCCGGCCAAGGTCTGCCAGTTCCTGTATCATCGCTACCAGTTCTTCCATGGGGATCCGAAGAAAGGCGTGATCCTGATTCCGTGCGAGCTGATCGAGAAGAATGGTGACAACCTGAAGCGGATCGTCCTGCAGTACGCCTCCGAATGGAAGCTGGAACAGGGCTTCACCGACTGGCTGGAGAATGCCTGTGATTTCTGCAACAGTCTGGTCGACCGGATCGTTCCGGGCTATCCCAAGGCCGAGGCGGAGAAGATCTGCCAGGAACTGGGCTACACGGACAACCTGCTTGATTCTGCGGAGATCTTCCACCTGTGGGTCATCGAGTGCCACAAGGCGCCGCACAGCCACGAGGACGAGCTTCCGTTCGACAAGGCGGGGCTGAACGTCGTCTGGACGGACGACATGAGCTTCTACCGCACCCGCAAGGTGCGCATCCTCAACGGCACCCACACGATGTTCGTTCCGGCAGGCTTCCTGTATGGATTCGACTGTGTCCGGGACTGCATCGAGGATCCGGTGATGATCAAATTCATCCGCAAGGGTCTGTTCGAGGAGATCATTCCGTCGATGGATGGCGACAAGGCGATGCTGACCAAGTACGCCGAGGATGTGCTGGAGCGTTTCGACAACCCGTACATCTATCACATGCTGCTCTCCATCACGCTGAACTCCACCAGCAAGTTCAAGACCCGGGATCTTCCATCCGTCAAAGGATACATCCAGAAGACCGGCAAGGCCCCTGTGGTGCTCTCCTTCGGCATCGCCGCCTTGATCACCTTCTACAACGGAAAGGACATCCACGACCGGCAGATGACGGGCCTCAGGGACGGCAAGCCGTATGCCATCCAGGACGATGAGAGCGCGCTCTCCTTCTTCCAGGATCTGCACGGCAAGACCAACGATCCCAAGAAGCTCGCCCATGAGACGTTGGCTCATACCGAATTCTGGGGCGAGGATCTGACCAAGCTTTCCGGTCTGGAGGATGCCGTAGCCTCCGCTCTGGCGTCCATCCAGAAGCATGGCATGCAGCAGGCCGTGCAGCAGCTGGTCAAGTAAAGGGGGGTTCATGAAGAACAAACTGCTCAGGATTACGCCGCACGACAGCGTCGCCGTTGCCATCCAGCCCGTCGCCAAGGGTGAGACCTTGACGGTGGACGGGATTACGGTGACCGCGCTTGAGGATATTCCGGCGGGGCACAAGATCGCGCTGGAAGCGATCAAGGCAGGGGAACCGGTCATCAAGTACGGATACCCCATCGGAGCGATGAAAACGGACATCCAGAAAGGCGGGCACGTCCATGCGGACAACCTGCACACCTTGCTGGAGGAGTCCGGTACCTACCGGTACGATGAGAAGCAGGCGGATGCGTTCAAGGCCAAGGCTGACGAACTGAAGAAAAGGTACGAAGGGCACGTTCCCACCATCCAGGCGTATCAACGCTCCGATGGCAGGATCGGCATCCGCAACGAACTGTGGATCGTCCCGACGGTGGGATGCGTCAACCGCATCGGAGAACGGCTGGTAGCCTGGGCGGACCAGCACCTTGGGGTGGAAGCCCACATCTGGAGCCATCCGTTCGGATGCTCCCAGCTGGGCGACGACCATGAGGCGACCCGGAAAATCCTGGCCGATCTGGTCCACCATCCCAATGCCGGTGGCGTCTTGGTGCTTTCCCTGGGGTGCGAGAACAACACCCCGGCGTCGTTCCGCGAGCTGGTCGGTCCGGTGGATCCCAACCGGGTCAAGTTCCTGGTCTGCCAGGACGTGGAGGATGAGATCGCCTCTGCGCAGAAGCTGATGACCGAGCTGGCCGAGACGATGAAAGGAGACAAACGGACACCGGTCCCGATGTCCCGCCTGGTCGTCGGCCTGAAGTGCGGCGGCAGTGACGGGCTTTCCGGCATCACCGCCAACCCGCTGGTCGGCCGCTTCTGCGACGCCTTGACCGCCATGGGCGGCACGGCGATTCTCACCGAGGTGCCGGAGATGTTCGGAGCCGAGCAGATTCTGATGAACCGCGCCGATTCACCGGCGGTGTTCGACAAGACGGTCGATTTGATCAACGCGTTCAAGGAATACTTCGTCAAACACGGACAGGTGGTCTATGAGAACCCGTCGCCGGGCAACAAGGCCGGTGGCATCAGTTCGCTGGAGGATAAGAGCCTGGGATGCGTGCAGAAAGGCGGGCATGCCGTGGTGAAGGATGTCCTTCCCTATGGCGCCCGTGTGGTGACACCGGGGCTGAACCTGCTCTCCGGACCGGGGAACGACATCGTGTCGACCACCGCCCTGTCGGCGGCAGGCTGCCACATGATCCTGTTCACCACCGGGCGTGGAACCCCGCTGGGTTCCGTCGTTCCGACGCTGAAGATCTCCAGCAACACCCCGCTTGCCGAGCACAAGCCCAATTGGATCGACTTCAACGCCGGCCGGGTGCTGGAAGAGGATTCCCAGAAGGTGACGGATGATCTGATCGACCTGGTCAGGCAGTGCGCTGACGGCACGTATCGCACGAAAAACGAACAGAACGGATACGCGGAAATCTCACTGTTCAAAGATGGAGTAATACTATGAGACAATTCATGGATGAGCATTTCATGCTGTACAACGATACGGCGGAAACCCTTTTCAACACGTACGCGAAGGATATGCCGATTTTCGATTACCACTGCCATTTGATCCCCCGGCAGATCGCCGAGGACAAGCGGTTCACCACCATCACCGACGCGTGGCTTGGCGGAGACCACTACAAGTGGAGATTGATGCGGGCATACGGTTTCGATGAGAAGTTGATCACCGGCGACGCCGATCCGTACGACAAGTTCCTGGCATGGGCGGAGACGATGGAACATTCCATTGGAAACCCGGTCTACCACTGGACCCATCTGGAGTTGCAGCGATACTTCGGCATCAACCAGGTACTGAACCGCAAGAACGCCAAGGCGATCTACGACGAGGCGAACGAGAAGTTCAAGACCGATCCGACGCTGTCCGTCTTTGGCATCATGAAGAAGTTCAAGGTGTACGCCGTCGGGACGACGGATGATCCCGCCGATGACCTGCACTTCCACCAGTTGATCAAAAACGAAGGGAACTGTCCCGCCAAGGTCATTCCTTCCTACCGCCCGGACAAGGCCATCCAGATCGAGAAGGCGACATTCGCCGACTACATCGCCACGCTTGCAAAGGCGGCGGGCATGGAGATCAACAGCGCCGAGGATGTCACCGCCGCATTGATCAAGCGGCTGGACTTCTTCGTCCAAATGGGATGCAAAGCCAGCGACCATGCGTTGATCAGCGCGCCGCACACCTTCCTGCCGGTGGAGCAGGTCAACGCCATCTTCCAGAAGAAGATGAACGGTGGCATCCTCTCCGAAGAAGAAATCGACGCCTACAAGACGTTCGTCCTGACGACGATGGCCAAGGCGTACGCCAAGCGGAACATCGCCATGCAGCTGCACTTCTCCTCGATCCGAGACTGCAACCAGGTGATGTTCGACAAGCTGGGGCCGGACACCGGGTTCGATGCCGTGCATGACGTTGAGCTTTCCGCCAACCTCTGCGCGTTCCTGAAGAACCTGTCCATCACCGACGAAGTGCCCAAGACGATCCTGTACAGCCTGAACCCGAAGGACTTCTACCCGCTGGCCACCCTGATGGGTTGCTACCAGGGAGGAGGCATCCACGGCAAGATGCAGCTCGGCTCGGCGTGGTGGTTCTGCGATCATCGCGACGGCATGGAGTTCCAGCTGAAGACGCTGGCCAACGTCGGGTTGCTCCCCACCTTCATCGGCATGCTGACGGACAGCCGTTCGTTCCTTTCCTACCCGCGCCACGAGTACTTCCGCAGGATCCTGTGCAACGTCATCGGGACATGGGTGGAGAACGGAGAGCTTCCCAACGACATCGATTCCTTGGGTTCGATGGTCCAGGACATCAGCTTCACCAACGCGAAGCAGTACTTCGAAGGCTGAGGGGATCGTATGGAACCGGAAAAGACACAAACCAGCGGAGTGGTTCGGACCATCGCGATCCTGGAATCATTGGCACATTGCACAAGCATCAATTTGGAGCAGTTGTCCAAGCAGACCAAGCTTCCCAAGGCGACGCTTCTCCGGTTCCTCAATACGTTGATCGGCCTGGGCTACGTGTATCGTGACCCTGCCGACCAATATTCCTTGACGCTGAAGATGTTCTCCGTCGGTTCCCATGGCCTGGAGCACATTGATCTGATCGGACTGGCAAACCCGGTGGCGCAGAAACTCTGCGACAGCCTGGGGGAGACAGTCCACATGGGAATTCTGGAAGGCAACCACGCCGTCTATGTGCTGAAAAAAGAATCATCCTATACGATCCGGATGTACAGCCGGGTGGGCAAATCCATCCCGCTGTACTGCACCGGCATCGGCAAGGTGTTTCTGGCCAGCATGACGGAGGAAGAGTTGCAACGCTACCTCTCCTCAACCATTCTCAAACCGTACACGCCCCACACCATCAGGGATGCCGAATCCCTGAGAAAAGAACTGGAACTGGTGCGCCAGCGTGGCTGGGCGACGGATGAGGAGGAGCATGAGATCGGGACACTGTGCATCGCTTCCCCGGTGAAGGATTACACCGGCAAGACGGTGGCGGCTATGAGCGTCACCTGGCCTCTGTTCCGGTTCAACCGCGCCGAACAGGACCGCATCACCAAGGCGATCACCACGGAGTGCGGCCACCTGTCCAAACTGCTTGGCTACGAAGCGCCGAATCCCGCCTGATCACTCGCTCTCATGATCATGGTGGTCATGGTCATGATGGTGGTGTTCCTCCATGTCTTGCGACACCAGCGCCGCGGCGGCCTGGACGTATCCTTCGCACACCTCATCCATCTCCGTATCCGTCCGGTCCGGCAGGGTGATCATCATCCCCAGGGCCTGACACACATCCTTGTACAGATAGTAGGAGCGCTCATCCATGGCGTGCATCGCTGCCGGCACTCCCTTCTGCTGGCAGTATGAGAGAAAATGCTCGACGAACGTGACATGTTCCTTGGCGTAGTCGGAGATCATCATGGCATCCACCGGCGTGTGGCGTGTCTTGTCAAACAACACCTGGACGAACGGATAGGAATCCCCCAGGGGAATCGGACAGACGAACACCGCGGCGTACAGCACCGTCGTTTCTTTCTGGCGGTTCCGCCGGAGCGTTGCCAGCCTTTGGAAATCGGTGATCGTCGCCACATCGTGGGTGAACGAGATGTCGATGTCCTTGACGAACAGCGGGGAAACCGACCCGTCTTCCCCGACGAGCGGCGCCACATCCTCCGGAGCGCCCCCCACCCCGGCATCCTTCATCCACCCTTCCTTGTCCTTCCACCGGGCGAACGCGTCCACGCCGGAGAGCAGGACGGAAAGGAGATTCTCCACCGCCGAAGGGTCTTTCGGCGGATGGGGATCATGAAGCGGACGCTTTTCCATCACCGGTTCCTTTTCCCCCGGACAGATCACCAGGACATCCTGCTCGATCTTCCGGTTGAACTCCTTCAGCGGGGTGCCTTCATCCCTGCTGTCGGCGAAGCTTTTCAGGAACGTGGCGTATCCCGCCTCTCCTGGATAGGCCAGGATGGTGTCGGTGTCCGTGACGAAAAAGCAGTAGTAGATGATTCCGTTCGCCTTGACGGCGACCAGATCATACGGATTGAGCGTGGCGATCACGCCACGCTGGGAAATCTGGGTTAAGGTGTCTGTGAGACTCATGGGTCCAGCATACCATATTCCCCGCTGGTCAGGAACCTATCCCTTCACCGCGCCGGCCGTCACGCCTTTGATGAACTGCTTGCTCATCGAAAGGTACAAGAGCAGTACCGGAATGGCGGAGAGCGTCAGGACGGCAAGCACCTTGGACCAGTCCGTCTGGTACTGGCCGAACAGGCGGGTGACGCCCAACAGCAGGGTTTTCTGCGATTCGTCGTTGATGAAGATCAACGGGAACCACAGGTCGTTCCAGAAGGGGATCAGATTGTAGATGGCAACGGTGGCCAGGGCCGGACGGATCAACGGGAGCAGAATGATGCCGAACACCCTGAGGTACGAGGCGCCGTCAATGATGGCAGCCTCGGTCAGCTCGTGGGGCACTTCCCGGAAGAACTCCGTCAGCACGAACACCCCGATGGGAAGCCCCATGGCGATGTAGATCGGCACCAGGGACCAGATGGTGTTGAGCAGTCCCAGGGCACGGACCAGCTCGAGCAGCTTGATGGACGCGATCTTGATGGGAAGCATCATGCCGGCGATGAAGAACAGGTACAGGCCTCGGGATGTCCTCCCCCGCCAGTTGGAAAGGGCGAACGAGGCCAGCGACGAGATGACCAGCACCAGAAACAGCGAGAGGACCACGACGATCAGGCTGTTCTTGAAATAGGTCAGGAAATCCCCGTCCCGAAGCACGGAGCGGTAATTCCCGAAGTTCCACTGTTTGGGAATCCAGAATGGATTGGTGTAGATGGTCAGCCGCGTCTTGAACGAGTTGACGATCAACACCCACAGGGGAAAGAGGACGACGAAACACCACAGGATCATTACGACATGGGAGCCGATGTGGCGTGACGTACGGGTTTGTCGTTCCATCTCACGCCTCCTTCTGGGTGTACCGGAGTACCGGGATCACACCGGCCATCAATACAAAGAACGTGATGGTGGCGATGGCCGCCCCCATGCCGGCATCAGGGATGCCGATGGGATGCTGGCCGGCGATACCGACACGGTAGAACAACGTGCCGATTAGATCGGTGGCGTACGACGGGGCGCCGTTGACGTTCTCCGTGGCGAAGACCACGTCAAAGGCGTTGAAGTTGTTGACGAACGTCAAAATGGTGATCATCCCGACGACCGGCAGGATCATCGGATACTTGACGTACCAGAAGGTCTGCCAGGCGTTGGCCCCCTCGATCTGCGCCGCTTCCAGGCAATCATCCGGAATGTTCCGCAGGGCGGCGACGAACATCATCGTCGGGATGCCCATCCACTGCCAGCAGGAGATCAAGGCGACGCAGGTAAGCGCCGTGGACTGGTCTCCCAACCAGGGACGGACCAGAAATCCCAGGTGCATTTTGGTCAGCACATCCCCGCACCACACCGGGTTGAGCAGCAGTTTCCACAGGTATCCGGTGACCAGTACGGCGAACGTGGTGGGGATGAAGATCACCGTCTGGTAGAAACTTCTTCCCTTCATTGTCGGATTGGTCAAAATAACAGCGAACAGCATGCCCAGACAGTTCTGGGCCAGCATGTTGATGAAAAAGAAATACCAGGTGTTTCCGAAGGCGCCCCAATAGCGGACACGATGGGTCTCATCGGTGAACAACGTCCGGAAATTGCCCCATCCCACGAAACTGCGCGTCGCCGGCGTATTGCCGGTAAAGAACGCCAGCCGCAGGGAATCCAACAGGGGCCAGGCCATGAACACCACATAGAACAGCAACGCGGGAAGGAGATAGAGAATCCAGTACCTTCCCTTTGGCGTAATGGAATTCCGTACTTGCTTCATCAACGCTTCCTTGGAGAAAGACAAGCGGGATGGCCGCCAGAACGGCGGCCATCTTCCCTTTGTTACTTCTTCAGCGCGGCGACGCTGTCAGCGGCCTGCTGCGCCGTGATCTCCCCGCGCATCACTTTGATGACCGCCTGGTTCATCGGCGAATACAGATCCATCAATGCGGGCCAGACGAAACGGGCATCCGTTTCCTTGCCGGCGTTCAACGCCAGGAACTCGTTGGCGTGAGGATCATCCAGCGTGATCTCAAAGTTGATCATCGGGAAGTAGCCGACCGGCAGGTTCTTGCTTGCCGTGGTGGCGCCTTCCTTGGTGCAGAGCCACGCGAGGAACGCCTTGGCTTCTGCGGGATGCGTGGTGGCGGTGTTCATCGTGATGGCCATGTCCGGATGGAAGCAGATGGCCGTCTTTCTCCCCTTGGGGGCAGGAATGGCAAACACGCCCCACTGGAACGTGGCGTCCTTGTACACGCCGGCCGTCCAGGAACCATCGACGAACATGGCGGCCTTCTGCGTGTTGAACAACACCTGGCTGTCATTGTACGTGACGGACTCGAAGCCCTTCGGGCAGTACTTGGCCACATCGGCCATCGCCTGATAGGCTGCGACGAAGTTCTCGTCGTTGAGTTTCTTCTCACCGCTCTCGTACTTCACCCGTTCCGACGCGCCACCCACGTAGTTGGGAAGCATGCCAAGGAAGAAGCATTCCAAAATATCCCATTCATCGGCGACGCCGTTGGCAAGCGGCGTGACGCCGGCTTTCTGCAACGTATCACAGACAGAGAGGAAATCCTCCCATGTGGTCGGAATGGAAAGACCGTACTTGGCGAAGATGTCCTTGTTGTAGTACACCGCATGGCTGACCGCTGCGAACGGGACGGCGAACATCCTGCCATCGGGCATCTGCCACGGTGCCAGATTGGACGCGGAGAAATTGGTCATCAGGCCTGGAATGTCGGTGCAGTCGGCGAAATAGCCTGCGTTGAACAGTTCCTGGCCGGTGGCGTAGGAGCGGGCGTACATCAGATCCGGGCCGGTCTTGGAATCCAGCTGGAGACGCAGCGTCGCGTTGTAATCAGGGGGATTGGTCGGCTGGAATTTGATCTCCACGTTCGGGGCGACCTTCTTGTACTCGGCAAGCAGGTTGTTCATCTGCTCGACATCATCGGTTCTCCACGAACCCATCGTCAACGTCACCTTCTGGGCTGCAGGAGCGGAAGCTTCCTTGGAGCCTTGGGCGAAGACAGTGAAGCACATGCAGAGCACCATCAACAAAACCAATGTTTTTTTCATGTGAGCCTCCTCAGACATTATGCAGGGGCTACTGCCCGTCTGCGCCTCTATTGTAAAGCCAAACATTTCACATCAAAAGAGCGTAACGACAGCTTTTCATGAAAATTATCGACATGATTCAAAGGTTTTTGCCCTCTCAACAAGGCCACTTTTCCTTCCCTCTTCACGCATCACACAAGAGAATTCAGACGAATCCCCTATCGGCACACGGCCCTTTTCTTTTGGCCTTTGGAAGAAAAATGTACATACTTTTTGGGAAATCCCACATCAGGAGGAGCGGACATGCAAACCATCAACCAACATGATGCACCCATAGATGCGAAAAACCGTGTGCTCCCTTGTATTTTGGTTCCTCCGTTTGAGGTTGCAAAGCGCCCCCCTTTCTGATAGGGATGCAAGCATGAGGAATCTTTTCCAAGGGAAGGTCTTGGAATCGGTGAATCTCACCAAATTCTCCCGATAAGCATCCACCTGTCGCCAGATGCATTTTGCCATCACGGCGCGACTTTTCATGCGAAGGGTTCGAACACCATCCGCCTCCGGCCAGCCACAGCACTTGGCACGTGGAGAGGTCATACGTACCGGGGATTATCCTTTCACCGCTCCGGCGGTCAATCCTTTCACCACGTATTTCTGGAATACCATGGTCAACACGATGGCGGGAGCCATGATGGCGACTGCCGCGGCCATCACGGCACCCCAATCGACCTCCACATAGGAAAGGAAGTTGTACACGGCGATAGGAAGCGTCCGGGTCTTCTGCTGGCTGAGCACCTGGCTGAACATGAAGTTGTTCCAACTGAAGATAAAACTCAATGTCGTCGCCGTCACGATTCCCGGCGTCGAAAGCGGAAGCACAATGGAAATGAAGGTATGTTGCCGGGTCTGTCCATCAACCATTGCGGCTTCCTCAAGCTCCAACGGGACGGAATCAAAATACGGACTCATCACCCACACCACCAACGGCAGGGCGATCAACATATGGGAGAGGATCAACGCCACATAGGAATCCATCAACCGGAGCCGGGAGAAGACGATGTACCACGGCATCAGAAATGAGATTCCGGGAAGCAGGCGGGCGACAAGAATGAAGACGGAAAGCTTCTTTTGCTTGAACCGCGCAATGGAATAAGCAGCAGGCAACCCCAGCACCAACGAAAGGGACACCGCAACCACCGCAACGATGACGGAATTCTTCAGGTATTTCATGAAGTCCTGTTCAACGAACACCCGTTCATAGTTCTGGGCGGTGGGACGAAACACGAATCTCGGCGGCCAAGCGATGATGTCGACTTGCGTCTTTATCGAACTCATCACCATCCAGACAAACGGAAACAGGATGGGGATGATGATACATGCCAGCAGAATGGGGAATACGATACGAAACGCGGTACGTTCTTTTCTCATATTCCTCTCCTACAGCTCAAACGCTTTCCTGAGTTTCATGACACCCAGGCTGAAAAACAGGACGATTACGAACAGGATGACCAGCATCACGGCGCTTCTCCCCATGCGGAAATATTCAAAACTGTATTTGAACGCCAGAATATTCAGGTTTTCCGACGCATATCCGGGCCCCCCACCCGTCATGGCGTAAATGATGTCGTACGTTTTCAACGCATCAATGGAACGAAGGATCACCGCGGTGAGGATGGTCGGCATCAGCATCGGCAAGGTGATCCTGAACAGAATCTGCCGGGAATTCGCCCCATCCACATAGGCTGACTCATAGGGCTCCGTGGAAAGACCGGCGAGCCCTGCCATGACAATGATGGTGATCATCGGCGTCCACTGCCAGATATCCACCAAGATCAAGGAAGGCATCACCGTGGCCGCGTCGGTCACCCATCCGGACTGCGGCAACCCAAGTTTGCTGAGCATATAATTCAGGATCCCGATGGTAGGATCATAGAACAGATTCCAGACAATACCGATGGCGACCGGTGTCGATACCAACGGCAACAACAACAGCGTCTTCACGATTCCTTTTCCGGTAAATTCCCGATTCAACAACAGGGCGACCGCTGTTCCCAAAACCATTTCAACGATCACCGCACCAAAGGTAAACGCAAATGTTCTTCCCAGGGCCGCATGGAATCTTGGTTCCTTGAGCACGGACACATAGCTCTGCAATCCGATGAATTGCAACGGCTTTCCACTGGTGAGCGTCCAGTCCGTAAAACTTAAGAAAAATGTATAACAGACAGGAAACACCATCAGCACCACGACAAATATCACCGCAGGCAGTGGAAACAAATACTTGATGTTCCGTTCAAAGAATCCTTGCTTGATCATGCGCCGCCTCTTTCCTGCAAAACAACTCCAGGCATGGAGGACCCATGCCCGGAGAACCTTCGTGTGTTACGGTTGGTATTCCCCATCCGTCTTCAATAACTCATTCACCGCTTTCGCTTTTTCCGCAGCCATCGCGGGAATCTTGGAGGACTCACCTTTCGAATTGATCGACTCGATGATCACTTCTCCGATGAGATCCCGCGCCGCGCCCACAGAACTCATGTAGGGCCGGTCATACGGATATCCGTTGGCAGCCGCAGTCGCCTGGGACTCCACCAACCCGGGATTCATCACGGCAAGCACGTCTTTGTCTTTCCACACGGAGTTGCGGGCCATGGTGATGTCGCTCATCATGCCTTCCTTGGCAAGCGCCTGGCTGGTCGCCCACTCCAGGAACTGTTTGGCTGCATCCAGATTTTTCGTTTTGCTGGCAATGGCCATGCCCCAGGAAACCACAATGAACGGGTTGTTCCGTTTCGGACCGGTGGGGAATGCGGCAACACCGACGTTTTCTTTGGGGATCACCGTCTTCGCCGGGTCGACCACCTGGCCATAGAACACGGAGGCGTCGGTCCACATGGCGATTTTTCCCGCCTGGAAGACCGGCATGATGTTTTCCCACGACATGCTGGTGATGCCCTGCGGTCCATACGTCCCGTTCAACCGTCCGTAGTAGCGGATGGCCGCAACCGCTTCCGGGCTGTCAAATACGGCATGTCCGTTTTCCAGATACCGGCCTCCGAAATTGTACACGTAGCTGGACATCTGGGTGACTCCGGCATTCCCCTTTCCGCGCGACGCGAATCCGGCGACCCCATCTTTGTTCAGCTTGGCCGCGGCGGCTTCCAGTTCCTCAAAGTTCTTTGGAACCGCAATCCCTGCCTTCTCAAGCAGATCTTTCCGGTAATACAACACTTCCCATTCCGTCACCAACGGGACGATATAGGAAACACCGGTCTTTTTCCCGATATCCACCGTACTCTGGGGATAATCGGAGAAATCATACGAATCAAGCGGCGTATACCACCCGTTCTTCATGAACAGCAGCCCTTCCTGCAACGGTCGGGTCATGAACACGTCAACCGATGAGGATCCTGTCGCAAATTCCGTGGTAAGTTGCTGGGTCAGCTGGGCTTCCTGCAACTGTTCCACCTTCACCTTGATCCCCGTCTTCGCCTCAAACTCAGGGATTCGCTTCTTCAGGAGATCCCCATAGGGATGGTTCGCCAACATCACCCGAATCTCCTGCGGTTTTTGCGTATCACTTTTTGCTTCTTGTCCTCCTTGGGCAAAGAGCATCAGAGACCCACACATACAGAGGATAAGGAATCCAATTAAAACCTTTTTCGTCATAACGCGCTCCTTTTGTATGTGTAAGTATGAAACCTGTTTTGGAATCTGTAAACAAAAAAGTAAATAAAAATTTCTTTACATGAATATTAATTTCATCTATAGTAAGACCAGAGGTTCTCATGGAAATCATCAGCGCGACATTCGCCATTAAACAGAATTACAACGAACTGAGCATCAAAGAAAAGAAAATCGCTGATTTTGTCCTTGCGCATCCGGAAGATTCCGTCAATCCAAGCATTGAGGAACTGGCCTCCCGCATCGGCATCAGTGAAGCCACGCTTGTCAGATTCGTCAGAAAGCTGGGGTTTTCCGGATACCAACAATTCAGGATCGCATTGGCGAAGGAATCAATCAACGGATCCAAACAGATCTTTGAAGTCGAGGTTTCCGACAAGGAGGACGTGGTGGATCTTGTGTTCAACCATACGATGAAAGTTCTGCAGGAAACCCAGAAGCTTGTGAACCGCAAAGAGGTACAACAACTGGCAGCCATCCTGGCCTCGTGCAGGACTGCCTATCTCTTTGGTTTGGGAGGATCGAACATCGCGGCGCGCGCCGCATTCCATAAATTCATCCGTTCCGGATTGAACTGTGGCTTCGCCGAAGACTTCCACATGCAACTGATGCTCGCCTCCCAAAGCACTTCAAAGGATGTGGCGCTCCTGTTCAGCCACATGGGAACCAACTATGACATCCTTTCCCTCGCCCAAGAGGTGAAGTGCCATCATTGTCCCGTGGTCGTGTTCACCAGTTATGCAAAATCCCCGCTTGCCCAGATGGCGGACAAGGTATTCTGCCTTTCTCCGGTGCACAGCGAAGTGGTTGCGGAAGCGTTTACCGCAAACATCGCGGCAGCCACCTACATCAATGTCATCTACATTGAGATGATGCAGCGTCTTGGAAAGAAAGGATTGGACAGTTTGGACAATATGCGGGAAGCGATCGCCAAACGGCGGTCATAAGCAAAGGGGGATACATGAAAGCATCCATCGGATTCATCGGGCTTGCGGTCATGGGCGAGAATCTGGCGCTCAATTTGGCACGAAACGGATATACCGTCGCCGTATACAACAGAACGACATCCCGTGTGGATGAATTTCTCCAGGAGCGAGGGAAAGGAAAATCATTCATTGGAACCCACAGCCTCCAGGAACTGGTCTCTGTTTTGCAATCACCCCGCATCGTCTTTCTCATGGTCAAGGCGGGGGATCCGGTAGATCAGATGATCAACCGACTTCTGCCGATCCTCTCTCCCGGAGACATCATCATCGACGGGGGGAATTCCTATTACAAGGATACGGAACGAAGGGTGAAAACGGTAGAGGCAAAAGGGTTGCAGTACATTGGAACCGGTGTTTCCGGTGGTGAGGAAGGAGCCCTCTGGGGTCCGTCCATCATGCCGGGAGGGAGCATCGGGGCATGGAAGACCGTCAAGCCAATCCTCCAGGCAATCGCCGCCAAAGCATCCGGAAAACCCTGTTGCGACTGGATCGGGCCAGGCGGAGCCGGACATTATGTAAAAATGGTCCATAATGGCATTGAATACGGTGATATGGAGTTGATCAGTGAGATCTATGCCATCATGAAACGCTATCTTCAAATGGATTACCATGACATGGAGTCTTGCTTCCGCATCTGGAACAACGGCAACCTGAACTCATACTTGATGGAGATCACCGCAGACATTCTGGGATTCAAGGATGCGGACGGGAGCCCGTTGGTGGAGAAAATCCTCGATACAGCAGGACAAAAAGGAACGGGGAAATGGACCAGTGAGGACGCGCTTGACCGTGGTGTCCCTTTGACGTTGATCACCGAAGCGGTGTTCGCCCGTTCCCTGAGCGACCAGAAAGAGGCCCGTATTCAGGCAAGCCAGGTATATCCCCAGGACATCTTTTCATTCCAAGGGGACAGACAGGTGTTCCTTGCTGATTTGCATGACGGGTTGTATGCGGCGAAGATCATTTCGTATACCCAAGGATTTGAGTTGCTCAGAAAAGCGGGAACGACAAACGACTGGAATTTGGATTTGGGGAATATCGCACTGTTATGGAGGGGTGGATGCATCATCCGTTCTTCGTTCCTCGACAAGATCAGCGATGCATACCATACGCATCCCGATCTGGAAAACCTCATATTGGCACCGGCATTCCAGGACTCTCTGCACCGAGGAGTACAAGGACTGAGAAAGGTACTTTCCACGACTCTTCTGGCGGGCATCCCCACCCCGGCGCTTTCCGCAGCCCTGTCATGGTTTGATGGATATCGGAGCGCGTGGCTTCCCGCCAATCTCATCCAGGCGCAACGGGATTATTTTGGAGCGCATACCTATGAACGGACCGATACGGAGCGTGGATCGTTTTTCCATACCAACTGGACCGGTCATGGGGGAACCACCGCGTCAACCACATACAACGCATAGGAGGAAACCTGATATGCTTTTGCAGATACCAAAAAAAACGTCTGATGGAATTGATTTCGCCGCGTTAGGGGCTTTGGTGATCCGATTGGATTCCGGCATCACCCCAATCGAATATGCCGATACGGTACAGATGCACGTCTCAGGCGGAGAATACAATGTCGCGGCGAACCTTGCCCGCGCGTTCGGGGAACGGACGGCAATCATTTCGGCGATGGTTGACTATCCCCTTGGATGGAAAATCGAAAGCGAAGTGAGGAAAATGGGGGTCATCCCGTTTTATACCAGGTTCCCTCATGATGGCGTCCGGGGCCCCAACATGGCCCACGTGTACAGCGATCGCGGGCAAGGAGTCCGAGCACCCGTCGTTTTCTACAACCGGAGCAATGAAGCCGCCGCCCTTCTCACCAAGGAAAGTTTCGCATGGGATGAAATCTTCTCTCACAAGATACGATGGTTCCACAGCGGGGGTATTTTCAGTGCGCTCTCCCCTGCAACGCCCGATCTGGTGATCAAAGCGATGCAGGAAGCCCATTCCCATGAAGCGGTGGTTTCCTTTGATCTCAACTACCGCAAGAAACTCTGGGCTTCCATCGCGCAATCCGGAGAAGACGCCCAACGGACAGCCCAGCAATGTCTATCCCGAATCGTCGAGAATGTGGACGTACTTCTTGGCAATGAAGAAGATCTGCAGCTCGGTCTGGGACTGGAAGGTCCCAAAATGGAGAAATCGGGGAACTCCGACCCCTCCGTCTTTTTTGCCATGATGGATACCGTCTCGAAACGCTTCCCCAACATCAAGGCGGTGGCAACCACCCTCAGGGAGGTGCATTCCACCAACTCCCATGACTGGAGCGCCGTATTGTATATGGATGGGAAGGGATACCAGGCCCCCACCTGCCACCTTGACGTGTATGATCGTGTCGGTGGTGGTGATGGCTTTGCCGCCGGGTTGATCTACGGCCTGTTGGAAGGAAAGGATCCCGAAGAGGCATTACGGCTTGGGTGGGCCCATGGTGCGTTGCTCACCACCTACCCCGGTGACACCACCATGGCGACCCGGGCGCAGGTGGAAGCCCTGGCCCATGGGGCCAACGCACGAATCCAACGATGACGCAGAGACGGCGCGGAATGGATGAGTACCTCACCATTCCGCGATGGTTCCGTCGTAATTTCTCCAGATTGGATTCTTCCAGGAGTGGCCTTTGGCGGCTGCGGCCAGGACTTTCTCCTTGTTCACTTCAATTCCCAATCCGGGAGCGGTCGGGATCTGGATATACCCGTCTTTGAAACGGAACACCTCAGGATCCTTCAGATAATCGAGCAGATCTGTTCCTTTGTTGTAATGGATGCCGAGACTTTGCTCCTGGATCGCGACATTCGGGGTACACGCATCCAGTTGCACACACGCGGCAAGCGCGATCGGACCAAGGGGGCAATGGGGAGCCACGGATATGTCGTAGGCCTCCGCCATTGCCGCGATCTTCTTCACTTCCGAGATCCCTCCCGCATGGGAAAGATCCGGTTGGATGATATCGACGTACCCCGCCTCAAACAATGGTTTGAAATCCCATCGGCTGAACATCCGCTCGCCGGTTGCGATCGGCGTCGAGGTATGATGCGCGATCTCACGAAGCGCTTCATTGTTCTGGGGAAGCACCGGTTCTTCAATGAACATCAGATGGTAGGGTTCCAACGCATGGGCCAATACCTTCGCCATCGACTTGTGCACCCTTCCATGGAAATCCACCGCGATGTCCATCTTCGATCCCATTGCATCCCTGATTGTCTGGACGCGCTGGCATACCGCGTCGATCTTTGTGTACTGGTCGATGTAATGCATCTCTTCGGTAGCATTCATCTTCACCGCGGTGCACCCGCTCTCCCACAGCCGTTTCACCCCTTCCTCAAGGTCTCCCGGGCGGTCTCCGCCAACCCAGCTGTACACCCGCAAACGGTCCCTGCACAACCCGCCGAGCAGTTCATACACCGGAACGCCAAGAGCTTTCCCCTTGATGTCCCACAACGCCTGGTCGATGCCCGCAATCGCGCTCATCACTTCCGGCCCCCCACGATAGAAGCCGGTACGGTACATCATTTGCCACAGATCTTCGATCCGTCGGGGATCTTTTCCCACAAGCAACGTGCCGAAATCCTCCACCGCGGCTTTTACCACCGAGGCCCTTCCTTCCACAACCGGCTCACCCCACCCGGTGATCCCTTCATCCGTTTCCATTTCCAAAAAGAGCCATCGTGGAGGGACGGTATACAGATTCAGCTTGGTAATTTGCATGTTGCACGCTCCCGCTTTCAGCAATCAGGCACACAGAAGGCGCCGTATGATTGGTATTGGTTTCAGAGTACCATACGGAAAGGGGCTGTCAAGGAAAGCTTTGGAAAGGGTTGACGATCCTTTCCCATAAAACGACAAAAGGCCTTCCGCAGGGGAAGGCCATTGTGGGAAACGGAAGAATGATCAGCGCTGCACTCTGCCCGATCCATCGCCCTTGGCCAGCGCTTCGATCTCGCTCTTGGTGGCCAGGTTGAGGTCTCCGTCGATGCTGTGCTTCAGGCAGGAAGCGGCGACGGCGAAGTTCAGGGCATACTGCTCGTCCTGGGGATACTCGGAAAGTCCGTAGATGATCCCGGCGGCAAAAGAGTCCCCGCCTCCGACACGGTCGATGATGTCCTCGATCTCATAGTGGCGGGAGACGTAGTACCCCGTCTTGCCGGACAATGCGGCGCTCCATCCGTTGTGGTCGGCGCTGTGGCTCTCGCGGAGCGTCACCGCAACCACGTTGACGTTGGGGAACTGCTTCTTCACTTCCGCCGTCAACGCCTCATACGCCTTGGGGTCAAGCTTTCCGCTGGTCACATCCACCTTGGCCTGGATGTCCAGACACTTCTGGATATCCTCTTCGTTGGCGATGACCACATCGGCGTACTTGGTGAGCTCCCGCATCACTTCCGGAGCCTTCTTGCCGTAGTTCCACAACTTCTTGCGGTAGTTCAGGTCAATGGACACCGTGGCGCCGTGCTTCTTGGCAGCCTGCATGGCGGCCAACGCGGCGTCGGCCGCTTCCTGGCTGACCGCCGGCGTGATGCCGGTCACATGGAACCAGGCGGCATCGGCCATGATGGCATCAAACGGATAGTCGGAAGCCTTGCTGGTGGCGAAAGCGCTACCGGCACGATCGTACACCACGGAACTGGCACGCTGGTTGGCGCCGGTCTCCAAGTAATAGATGCCAAGCCGGGAACCTTTGATCCGGTTGATGCTGTCCACATCCACACCGTATTTGCGCACCTCGCGGATGCATGCCTCTCCGATGGCGTTGTCAGGCACGGAGGTGACGAACCGGGCCTTTTTCCCCAAAATGGCAAGGGAGACGGCAACGTTGGCTTCTCCGCCGCCAAAGGTGGCCTCAAGGCTGGGGGACTGGAAGAAACGCTCATGACGAGGCGACTTCAGACGCAACATGATTTCACCGAAGGTGACAAATTCTTTTCCCATGGAATTCCTCCAATTTGTTTTGTATGAAACGCTTGCAATTCCCCATCATAGGGTGTATCCTTTGGGATGTCAATATTTGAAACAATGTTTCATTAATATGCAATAAGGAGCGCACCATGTTTGAAGATTTCTACAAACGTGTCCATGACATCGGTATCATCCCCGTCGTCAAACTGGACGACGCGTCGAAAGCCACCAAGCTGGCCAAAGCGTTGATCGACGGCGGCATCCCCGCCGCGGAGGTCACCTTCCGCACTAGCGCGGCGGAAGCGGCCATCAAGGCAATGCACCAGGCATACCCCGACATGCTGCTTGGGGCGGGAACCGTCCTTTCCATCGAGAACGCCGAGAAAGCGGTGAAGGCGGGAGCGTCGTTCATCGTCGCGCCGGGCTTCGATGAAGAGCTGGTTTCCTGGTGTCTGGAACACCACATCCCGGTCTGCCCGGGCGTCAGCACGCCGAGCGAGATCACCAAAGGGGTGAAGATGGGTCTTTCCGTCCTGAAGTTCTTCCCCGCCGAAGCAAATGGCGGCGTTGACATGCTGAAGAACCTGGCCGGTCCGTTCCCCTCGCTGAAATTCATGCCCACCGGAGGCATCAACCTGGAGAATATCGCATCCTACGCCAAAGCGCCCAACGTGCTTTCCGTCGGAGGATCCTGGATGGTCAAGTCTGATCTGATCAACGGCGACAAGTGGGATGAGATCACCACGATCTGCAAGGAAGCGGAACTGGCGCTGCAGGGACTGCACTTCACCCACATCGGGTTGAACAACCCGGATGCCGCGGCCATGGAGAAATCCATCACGGCGTTCGAGCACCTCGGCATGGTCTGCACCAAGCGGGGAGCGGGCTCCTCGTTCATGGACACCACCATCGAAGTGATGAACAAACCGTTCTACGGCACCCATGGCCACATTGCCTACAGCTGCTTTGACGTGGACCGTACCATCGGATACCTGAAGCAGTTCGGCTTCACCCCGATCTCCGAGTCAATCGTCTCCGACGCCAAAGGGACCAAGGTGGTCTACTTCAAGGAAGAGGTCAACGGGTTCGCCATCCATCTGGTTCGAGCGTAACCAACCATTCCTTCTTTTCGTGTTGAGCGTGCCGGGCAACTGTCCGGCACGTTTTGTTTTCTTACGTTGTTTTGAGTTCCGTCACCCCGGTTTCCTTCTCCACCGGGCAACCGCTGACAGCAGAGAGCCGGACACTGACGTTCCGTAGCCGTATTCCTCGTGACGGATTGTCCGGAAGCCCCTGGTACATCTCGCTCTGCGCCACCGGCTCCAAGCCATCATCCGCCAACGCGAACGAGCACTCCTCCAGCACCAGACGTTCCACCGGTCGCTCTGGAAGTCCGACGATGAACGCCGCCATCGAGCGGATGCCATCGGATTGGAGCCGTTTGATGGTCACATCGTGGATGTGCGGGGTAGTCACCCCCACCGGCTGGGCATCCAAGGAAAACAGCGAATGATCGGTGGCGCCGCACATGTAGTACATGTTGATGGTCAGCGGGCAGAGCGCCCCATGGACGGTGATGTCAGTGAAGGAAAGATCGGAGATGTCTCCGGCACGCCCCCTGCGGGTTTTGACGCGCACCCCCCGGTCCGTGCCATCGAAGCGGCAGTTGGCGAACGAGATATGATGGATGCCTCCGCCGGTCTCACTGCCGATCACGGCACCTCCATGGGCGAAACGCACCACGCAATCCCTGACATCCACATCCGTCGTCGGTATGCCGACGGCCAAGGCATCCTCGCCGATGCCGCTCTTCACGGCAATGCCGTCATCCCCCACCGTCACCGTGCAACCGGTGACCGTCACCTGCTGGCAGGAGTCGATGTCGATGCCATCGGTGTTCGGGGCGTCATTGGGATTCTCGATGGTCAGATCCCGGATGGTGATCTTCTGGGAAAAGACGGGATGGAGCGTCCAGAACGGACTGTTGCGCAGTGTGATCCCCTGGATAGTCACATTTTGGCTGTGGTGGATCTGCAGAAGCGGGGGTCGGAGGAACTGGCTTGACCGACCGCCGCCACCCCCCGGCTGGGTGAGAAACCCAGGGTTCAACGCGGCGAATTTCCGCTCCAAATCCGTCACTGGTCCCTGCTGGTGTTTCTTCTCCCCCGCCTGGGTCCACCACCATGCGCCGTTGCCATCCAACGTCCCCTCCCCTTTGATCACCACATCTTTGCTTTCGGTGATCCACAAGCAGGGATGCATCGCCCAACAACGGACCCCTTCCCACCGGGTCTTGACCGGCTCATACCGGGTGGGGTCATCGAGAAAGCGGAGGGAGCTGTGCGCTTCAAGCACGATGGTGATCCGGTCGGTATCCACGGTAAGCGGCCCGGTAAGGTAGACCCCGGCGGGAATGGACAACGTATCTCCGGAAGACAGCGCCGAAAGCGCGGCGGACAGGGCCGCTGAATCATCATGCGCCCCGTCTCCGAAGGCTTGGAAATCCCGTTTCACATCATACGTTCGCATCACATGCTCCTTGAGAAACCTGGTACATCGCGCTACACTGCAGGCCATGATGCACATCGGATTCCGCGCCCACGATCTGGGCAAATTCACTACCGTACAAGAACTGGCCCAAAGAGCCGCTTCTTTCCAACATCCCGTCACCATCCAGCTGGCGATGAAAAAAGTCATCGCCACGGCAAAGGACCCGTCGGCGTACACCCCGGAGTATGTCCAGGCCATCCACGACGACCTGGCCAAGGAAGGGGTTTCCATCGCCGTCATCGGCTCGTACATCAACCCCGTCCATCCCGATGCCGAGGTCCGCAAGCGGATGCTGGCTGACTTCGCCACCAACCTCCGCTTCACCAAGGAGTTCGGCTGCCGCCTGGTCGCCACGGAAACCGGATCCGTCCATCCTGACTGTTCGTACAGCCCGGACACCTATGAACCCGAAATCCTGGACCGGTTCCACGCCAGCCTGGAGTTCCTGCTGGAACAAGCGGAGCGGTATGACGCCATCGTCGGCATCGAGCCGGTCAACCACGCCCACACCATCTGCTCCATCCAGCGGATGGTCGACCTGCTGGACCGCTACCCGACTCCGCACCTTGGCGTGGTGTTCGACCCGGTCAATCTGGTCGGATACACCGGAATTCCCGAATCGGACGGCTCGTTCCATCGTCATCCGTCCCGGGAAGCGCAACAGCGGTATTTCGCCGAAGCGCTGGATGCCTTCGGGCCCAGGATCAAAGCGATCCACGTGAAAGACTTCATCCTCTCCGAACAAGGAACGAAGATCGGGGACCTGACGGCGGGAACCGGCGTCATGGACTGGCACCTGTTCAATGCGGAACTGGAAAAACGACACATCGACGTTCCCTGCCTGTTGGAAAACCTCAATCCGGACACACTGACAAAAACCCTTGCCTCACTTTCCTAATAGTGAGGGGTTCCATCGTTCTTTTGTAGTGGAGTTTTTGACTTTTTCCGTCTACAGCAGCATCATCTGCTCAAACGAGACCGGTCTGCGGTTGTCCGAGAGGGTCTTGGAAAGATAGGTGGTGTCCAGGGAAAGGTCGGTGACGATGCGCCGCATCAGATCTTCGGCGATGAGGTTCTGCTCGCAAAACAGGTAGGCCAGCGCCTTCTCGGCGATGTGCTGGGGCCGCACCGCATCCAGATACACCTGGCCGTCCGGAAGCTTCCCGTACTGTTTTTCCAAAGAAGCGTACAGGATGGAACGCGTTTTGTCCCCCTGCAGGGCGGCAAGTTCCTTCTCCAGCGGCTTCAGATTTCCTTTGGAAGCGTCCAAGCCCAGCGGCTTCAGCGTAAGGAAGGTATATTCCTTGCCAGGAAGATAGTGATGCTTGTCACAGCGGGCGGCGTAGTTCGGCTCGGTGGCGCTCTGTTTCTCCACATCCCCGCCGACAACGATCAAGGGATCGAAATACAGGGCGGGGCATTCCCTGCCGTCCACCGTGTAGTAGCGGTAGGTGTAGAAGCCATCCCGCATGCAATCGGGATGCTCGCAATAGGCGGAAAGCGGAATGACATCCGTGGCGATGTCCAGCATCAGACGGGCGGTGGCGTTGAAGATGTCCCTGCGGAAGTTGAGGATCAACGTGGGGAAGATGAACATCGCTCCGGTGGACAGGCTGGCGCCCCGCACCACGTAGGCGATCCGCTCATCAAAGAACGACGCTTCGTCGATGATGTACGTCCCCACCTCCGGGTGGGAAGCGATGACCCGCTCCAGATCGAACGAATCGTGGATGTGCGCCATATGGTCTCCGCAGCGGACATACCCGCCGCGGTACGCCAGCGCGTCCGCCGGATAATCAGGGAACCGCGCGGAATCAAGATCACTCCTGAGATAAAAGATATTGCGCCGGTCAAGCGAACCGGTGGAGGTCAACACCTTGACCGCCCCGCTTTTACGGCGTGCCACCTCGGCGTCCCGCCACAGACGGGCGGCGTACTCAGATTTTCCGCTGCCCATCGGGCCGATGACCAGCACCCGCCGCCCGGGCGTGGTGAAATCAAAATGGGAGAACGTCTCATGGACGTCCACCGTCGGAAACCCAAGGCTTTTGAGGAAATCGGCCCCTTGGGGACGTTCCTCAATGCGCGGCATGCTGCTCCTTGACGATCTCCACCCCGGAGGAGGCGCCGATCCGGTTGGCTCCCGCCTCAATCATCGCCATCGCCTCGGCGTAGGTGTGGATGCCTCCGGCGGCCTTGACGCCGCATTCCGGTCCAACGGTCTTTCGCATCAGCTTGACGTCGGCGACCGTCGCCCCGCCCTTTGAAAAGCCGGTGGAGGTCTTCACAAAATCAGCGCCGGCGCTCTTGGCAAGCCGGCACGCTCTGACTTTCTCTTCTTCGGTAAGCAGGCAGGCCTCGATGATCACCTTCAGCGTCCGCCCCCGGCAGGCCATCTTCACCGCGGCCACCTCGTCCTGGACCAAGCCATCGTCATGGCCTTTCAGCCAGCCGATGTTCATCACCATGTCAATTTCATCCGCGCCATCCGTAATCGCCTGTTTGGCTTCAAATACTTTGGCTTTGGTGGACATGGCGCCCAGCGGGAACCCCACCACACAGCACACCTTCACTCCACTGCCGGAAAGCAGCCGCGCACACAACGGCACCCAGCAACCGTTCACACAGACGGAAGCGAACCGATAGGTGATCGCCTCCAGACACACGCGTTCGACACGTTCCTGTGTGGCGTCCTCGCTGAGGATCGTATGATCAATGTAGCTTGCGATGGATTCCATCCTGCGTTTCCCCCTTTGCTGTTCTTCCTTCAGCTTACCCCAAATCAAGGAGTCAAGCAATGAATTTCTTGCCGTCCGCCAAGTGCTTGACGGGACGGGGAATGGCACACTAGGCTACGGGTATGATCCTTGAATCCATCGAATCAAACTACACATGGGGCTTGATCCTCATCCTGTTCCTCAACCTCAGCCAGCGGAAGATCCCCAATTCCAACAAGAAACGCATCGCCACCATCTGGATTTGTTCCCTGATGCTGTTGATGGAAATCGGTATGGTGACCATCATCTCCCGGGAATGGAACCACTCCATCGCCTGGGGCGTTCTTGGCCTGTGCGTCCTGATCGCCGTCATCTTCCGACGCCGTGTCTGGCCGTTCCGCCTGCACTGCGTCCAATGCCACGCCAAGCTGGACTGGAACCACATCATCGGCCATGACGACAACCTCTGCCAGGACTGCTGGGACAAGGCGCACCCGGAAGAAGCGGCGAAGCGCAAGGAAAAGGAAGCGGCGGAAAAAGGGATCACCCCCAAAACCACCGTCATCCCCGACACGGTGGACGAGATGGACTGGGACAGCTGGGAACCGACGGACAAATGCGTCATCACCTACCTGTTCGACCAGGACAACGTCCTGATGATCGAAAAAAAACAGGGCCTTGGCACCGGGTTGATCAACGCGCCGGGCGGGCACATCGAGGAAGCGGAGACGGCGGTGGAAGCGGCCATCCGTGAGACAAAGGAAGAAACAGGCCTGGAGATCGGTGATCTTTCCCTCCGGGGAGAGCTCCGGTTCCAATTCAAGGACGGCATGGCCGAACGCGCCTACGTGTTCTTCGCCAACTCCTACCAGGGAACGTTGAAGGAATGCGACGAGACCCGTCCGTTCTGGATCAAGAAAGAAGCGTTCCCGTTTGACCGGATGTGGGAGGACGACCGGTTGTGGCTGCCAGCCGCATTGGAAGGCAAGCACTTCCTCGGCTCGTTCATCTTCGACGGACAGACCATGCTGGACCATCGCCTGGTCATCACCGATGGCGACTGAGCTTGCGCTGGGGACATGGGAGTTCGGAGGCGGCTTCGGATTTTGGGAAGACCAAGATCGCGCCGCTTCCATCAAGACGGTGCATGACGCCGTGCGCAGCGGCATCCGCGCCTTCGACGCGGCTCCTTCCTATGGAGCCGGACGCAGCGAACAGCTTCTCGGACAACAACTGAAACGATTCCCCCTCAAACGGGAGGAACTGTGGATCGCGTCCAAAACAACCAACGGCCGGCATCTGGAAGCGACCTTGTCACGACTGTGCACCACCTATCTGGATCTCTGGTACCTCCACTATCCCATCCAAGGACAACGGGAGATCCTGGAGACGATGGCACAACAGAGCAACGTACGGGCCATCGGGGTATCCAACATGCCTCTTTCCCAACTGGAAGAACTCTCCGACCTTCCCATCCGCTGGGTGCAGGTTCCCTGCAACCTGCTGTGGAACCGGGACATCCCCCAGCTGAAAGCGTACTGTGCCGCCCATGGCATGCTGCTTTCCGGATACAGTCCGCTGGCGCTGGGGACTCTCAGCGGAAATCATGACCAGATGCCGAGGGACGGCAGGGATCGCCTGTACTGCTATCAGCACCCTGACGCGTTCCACGCGTTGACCGACACGCTCCGCACCATCGCCCAGGAAAAGGGGGTCTCCCCTTCCCAGGTGGCCATCGCGTGGAGCCTTGCCCAAGGATTCGACCAACTGGTCCTGGGGGCCCGCACCAAAGCCCAGCTGGATGCCGACCTCGCCGCATCCATCCTCTCCCTGCTTCCTTCCGAGATGGCCCGGCTGGACGAAGCGTCCCGGGCGATCTGCTCGTGCATTCCTTCCGACCAGGAAAACTTCTTCAACCACAGGTGGCGCCATGCGGATCCTGACCAATGAACCTTCCACATCCATCGAAGTGAAACGTTCCCGGTTCATCGCCATCGCGCGGCGCTGTCCGTCCTTGGAAGAGGCCAAGCGATTGGTCGCCGAAACCAAGACCCAGTATGCCGACGCCACCCACGTAGTCCATGCCGCGGTGATCGGCAAAGCGGGGACGCTGTTCTCCTCCAGCGACGACCGGGAACCGAAAAACACCGCAGGACGCCCGGTGCTGGAAGTGGTCAAAGGCTCGGGGATCACCGATATCTGCGTGCTGGTCGTCCGGTATTTCGGAGGAACCCTCCTGGGAACCGGAGGTTTGGTCCAGGCGTACGGAGACGCGGCCAAGGCGGTGCTCGCCCTGTGCCAGACGGAGGAGCTGGTGGAGAAAGCCTCCTTCCGCATCGTCCTTTCCTACGGCCAGTATGACCTTGCCCAAAAGCTGCTCCAGGAATACGGCGGTACCGTCACCGACACGGCATTCACCACCGATGTGACCATCACCGGCACCATTGCCCGCACGCAGGCCGCATTGCTTCAGGAACGCATCACGGACACCACCGGGGGACAAGCGACGGTGGAGATCACACCGAACGCTTGAAGCGGAGCGTCGGCGTCGTCTGGGGCTCTGGCTCCGGTTTTTTCTTCTCCTCCCCTTCAGAGAACAGCCGGTCCTCATCCACCAGTTCGACCAGCTTGATGCCCAGCGAAACCGCTTCCTCCACCGCCTTCTCCTCGATGTGGTCCACCGTATCCTCACTGGTATGGTACACCTCGGCGTGGGAACGATCCCCCCAGCCTACGGCGACCAGCGTACAAGCCTGGATGCCGGCCCGGGCGCCTTCAGCGGCATCGGTACCTCCGGCAAGGAACGGAATGGAACCGCTTTTGGCAGGATATCCCATCTCTTTGGCCAACCCCACCATCCGGCGGGCCAGCTTCGAGGACAACGGCTGCAGTCCGTTGATGTCCTTCTCCAGGAACATCAGGCGGTCAGCATAGTACAGGCAGTCGAAGTTCAGCATCACCACGTCCCCTTCCAGGAGATCCTTGTGATGGAAAAACCAGGCGCGGCTGCCCAACAGGCCATCCTCCTCGCCATCGAACGAGGCGAAGACCACCCGGGTCGCGGAAAGTGGTTGTCCACACCGTTTCTTCCAGTCAACATAGCGGGCCAGCTCCACGGTAAGCGCACTGGAGACCAGGTTGTCCCCCGCTCCCGGGGAGAACTCACCGGTGAAGAATTTCCGCAGGCGAAAGACCAACGGAAGACCGGCGGTGAGCAGGGCAAGGAGAATGATCAACCCGGCGGGAGGAAGATTCAGTGAGAGAATCCGGCCGGAAAACAGTTCGGTGAGCGTCTGAACCACCGCCTGGATGGCAAGAAGCAGGCAGAGTCCGACGGGGAGCAGCACGCTCTTGGCGTACTGCCACTTGTCGTCCTTGGAGAAACGGGTCAGCGGCGCGCTGTCATGATGTCCGGAAAAGATGATGGTATGCCTGACCGGTCCGGATGGGTTGATGGACGCCCATACGTTGCGCCCTTTCTTGGGTTTGACCCACCGCTCCAGTACGGGACGATAGCGGAACGATTGGGAAAACGACAAAAGCACGAAGGCGACGGAAAGCAACGTCGCCGTCAGGGGAAGGCCGACCCAGAGCAGGACCAGCAGTACCGGATACAGGTAGGGAAGCACCCGAAGAGGCAGATGCATCGCCTCTGGCTTCAGCTCTTCGTCTTCGCCGTGGACTTCGTCGCAGAACGGCTGGTACTCCTTCTCCAACGCCTCCGCCGTGTCCTGGCATGCCTGGCCGCACGAAGGCCGGGGGCCGAAGGTTTCGACCAGGTGTCCGGCAAGCTGGATGGCAAGCCGTGCGAGCTTGCCTGACTTGAGCGTCTCCACGTCTTTGATCTTCCGGACGGTCTCATCGCTGTCCGGGACAAGATCAGGCTTCTGTTTTCGCTTTTTCATCGGATGGAACAAATCAAACGCCATGCCTCTACCGTACCGTTCTTTTCCGAAAAAGTGAACCGTGGTACACTGGTGTCCATGGCACGAACGAACCTTGGATTTGGATTGATGCGTCTTCCCTGTACGGATTCCTCGGATCCCACCAGCATTGACCTGGAACTGTTCTCCCGAATGGCCGACCGGTTCCTCCAGCAGGGGTACACTTATTTTGACACGGCCTATCCCTATCACAACGGGAAAAGCGAGGAAGCGTTCCGGGAAGCGGTGGTGAAGCGCCATCCCCGGGATCGGTTCACCATCACGGACAAGATGCCCGTCTGGCTGGTGAAATCCCCGGAAGACTACGCCAGGCTGTTCCATGAACAGTTGCAGCGGTGCGGCGTCTCGTTCTTCGATTACTACTGGCTCCACGCGTTGAACGCGTCCCGGTACGAGGAAGCCAAACGCCTGGGAGGATTTGATTTCCTCCGCTCCCTCCGCACCGAGGGAAAGGCAAGACACATCGGATTCTCGTTCCACGACAAAGCGGATGTGTTGGAACGGATCCTCACCGAACAACCGGATGTGGAATACGTGCAGCTGCAGATCAACTACATGGATTGGGAGGATGCCACCGTCCAGGCAGAGGCGTGCTACGAGACGGCGCGTTCCCATGGCAAGCAGGTGATCATCATGGAGCCGATCAAGGGCGGATGCCTGGCCACCATTCCCCAAAAGGCCGAGGCGATCCTCCGCGCCGTCCATCCCCAGTGGTCCAACGTCCAGTGGGCGTTGGCGTTCGTCGCCTCGCTTTCCGGCGTCCACGCCATTCTCTCCGGCATGAGCGATCTGGAGCAGGTAGAAGAGAACACCTCCCTCTGTTCCGACCTTCCCCTTCTGGGAGCGGAAGAACAACAGGCACTCCAAAAAGCCCGGGAAATCATCAAGGATTCCATCGCCATCACCTGCACCGCCTGCGGGTACTGCAAGGCGGGTTGTCCGAAGAAGATTGACATTCCTTTGGTATTCAACCTGTACAACAACCTGGCCCAGTACGGAATGAGCCCGGGCTTGATGCGAAGGTTCCGGAACAACGTCAAAGAGGAAGAACGTCCGTCGGCATGCATCAGATGCCGTCAGTGCGAACGGGCCTGTCCCCAGCACCTTCCCATCACCACGGCGCTGGCCGACGCGGCCAAGGCGTTCGAAGGATGAACACCCCATCCTTCCGCGATCCCAATCCCTCGGGAATAACGCTTTCCGCATGGCAGGAAGGTGGCATGGTCTGGAGCAGCCAGGGACATTGGCTGCTTCCCCTCTTTGAACTGGAGCGTTTCATTTCCCGCCACCAGCTCGATCCCCAGACCTTGTCCATCCACGACACCATCCAGGGCAAGGCGGCCGCCGCGCTCTGCCTGTATCTCGGTCTGGGGGAGATCGCCGTGGATCTGATCAGCGACGGGGCGCTCCGGCTGTACCAGGTGCATGGGAAAACGGTGACCTACCAGAGGCGTACCGAACGGATCCAATGTGCCACCGAGGGGATGATCACCGATGCGATGGACGTCAAGGACGCCTATCTGCTGCTTCGCCGCAAGGCAGGCCTGAACCATGGACAGCCTCTTTCCCTTGGTCCGCTCCAGGTACCGGATATTCCCCATCCGGTTTCGTTCCACCTGATGGCTGGGGAG
Source organism: Sphaerochaeta sp. (assembly GCA_022482495.1). NCBI lineage: Bacteria > Pseudomonadati > Spirochaetota > Spirochaetia > Spirochaetales > Sphaerochaetaceae > Sphaerochaeta > Sphaerochaeta sp. The sequence continues at coordinate 135,677 of JAKVPA010000002.1, read as the reverse complement.
CAGGCCTTGTTCCGGTATTCCACCGAGCAGGCCAGGGAATCCCTTCGCACGCAGTTCCTGCAACATGGCGTGCCAGTAACGGAACACATGCTCCCCAAAGGTTTCACCGTGTCCCAGGCGGTCTCACCGCTCAAGGAAGCGGCAGAACTGGCTCTCCGGCGACTGGGATGTTATGCTTTGGCTTCCAAGGCCACGGAGACGCTCACCCCCGGGGAAGAGGCGTTTGTTTTGCTTGCCAAGGCCATCGCGGCCAATCCTCCCAGCCTGGTGCTGGATGATCCCTTGAAGGGCCTTTCCCCGGACGAACAGCGGCGGTATCTCACCTCTCTTTCCTCCTGGGCGAACACGGAAGCGCCGACGCTTTTGCTGCTTGCTTCCCAACCGGTCGCAGGTTGGCAGAGCTGTGGTGTGAGTGGTTGACAAAAGGGGGGTAGGTTACTATATTGGAAACCCGACTGGTGGTAATCGGCCTGAAAGATATCTGTGTTCTTTTGCAATTTCCAATTTTGGAGAGATGTCCGAGTGGTCGAAGGAAGCAGTTTTGAAAACTGTCGAGGCGCAAGTCTCCGGGGGTTCGAATCCCTCTCTCTCCGGTAATTGCCGCTGGTCGAATAGTATTCCTTGGAGAGGTGCGAGAGCGGTCGAATCGGGCTCCCTGCTAAGGAGTTGACCTGGTAACGGGTCCGGGGGTTCGAATCCCCCCTTCTCCGTCTTTGTGTTTTTGGTTTTTTTACAATGAGGTTGTAGCTCAGCTGGATAGAGCATCAGTTTGCGGAACTGGTTGTCGAAGGTTCGAATCCTTTCAGCCTCAATGAAGCGTGTCACCTTGGAGAGATGTCCGAGTGGTCGAAGGAGATGGACTCGAAATCCATTGTATCGTTTTTCGGTACCGGGGGTTCGAATCCCCCTCTCTCCGATTTCTCGGTTTCCCGTTTGATGGTGACGCTTGTAGTGTATCGACCTGGAGAGGTGTCCGAGTGGTCGAAGGTGTACCCTTGGAAGGGGTATGAGTCAGCAATGGCTCCGGGAGTTCGAATCTCCCCCTCTCCGTTTTAATCTCCCAGCCAGCAGATTCTGTGCTATGCACCGCCACCCAACCCCGCCAGGACCGGAAGGTAGCAACGGTAAGTGGATGATGCATGAGATACGGGTGATTTGTTGGCTGGGTCTTTTTGTATCCCGCAAAGCCTACCAGAGATCCTCCGGTTCGTGGTATACTCCGATGGGAGGAGCACCCGATGGCATATGAAGTAACCGCGACACGAAAACGTCCCCAGGGTTTTGACAGTCTGGTCGGGCAGGAGTTTGTCGTATCCACCATCACCAACGCCATCGAACAAGGGCGCATCGCCCATGCGTATCTGTTTTCCGGCCCCCGCGGCGTGGGCAAAACCACCTCGGCGAGGATCCTTGCCAAAGCGCTGAACTGCGACCACGGCCCGACGGCCCACCCCTGCGGCGTCTGCACCCATTGCAAGGAGATCGCAGCGGGCAACAGCGTGGACGTCATTGAGATCGACGGCGCGTCCAACACCAGCGTCAACGACATCCGGCAGATCAAGGACGAGGTGATGTTCCCGCCGCAGTCCAGCCGGTACAAGATCTACATCATCGACGAGGTCCACATGCTCTCCATCAGCGCGTTCAACGCGCTTCTGAAGACCATCGAGGAACCGCCACCGTACATCGTGTTCATCTTCGCCACCACCGAACCACAGAAGGTTCCGGCGACGATCCGCAGCCGCTGCCAGCAGTTCCACTTCCAGTTGATCGACCTGGAGACGATCAAGCGGTGCCTGAAGAGCGCCGCGGACGATCTGTCCATCCAGGCGGATGATGACGCGCTCTTCTGGATCGCAAAAGAGTCCACCGGCTCGATGCGGGACGCCTACACGTTGTTCGACCAGGTCGCCTCGTTCTCCGGAACCCACATCACCATGGAGGGCATCCGGGACAAACTGGGGCTGGTCGGCACCAGCCAGATCAACGCCATCGTCTCTTCCCTTCTGGAAAACGACCGCAAAGGGGCCATTCTCAGCGTCCAGGACCTCCTGAAGAGCGGTGTTTCCGTCGAACAATGCCTGAAGGATTTCACCGAGTATTACCGGACGCTGCTGTTGCTGAAACAGGGGATCACCGACGAGGACATCCTGGGTATGCAGGCCGACGCCATCCCGGCGAAGATGCAAAACGCCTACACCACCGAACAGCTCCAGGGCGCGGTGGAGTTGCTGCTTTCCACCTACCGGGACATCCGCTACTCCCTCAACCCCCGTTTTGAACTGGAGATCGTCCTTTCCAAGCTGGCGTCCCTGCCGTACCTGGTCTCATCGACGGTGCTGGTCCAGCGGCTCACCCAACTGCAGAACGACCTGACCAGCGGAAAAATGACGCCGATGCCAAGCGTACCCGCTCCGGATGACGCCGCTGCCGTTCCTCCCCAGACAAAGATCCAAAGCGCGCCGCCCGCAGCACAGCCCCAGCCGGAGCCTGTGCAAGCACCTGCCCCGCAACCTGTGGCGCCCCCGGCGCCGGTGCAACCTGCTCCCATGGAGCCCCACCAACCAACCGTGGCTGACATCCCCGCGCTGGAGAAACAGCTGGAGACCGACCCCATCGCGTCGACGTTGGCGCGGGAGATCAAAGAGATATCTGATGCGGATGGGCTGACCTTGCAGTTCGCCGACGCGTTCACCGTCGACCAGGCACAGGCCAACCGGAAGGCGCTGGCGGAAGCCATCAAGGCGGTCACCGGCTACGCCGGCCCGATCCATTTCGCCATCAAACAGAAGGAAGAGGCGAAGAAACCCCAGATGACGGCCGACGGGGACCCCGTCATCTCCCACATCGTGGACCTGTTCCGCGGAGATGTGGTGACCAAACGTTCCTACGAGGAAAACCATGACGAATCCATTTGATTTGCTGAACAACATGGGAGCGTGGCAGAGCAAGATGCAACAGCTCCAGGATACGGTGAAGAACACCACCGCCACCGGCACGGCCGGAGCGGGCATGGTGCAGGTGACGGTCAACGGACTGGGCAACGTGTATGAAGTGAAGATCGACCCGTCCCTGATGACGGCGGACAACACCCATACGCTGGAAGTGCTGTTCGCAGCGGCGAGCAACGACGCCATCACCAAAGTGCAGGATCTTCTCAAGGCGAAAGGATCCAGCATGTTCATGGGAATGGACCAATGACCGATCTGGAGAACCTGGCCAAACAGCTCTCCCGGCTTCCTGGCATCGGGCCGAAAAGCGCCCAGCGGATCGCCTACTTTCTGATCAAAAGCGACAAGGAGTTCAACCGTATCCTCGCCGATGAGATCGCCACCATCCAGGAGAAGGTGTTCCCCTGCTCCATCTGTGGCGCCTATACGGAAACCGACCCCTGCCCGATCTGCAGCGATCCCAACCGGGACCGCACCCAGCTGTGCATCGTCGAGCAACCGCAGGATGTGGTGACCATCCAGAACAGCGGAGCGTACAACGGCCTGTACTTCGTGCTGGGAGGAGCCATCAGCCCATTGGATGGCATCGGACCGGAGAAACTGAACTTCCCCAAGCTGGTCAAACGGATCGATGAAGGCATCATCCGGGAGGTGATCATCGCCACCAACCCCACCGAGGAAGGTGACACCACCGCCCTGTACATCCGGCAGGTGCTGAAGGACAAGCCGAACCTTTCCGTCTCCCGGCTTGCCAGCGGCATCCCCATCGGAGGGGACCTGGAGTACGCCGACCGGATCACCCTTGCCAGGTCACTCAGGGGAAGGATCAAGTTCTAAGACAATAAAAAAAGCGCTGGCCGAAACCAGCGCTTTCGCTTTCTCTGCGTCTTCGATCATGAAGGCTGCTTGCCGATGTAGGCGAGAATACCGCCGTCGACGTACAGGATGTGTCCGTTGACGAAGTCGGAAGCCTCAGAGGCCAGGAACACGGCGGGTCCTTTCAGATCCTCCGGAGTGCCCCATCTGCCGGCCGGGGTCTTGGCGACGATGAACGCATCAAACGGATGGCGGGAACCATCCGGCTGGCGCTCGCGAAGCGGCGCGGTCTGCGGAGTGGCGATGTAACCAGGTCCGATGCCGTTGCACTGGATGTTCTTGTCGCCGTACTCGGAACAGATGTTCCGGGTCAGCATCTTCAAGCCACCCTTGGCTGCGGCGTAGGCACTGACCGTCTCACGGCCAAGCTCGCTCATCATGGAGCAGATGTTGATGATCTTTCCATGCCCCTTGGCGATCATGCCGGGAAGCACCGCCTTGCTGACGATGAACGGCGCGTTGAGATCGACATCGATCACGGCGCGGAAATCAGCGGCGCTCATCTCCAGCATCGGGATCCTCTTGATGATGCCTGCGTTGTTGACCAGAATATCGATGACGCCGACTTCCTTGGTGATCTTCTCCACCGTAGCCTTCACGTCATCCTCATCCGTCACGTTGCACACATACCCGTGGGCGTCGATACCCTCAGCCTTGTAGGAAGCAAGCCCTTTATCCACTTTCTCCTGGTTGAGATCGTTGAATACAATCGTAGCACCGGCCTGAGAGAAGGCGGTGGCGATGGCAAACCCGATGCCGTATGACGCACCGGTGACCCATGCAATCTTTCCTTTCAATGAAAACTTCTGTGTAAAGTCCATATGCAACTCCTTCGGTTTGCTGTTATTAACCTATCATGGTTTCAGGGAAAATGCAAGAATGGAACAATATTCCATTTTACGCTTTCATCCCTCGATCCTTCTTGATCGTCTCATACGCCTGCTGGATTTCCTGGAATTTCTCCTCAGCGGCTTTCTGGAATTCCTCCCCCATTCCTTTGGAGGCGAGCGTATCCGGATGGAACTCGATGCACATCTTCCGGTACGCCTTCTTCACCTCTTCATCCGTCGCGGAAGGAGACAGGTTCAGGACGGAATAGGCGTGCTCATCGGCACTCGCACCGCCGTAACGGCGGCGGATGGCATCCACCACATAGTCAGGAAGATGGAACAGCTGGGCTACCCTGCGGATCAGGGCGTCTTCGCTGGTGTTGATCGCCCCATCGGCCGCAGCCACCTGGTAGAAGAACTCGATCATCAGCTGCAACAGTCCGGAAGACGAAGAGAAGTTCTCATAGAACTGGGCGGCGAACTGGTCGAACGTTCCGCCTCCGGAGAGCGCGGCGTCGAACACCCGCATCGCCGCGGCATGCTCGCTCGGCCCCATGCCCAGCCGCTCGTCGATGAACCGTTCGATGGCCTGCCGTTCGCTCATCGTCACCTCGCCGTCCGCCTGGGCGACACGCGCCACCATGGAGAACGCGCCGACGAAGAACATCATCTGGGTGGTTTCGTGGGTGCCCTGCACCCGGGAAGCCGGCCGGCTGGTATGCTCGAACTCGTCCGCCTTGTCGAACAGATGGCCGAAGGCGATGCCCGCGACCATCCCCAGTGGTCCGCCGAATACGAACCCCAAGGTTCCGCCGAGCAACTTCCCAAGCCAGGCCATTACAGTTTGTCGATCAACATCGAGCACTTGCCGGAAGGAATGGGCAGCGTCTTCTTCTTGTGCTCGTCAAGGATTTCGATGGTGAAGTAGTACAACTTCTCGCTCTCCAGCCGGATTTCCCAACCACGGTCCGTCTTGTTGGAGAGAATGGTGATCATGTTCCGTTTCAGCGACAGGTTTTCGATCCCCATCGCTTCCAGCGACGGCATGACCCAGTTCACCGTCTTCCGGGGAAGCGAAATATCCAGACCAATGATGTTCTCGATCATCATCGTGATGGTGACCAGCCCGGCGTACGGCATGAACCGTTTCTTGGGGAAGCCCGGGATGTCCTTCGTCTGGGAAGCCCCTTCCTTGTTGGGAAGGTACGCCTCCCACACATCCCCCATCGTCTCGGCATCGGGATGCAGGGTATCCAACAGGAAGTACATGTGCCGGATGGCACACTCACGACCGAAGACGAACTCATGGAACTTCTGCAGACCCTTGACCACCATGTAGGTGTTGACGGTGGACACCCCACCGTTCAACCCATCGCCGGTCTCTTTGAAATCAGGAGAGGAGACGGGAACACCAGGGAACGGGTTCTCCGTACCGAATTCTTTCGGATCCTTCAGGTACTCCACCATATGGCCGGCCTTCTCGTCGTTGGGGATTTCCCCGAGCAACGTCCAGTAGGCGCCGATGAACTTGTATGGCAGGCGGGCTTCCTTGATGTCCAGATCGTAGTAGAACTTCGTCTCCGGATCCCACATCAACGTGTTGATCCTGGTCTTCAAGGCAAAGTAGTGCCGTTTGTACCGGAACGAGATCTCCTTGTCGTTCAGGATATCCCCGATGGCCGAGAGGTACAGCGCGTTGATGGCAACCATGGTATTGAAATCCACCGGATAATACATGTGGTCACGATGAATGTTGCCGCTCTGGCAGGCGGAAGCGGGCACACTGTACAGCCCATTCGGTTTCTGGAACGTCGTCGCCATCCAGTCATACTGTTTCTCCAGGATGGGCACGATTTCCTTCAGGCGCTTCTTATTGCCGATCTTGTGATAGAATTGATATTCCACATAGGAGAACAGCGGAGGCGCCACGCCTTCCGGATTGTCCGCGGAGAAAACCGGTTTCCCGTCTTCCACGGAATATTCGCCCCGGATGGCCCCATTGGCTTCCTGCTTCTTGTAGAAGTAGTCCAAAAGGGGAAACGGTGAGTTGTTTTGGTTGCTATACACCAGGAACAACGTCGTGAAACAGTGGTAAAACTGATTGAACGTCGTTTGTCCCGGGTATGAGAGATAATTTCCTTCAAAACCGTTTGCCGTTGTTCCCTGCTTCCAGAGCTCATCGATCCATACCCAAGAGCGGTCATACATGTCGACGAAATCCTGGTCGTAGAAGTGGACAAACGGGACCAAATCCTTAATCAACTCGCACTCCTTGCCGCGAAAAACCGTATTCCACAGGCCGAAGAAAACACATTCTCTAGAATACAACGCGGAATATCCAAAGTCAATTTCGAAATGATATCATACACCACAGTTCCCCACTTTGCACAAAAAAAGATAAAAATTTCATGTGTCATTTCATAACTCTTTTATTCAAAGATAGTTAGAAATTTCGCTTTTTCAAAGAATTCTTCCCTTCTTGAGGAAAAAGGCCGCTTTTTCCCCCGAGGAGCGGCGTTGCACGCCCCTCGGGGATGGAGTATCATCGATTCCATGCAGAGAGACCTGTTTCTTCCTACCCAGGAAAGCGACCTTGCCCGACGAGGTTGGGACGGCGTCGACATCGCGTTGATCAGCGCGGACGCCTACGTTGATCATCCTTCCTTCGCCGTCGCCTTGATCGGCCGGCTTCTGGAAAGCCAAGGGTACCGCGTCGGGATCATCGCCCAGCCTGATTGGCGCAGCACCACCGATTTTCTCCGGTTCGGGAAACCACGGCTCTGCGCGATGATCAGCGGAGGGAACATCGACAGCATGGTGCTCCACTATACGGCCAACAACAAGATCCGGCACGACGACGCCTACAGCCCGGGAGGAAAGGCCGGCATGCGGCCGGACCGTCCCACCATCGTCTACACCTCGCTGGCCAAACAAGCCTACGGCAAAACCACCCCGGTGATCATCGGAGGCCTTGAGGCGTCCCTGAGGCGGATGGCCCACTACGACTACTGGTCCGACCTGGTGAGGAAAAGCATCCTGCTGGACAGCAAGGCGGATCTTCTCATCTACGGCATGGGAGAGTTGCAGGTGGTGGAGATCGCCCGCCGTCTTGCCGCGGGAGAACCGGTTTCATCGATGCATGACATCCGGGGGACGGTCTGGGCAAGCTCAACCATTCCCCAGGGACCCGTCATCACCCTGCCGTCCTATGAGGAAGTCAGCCAGCGGGATCCCCATTCCAACACCCCTACGGAAGAAGGCAAACGGAAGTACGCCGAAGCGTTCCAGATGAAGATGCTCCATGAGAATCCGATGAAGCCTGAGGTGATCATCCAGGCATGCATGCAGCGGTTCGTGGTGCAGAACCCCCCGGCGCTTCCCCTGTCCACCGAACAGTTCGACGCATTGTATTCCCTCCCCTATACGTTTGACGCCCACCCGGACTACGACAAGGCAGGCGGGATCCCCGCCCTCAGTGAAGTACAGTTCTCCCTGACCAGCAACCGGGGATGTTACGGCGCGTGCAGCTTCTGCGCCATCTCCAGCCACCAAGGCCGGATGATCCAGACGCGCAGCATCCCTTCTCTGGTGGAAGAAGCCAAGCACATGGCTTCCCATCCCGGCTTCAAGGGCTACATCCACGACGTGGGGGGACCCACGGCCAATTTCCAGGGAAGGGCGTGCGACAAGCAGGCCATCGCCGGCCCCTGTCCGGCCAAGGAATGCCTCTGGCCGAACCCCTGCCCCAACCTGAAGGACAGCCACGCCCACTACCTTGACGTCCTGGATGCCATCGAGGCGGTTCCTGGGGTGAAGAAGGTGTTCATCCGAAGCGGCATCCGCTACGACTATCTGATGAGCGTCGCCTCCCCTGAGGTGCGCGCCCGCTTTCTCAGCCACATCGTCGGGCACAACATCAGCGGACAACTGAAGATCGCGCCGGAGCACATCCTGCCGGAAGTGCTGGACGCCATGGGAAAACCCCAGGTGGAGCAGTACGAAGCCTTCTGCGACGCCTACGCCGACGAGAACCACCGACAGGGACGCAAACAGTATCTGATCCCGTACTTCATCGCCGCCCATCCGGGCAGCACGCTGAAGGACGCCGTCCTGCTTGCGTTGTATCTGCACCAGCACCACTTCGTCCCCGACCAAGTACAGGAGTTCTACCCCACCCCGGGAACGGTCTCCACGACGATGTACTACACCGGGCTTGACCCACGGCCCGGCAAACGCTTCGCCCCGATCTACGTGCCCAAAGGACGGGAGCGGACGCTGCAACGCGCCTTGTTGCAGTATGACCGTCCGGAAAACCGCATGCTGGTCAGGGAAGCGCTCCGCCAATGCGGGATGCAGGACGCGGAAAGGATTCTGTTCTCCCATGGCCGTTGATTCCACCTTCTCCCGCAAAATGGCCTCCATCGCCATTCCGGTGGTGTTGCAGAACCTCCTGGTCAACAGCCTGACGTTCGTCGATACGTTGATGATCGGGCAACTGGGGTCGGAGGCCATCGCCGCCGTGGGGCTGGCCAACCAGATCTCGTTTTTGATCAACCTGTTCTACTTCGGCACCTGCACCGGGGCTTCGATCTTCATCGCCCAGTTCTACGGGGCGCGCAACCACAAAGGCATCCAGAACGTAATGGCCCTGGGCCTTCTTACCTGCTTCATTGGCTCGGTGGTCTTCACCATCCTGGCCATGGCGGCCCCCAAAGCGGTGATGCACATCTTCACCCAGGACCCCGTCGTGGTGGAGATGGGAAGCACCTACCTGTTTTTCATCGGTCCGAGCTTTCTCTGCCTGGCGTTCGTCCAGATCCATGCCGTGGGACTAAGGACGACCGGAAGGGCAGACCTGCCGCTGAAGACTTCCCTTGTTTCGCTCGGCACCGACGTGGTGCTGAACTACCTGTTGATCTTCGGTATCGGGCCGTTCCCCCAATTGGGCGTCAAGGGCGCGGCCATCGCCACGCTGATCAGCAGGATCCTGGAGATGGTGTTGATGTTCCGCTTCACCTATCCGGACAAAAGCCCCTGCGCCATCCAAAGCGCCGAGGCGTTCCGCTTCTCCCGTACATTCCTGTCCAAGGTGATCCCCACCTGCATTCCGGTGATCTGCAACGAATTCTTCTGGGCCCTAGGCATGTCCACCTACAAGGTGGCGTATTCCCGTCTGGGAATGGATACCATCGCCGCGGTGAACGTCAACGAATCGGTCTCCAACATGTTCTTCACCGTGATGTTCGGCGTCGCCTCCAGCGCCCTGGTGATGATCGGACAGAAGATCGGGGAGAAGATGTACGACGAAGCAAGGGTGTACTGCCGTCGTTTCTCTCTGATCGCCGTACTCGCCGGAGCGGTGATGGGCGGCTTGCAGGCGCTCTGCGCCCCGCTGTTCGTCGGCATGTTCAATGTGGACGGCGCCGTCGCCCAGGCGGCCCGGTACTGCCTGTACGTCTCATCGGCGGTCTTTCCGCTGCGCAGCTACGACACCACGTTGATCGTCGGCATCCTCCGCTCGGGCGGCGACACCCGCTTCTCCATGCTGAACGAACTGTCCGCCGTCTGGTTGATCGGCATTCCGATGGCGTTCCTGGGTTCCGTGTTCTTTGCCTGGCCCATCTGGTGGGTGTACCTGTTGGTCAGCCTTGAGGAAGTGGCCAAAGGCCTCGTCGGATTCTTCCGGGTGAAGAGCGGCAAATGGCTGAATGACCTGTCCCAGACCGCATGAGATTGCACCTTGCCCTTTGGTGTGGTACGCTACGGGTGAGATTTTTTGGATATGAGGAGGAATACCATGGGTACACCTACCGTACTTACCAATGGCACCATCGTCACCGGCTTCGCGGAGCTTGACAACTGCGCGCTCTATATAGATGAAAACGGACTGATCGGAGACATCTTCAACATGAATCGGTTGGAGCAGAAACAGTTCCCGGAGAATACACTCCGTATTGATGTGCAGAATGCCTACATCATCCCGGGGATGATCGACAGCCACATCCATGGCATCGGAGGATACGGGACGGAGGACTGCTCCCCCGACTCGATCCTTGGAATGAGCGAACGGCTTGCCGACTACGGCGTCAGCGCCTTCCTGCCCACCGTCTACACCAACCTGCCGGAGGACATGATGAAGGCCGAACAGGCCATCGTCAAGGCGATGGGCCACGAGAAAGGGGCCAAGATCATGGGCATCAACCTGGAAGGCCCGTTCATCAGCCCCAAGCGGATCAACGCGCAGAACCCCGAAGGAGTCCACGCGGTGGACACCGACCTGTTCGAGCAACTGGTCAAAGCGGGTCAGGGACACGTCGTCTGCATGACGGTAGCCCCAGAACTGAAGAATATGCGTGAACTGGCATTGCTTGCCCGTCGGGAGAACATCGTTCTGCTGGCAGGACACACCGACGCCACCTACGAGAACATGATGGAAGGCATCCAGTGCGGCATCCTGCACACCACCCACTTCTACAACGCCATGAGCCCGTTGCACCACCGCAACCCGGGATGCGTCGGCACCGTCCTGATCCACGAGGAGATGCAGTGCGAGATCATCTGTGACGGCGTGCACGTCCACCCCGAACTGGTCAAGCTGCTGCTTCGGGAGAAGCCGGTCTCCAACATCGTCATGGTCACCGACTCCCTCAAGCCGACCAAACAGAAAGCGGGTCCGTTCTTCGCAAACGGCATCCGCGCGGAGCTTTCCGACCAAGGCGTCTGGGTCAGTGAGAAAGACCCGACATTGTTCCTCGGCTCTGCGTTGACGCTGCAGAAAGCGGTGAAGAACGTGGTCAGCTGGGGGATCCCGCTTTCCAACGCCGTCCAGATGACCTCCACCAATCCGGCGCGCATCTACAGTTTTCACAACATGGGGATGTTGATCCCCGACTACACGGCGGACGTGACCGTCCTGGACAAGGCGTTCCAACTGAAAGGCCTGTTCGTCAACGGGACTCTGATCCGTGATCGATTTGATTGAGGTACCACATGCAAACAACCATTGAGCAATTGAAACAGAAGAATCTGTGGAAGTATTTCCTGGAACTGGAGCAGATCCCCCGGGAAAGCGGAAATGAGGAAGGAGTCCGGCGTTGGCTGCTCTCCTGGGCGAAGGAGCACGGACTGCAGGCGTTCGCCGATGAGACGGGCAACGTCATCATCCGCAAGGACGCGACGAAAGGATACGAACACCACAGTCCGGTGGCCCTGCAGGGACACATGGACATGGTGTGCGTCAAACGTCCGGGAAGCACCCACGACTTCACCAAGGATCCCATCGACGTGATGGTGGACGGAGACTGGCTCTGCGCCAAGGACACTTCGCTGGGAGGTGATGACGGCATCGCCATCGCCATCGCGCTGGACGTCCTGTCCGATCCCTCGGTGCAGCACGGCCCGCTGGAAGCGATCTTCACCATCAGCGAGGAGACCGGCATGAACGGCGCCTTCGGCATCAAGGAAAAAGACATCCGCAGCAGGAAACTGCTCAACCTGGACAGCGAGGATGAAGGAATCCTGTACATCGGCTGCGCCGGTGGCAAAGAGGTGGAAGGAACGCTGGACTGCAACATGGAGACCATTCCGTTGGACTGGAACGCCTACCGGCTGGATGTCAGCGGTCTGTTGGGCGGCCACAGCGGCGGAGAGATCCACAAGCAGCGGGCCAACGCCATCAAGCTTGCGGCCCGCCTGCTCGTCCAGCAGAAGCACCTGATGATCTTCTCCATCCAGGGTGGCACCAAGCGCAACGTCATCCCCTCTTCCTGCGAGGTCGGCTTCGCCGTACCGGAAGAAGAGGAGAAGTCGCTCACCGAGAACATGGCCAACCTGCAGGAAGCCCTGAAGACGGAGTACCGGAACAACGACCCGAGCATCAAGCTCACGTTGGAGAAGACCGAACGGCCCCGCGCCGCCGCGTCGACCAAGACGTCCAAACAGTTCATCCGCTCCCTGTTCCTCGCCCCGCACGGCGTGTACGCCTACGAGACCAGCGAGGAGTTGAAAGGCATCGTGGAGACCAGCAGCAACCTGGCCATCGTCTCGACGGACGGAAAACAATTCAAGGTGGTCACCAGCCACCGCTCTTCCGTCATCTCGCGGCGGGATCTGGTGGCGGAGCTCTGCGGAGAGGCGCTCCTGTCCGGAGGCATGAAGGTGACCTACACCGGAGCGTATCCGGCATGGCTCCCCAACCCGGATTCTCCGCTGGCCCATTTCTGCGCCCAGGCGTACCACGAGTACACCGGCAAGGAGATGAAGGTCACCGCCATCCACGCCGGTTTGGAATGCGGACTGATCAACGACACGGTCAAAGGCATGGACAGCGTTTCGTTCGGACCACAGATGCGTGACATCCATTCGGTGGACGAGCATCTGTCCATCTCCTCGTCGGAGCGGTGTGACGGCTTCCTCAAGCACCTGTTGTCCATCATCCAATGAGAAGACCGGTCATCGGGATTGCGGGGGTGTCGTCAGACACCCCTTCTTCAAGTCCGTTCCACGCATGGCAACGGATCTTCACCAGCCAGGCGTACACCACTTCGGTGGCGCGCTCTGGCGGTGTGCCGGTCATGCTGCCTCCCACCGACGACGAGGAAGTCATCCGGCGGGAGCTGTCCGTGGTGGACGGCCTTCTGCTGCAGGGCGGAAATGACATCGACCCATCGCTGTACGGCGAGGAGAAGGATCCGCTGTGCGGCGAAACCGATCTTCAGCAGGACCGGATGCTGATCGCCTTGTTCCATCAGGCAAGAACCATGGGAAAACCCATTCTGGGAATCTGCAAAGGCATCCAGCTGGTCAACGTCGCGTTGGGCGGCACGTTGTACCAGGATGTCTCCCGCTTCTCCCCCAACGCCCTGCAGCATGACCACCTCAAGGACGCGACGAAGCCGTTCCACCAGGTAAAGGTGGAACAGGATTCCCTCCTCTGGGAAATCTTTCATCAGGAAACACTTTCGGTGAACAGCCTGCACCACCAGATCGTAAAGGACATCGCCCCATCCCTGACCATTGCGGCCCGGGCGACGGATGGCGCCGTGGAAGCGGTACAGGGGAACGAAGGACCGTTCCTGTTGGCCGTCCAATGGCATCCCGAAGCGATGATGATGGCCTCAAACGACATGCTTGTGCTGTTTTCCGCCTTCATCAACGCCTGCAGGATATGATTTCTCAGCCGATGGCGATCATATGTGCCAACTGCTTGGCCATATCGTACGCTTTCTTCTTGTCCGCTTCGGTGGGATATCCTTGATACTCCACCGTTCCGCAGCACTCCAGTTTCATTGACGTGACGAACTCGTCGAACTGCTTCTGGGCGCCGCCGGACCAGCCGAACGAACCGAAGCGCATGATCTTCCTTCCGGTGACATGGCTGCGGTCCAGCACGTCAAGGATGGCGTACATCGGCGGGAACATCTTGTATTCGTAGGTGGGCATGCCGAAGATCAAGCCTTCGGACCGCCACGCTTTCTCCAACACGAACGACGCGTGGGTCTGGGGCACCTGGAATATGTTCAGCTTCACCCCTTCGCTCTCCACCGCCTTGACGATGGTGTCCACCAACGCCTGGGTGTTGCCGTACATGCTTGCCCAGACCAGCGTGATCTCCTTCTCCCGGGGACCGGCCGCATACTTGGCAAGACGAAGATAGGTGTCGATCACCTGGCAGTGGTCGTCACGCCACACCACGCCATGGCTGGGGCCGACCACACGGATGCCGGGAGCCGCCTGCACCACTTTGGTGATGCCACGGATGACGAACGGACTGAACGACGAGATGATGTTGGCGTAGTACCGCTCCATCTCATGGTTGAGCTGAGCCTGTTCGTCCTCTCCAAGCTGGTCATGGAAACAATGATCATACTGGCCATAGGCGCCGAAGGCGTCGCAACTGAACAGGATGCCATCCTCCTCATCCAGCGTCATCATCGTCTCCGGCCAGTGGATGTTCGGAGTGAGGAAGAACTTCAGCGTCTTCCCTCCGATATCCAGCGTCTCTCCATCCTTCACCGCATGGACGTTCTCCGTCACTCCATAGAACGCCTTGATCAACGGAACGGACTTGTCTGAACAGAAAATCTCCACCTTGGGATTCTTGCGTACAAACGACGCCAAACTGCCGGTATGGTCCGGCTCCATGTGGTTGATCACCAGGACATCAATGTCCGCCACGGTCAGGGAAAGCTCCTTCATCTGCGCCTCAATGGCATCACAGGCGCCATCCCAATCCTTGACGAGATCCACCAGCACGGTCTTCTCGCTCCCTTTCAAGACATACGAATTCAGCATGACGCCATCGGGGATCGGCCAGATGCCTTCGAACAGATCCCTGCTTCCGACTTTCGCGGATACCCGATAGACATCCTTTGCCAATACATCAGGTTTCAACGTGTAACTCCTTTCCACTCGAGAGACATCCGGGCGATGTACGATCCCTGTCTCAACGAGCTGAACTGTAATTTCGTTCCTCCCTGCAAATATAGCACATCATTCTGAATTTTACACACATCAACGACGTGTTTGCGGAGGAGTTTGGGTGGTATCTGCAACTCTGTGCACGTTTCATGACGTATCCGTACAAAATTGATGTGATTGTCCAAAAGCAGCTTCTGCGCCGCTTTCTCCAGGTTCTCCCCGGTGATGGCCGCGGAAACACTGAGCTCTGGTTCAGGAGGTGAACACCTGGTAGCCGGCCTGTTCCAGGCCAGCAACAAGCGATCCGTACCGGGCATTGGAGAACGGGAATACGGCGAACAGGTCGTCCCCCCACCACGGGCACATCCCCTGGTACCGGTCACTGCCGAACAACACGTCCCGGACGGTCATCACCTGTTCCACGCCATCAGGCATCCGGCTGCACAAATCCCGCATCACCGCCGCAGCAATGCTCTCCGGATGAGAGCCCGCGTATTCCTTGGGAAGGGAGACCAGTACATACACCGGTTTCGCCTGGGCTTTCTCCGTGCGGATCTGTCCGATCTCCTGGATGTCCCGCATGACAGGCATGGTGATCCGATGCCCTGTCAGGAACCGGCGTTGGGCATCATTGCACGCGCCGCACGCCTTGCAGGTATCCCCCATGCAACTCTTCAGCTCATCCCCTTCCTTGGCCGCGACGAACCGTTGGTACAACACCGGGAGGTTCTGCTGGAGAAACGGGAAGGCGAACGGATAATCCAGATTCTTCTTCGATGCGTCCACCTGCACACGGGAGGAGAAGAACTCCCATACGCCACTGGGAAGCGAACCGTCGTATACCATGGCGCGACGCCCCATCTCCTCCAGGACCGGCGCGAGGTACTGGCTGGTCATCACCAGGGACTGGGAGAGGAAGTACTCCTCGTACGGATAGGTCAGACGGAACTCATACCCGGCCGACTGGACGGCCTCCCGCGCCGAAGCGACCACCGGATCCCACTGGGCGGGGGTGAGGAGCAACCGCTCGAACATCAGCGGAGTGAACGGCATGCGCACCAACAGCCCGAAGGAGAACAATACCCTGATGCCCCGGTTTCCCTTCGCCTTGATGGTCTCGATGCTCTTCAACAGGCCACGGAAATCCCGGAAATCATCCTCCGTCTCCAGTCCGGAGAGAATGAAGAACAGCTTCACCTCCCGGATCTGCCGGGACAACAGCAATGTCAGGGCGGAGAGCAACACTTCTCGGCTGAGGTTCTTGTGGTAGTACCGCCGCATCCGTTCGCTGATCCCTTCCACCCCGATGGTGTACTGCCGCTTGTCCGCGGCGATCTCAAAGTCAAGCAACGACGGGTTCGCCGCCAGGATGTCAGCCCGCTGGCTCATGAAGTTCACCCGGAAAAACAGCTTGTCCAGCTCGGTGAAGATCCGGACCACCTCGCTGTGGGTGTTGAAGTTGAACGCCGTGATCTCCAGCGTATCGGCGCCGGTCTCCCGTTTCAGTTTCTTCGCCGCGCCGATGATCTGATCAACCGGCACCTCGCGGTACGGCTTGCGCTCCCATCCTTCGAAGCAGAAGGTGCAGAAGAACGGACAGCCATAGGTGATCTGCAACCTGGCCGTAGTCGCCTGGTCACTGTCGAACAGGTACTGCTTCGCGTTGGCAAGCACCTCGTGGGACGTGTCGGCGAAGATTGCCTTGCGCACCGGAGCTTCTCCCGTTCCGAACACCTTCAGCCCGACCATGGATCGCTGCAGCGCAGAAAGCGTCTCCCTCCGTTGTGGCCGGGGAACCTCCGAGAGCGCCTTGACCAGAGAGGTGACGTTGTATTCCCCTTCCCCGAAGTACAGGGCGTCGACCATCGCCTCATCCGGTCCGTACAGGATGGCCTGGCTGGCCATGGCGTTGGACCCGCCCATGACCACAAGAGGGGCGGAAGCGTCCCGTTGGCCTCCACGCATCGGGATACCGGCGAGATGGAGCAGGTAGGGGAGATTGATCAACTCCACGGCATAGCTGTTGGAGACCAGCCACAGGTCGAAATCCTTGGCGTCCCTGCCGGTCCGCATGCCATGGAGGGCCGCTCCTTCCTTCCGCTGGGAAGGAGGAGGAAGAAAGGCGAAATCAATCGCCTCGTCAGGCAACACCCGGACACATTCTCCATACAGGAACTGATGGGGCGTGGATTTCACCACATCCCCGAACGAAGAGAGACGGACGATCAGGACGGAAAATGACATGTCATCCTCCAAAAACGTCGCAGCAGGGCTGCATCACCCTGAGGTGCTGTTCCCTGGTTTTCCAACCAGGCATATGGGCGTCAAGGTACGCGTGGAACAACGGCCCATGGTTGAAATGGACCCGGTGGGCCAGCTCATGCAACACCAGATAGGACAGGTCGTCATCATCCAAGCCGGCGCACCGCAGGGAGAAATTGAGGTTTCCCGCCCGGGTACAGCTCGCCCAGACCCGGTGGGTGTCCCGGATGGTGATGCTTCCTACCCGCACGCCAAGGGAGGAACACCACGAAGAGACCAACGGCCGGACCCTGCGGGCTACATCCATACGGTAAAGTTCCTTCACCTGGCCGCGTACCTCCGTGGAAGAACCGCCACCAGCGATGAGCTCATCCCCATGCTCAACCGCATGGGTCCGCCACGGCTGGACGGAGAGACGCATCTCCCTGCCGTGAAAGACCAGCGTCTCCCCTTCCTCCCAGTCCCGAGGCTCAGGCATCCGTTCCAACAGTTTCCCCTTGTTGCGGATGATCAGATTCTCAATTTCCCGTTTGGACGCGTGGTAAGGCGCGCATACATGGACGCTTCCCTGCGGAGAAATCCGCAAGGTGATCATCCGGACCCCCCGACGGTAAAAGATGGTATAGGGGATCGACTGTACGGTGCCTGACGTTTTCATTATCTTGGAGGTATGATACTCCATTTGTACCAACAAATTCCATATATCCGGATCCAGCTCTCAGAACACGACCTTCCCAAGGCGTACCTTGCCGTCCTGGATTTCCTGGACAGCAAGGAAACCGGATCGGAAGCATGCCTGGTGCTGGATCATTCCCTCCAACCGATCGACTGCGGGTTCAGAATCCACCGGATGACGAAGAGCTTCGTTCCGTACAGGCAGATGCGCCCGGACAAGGAACGGGCCCATGACTGGGCCATCACGCCAGGAGACTACCAGATCGTCCAGTTCCCGGAAACGCCGGATGAGATGAGCATTGAAGGGAATCTGTCCGTCTATGTGGCCTCAGGATCCCTCAACCCGGTTTACCTCCGTCTGATCAAAGAAAACGCTCTGGTCATTTCCGTACAGGCATTGTGGCGCTCGTAGGGTTTCTCCTTGCCAAGCCCCAAGAAGTTCCGTATCATCGATACGTATGATTGATGAAAAACTCGGTGGCACAACCCGCAGGATCACCTTCAGCAATGGAAGGATCATCACGCTGGTGGGGACGGCCCATGTCTCAAAAGAAAGCGTTGATGAAGTCCGCCAGGTGATCGAGCAGGAACAGCCCGACCGCATCTGTCTGGAGCTGGATGAAGGCAGATACAAAAGCAAGACGGAGCAGCAGGACTGGTCAAACACCGATATCCGCAAGGTATTCAAGGAACACCGAGGTTTTTTGATGCTGGCCAACATGGCCCTTGCCGGTTATCAGAAACGGATGGGGGACGAGACGGGCAGCGCCCCGGGCGAAGAGATTCTTTCCGCCGCTGAAATCGCCGAAGAGAAAAACATTCCGTTCACCCTCTGCGACCGGGAGATCCAGATCACCTTCAAACGCGCATGGAGGCTTTCCTCCCCCTGGAACAAGGCCAAGTTGATGGCATCCCTCCTCGGAGCCGGTGTTCAGCAAGGAAGAGGTCTCTCCCGGAGGAACTGGAGAAGCTCAAGCAGGGAGACACCATGCAGACGATGATGCAGGAGATGGCCAAGGAACTCCCCCAGGTGAAAAGCGTGTTGATCGACGAACGTGACCGGTACCTTGCCACCCGCATCTACCAGAGCCAAGGCAACCACATCGTGGCCGTCATCGGCGCAGGTCATCAGGAAGGGATCATCAAGAACCTCAAGGCGCTGGACGAGCACGGACAGAGCTCCGACCTGTCCGACATCACCACCGTCCCGCCTTCCTCAAAGTGGGGCAAGGTCATCGGCTTCATCATCCCGGCGGCGATCATCGCGATGATCGTCATGGGATTCGTCAACGCAGGTTGGGACAAAGGGGTGCAGATGTTCCTGTACTGGGTGGAAGTCAACGCCATCTTTACCGGAGTCTTCTCCCTGCTCGCCTGGGCCCATCCGCTGAACATCCTGTGCAGCATGGCCGCCGCGCCCGTTCACCAGCCTGAACCCGACCATCGGAGTGGGGATCATCAGCGGCATTCTGGAAGCGGAATTCCGTAAGCCAAAAGTGAAGGATTTCGAGGATCTCAACGAGGACGCCACCCACTTCCGCAAATGGTATTCCAACCGGATCCTGCACGCCCTCTGGGTATTCCTGCTGAGTTCCATCGGCAGCACCATCGGGACGTTCGTCGGATTCCCCATGTTGATCAAACTGTTGGCCTAGATAGATTACAAAGGAATCCTAACAAAGTAGAAGTCCTTCTTTCTCAATGAATTATCAAGACAGAGCAGGCGATCGCTTCCTTGATGGTCTCCACGATGGACACATTGGTAAGTTTTCCTGATTTTGTCCCTTTGGGGACCATCAGGCGGGTAAAGCCCATCTCCACCGCCGCCTTGATCCGTTTGTCGGAGAATCCGACAGGCCGGACTTCCCCCGCCAGGGAAAGCTCCCCGAAGGACACGAGCCGACCCGGTAGCGCCACCCCGCGGTACGCCGACCACAAGGCCAGGGCCAGCGGCAGCTCGATGGCCACTTCGTTGAGCTTCACCCCGCCTCCGACATTCACGTAGATGTCCTGCTCCCCCAACGCCAAGCCTGCATGGCGCTCCAGGATTGCGCTGACCCGCAGCACCCGGGCCGAATCAATGCGGTCCGAATAGACCCTGCTGTACCCGCTCTTCGTCGAGACGGTCAGCGCCTGGATCTCCACGATGAACGTTCGGCTCCCTTCGGTGACGGCAGTGTAGGCGATGCCCGGAGGCGTCACGTTGCCCGCCCGTTGGCTGATGAAAAACAACGAAGGATCCCTAACCGGTTCCAGCCCTTTCTCCCCCATGGTGAAGATCCCCAACTCATCCACCGAACCGAAGCGGTTCTTCAGCGCCCGGATGATCCTCACTCCCGATCCGCTCTGTTCGAACGAAAGCACGGTATCCACCAGGTGCTCGATCACCTTCGGACCGGCAAGAATGCCTTCCTTGGTGATGTGCCCGATCAAAAACAGCGAGATGCCGAGCCGCTTGGTCATGCCTACCAACGCCGTACTGGTTGCCCGAATCTGGTTGACCGAACCCGCCGGTGAAGGGACCTCGGCGGAGACCAACGTCTGCAGGGAATCGATGATCACCATCTGAGGTTTGGTCTCTTCCAACACCTCGCTGATGGCTTCCACCCGTGTGTCACAGAAGATGGAAATCCGGTCCACATCAAGCCCCAGGCGCTCTCCACGAAGCTTCACCTGGCCGGGTGACTCCTCACCGGATACATACAGGATGCTGCGGTCCCTGATGCACAGGGAGGCCATCTGGAGCATCAGGGTGGATTTACCGATGCCTGGTTCTCCTCCGATCAACACGGAGGAACCTTTCATCACCCCACCGCCCAGCACACGGTCAAGCTCGGAGATACCGGTGGAAAAGCGATAGCCGGGTTCCACCTGGACATCCTTCAAGGGAACCGCTTTTCCGCCATCGGAGAGCACGACGCTTTTGGTCATGTCCGCCGAAGTGGTCACCGCTTCTTCCTCGAAGGTGTTCCAGCCGCCGCACTCCGGGCAGCGTCCCAGCCATTTGGTCTCCACATGCCCGCATTGGCTGCAAACATATTGGATTGCTTTTCCTTTCACGTATATCTCCTTTATATACAAGTAATTAGAAACTTATCAGCTCAACATCAAACACCAAATAGGAATTGGGTGGAATCACACCAGGATACCCTTGGGTTCCGTAGCCGAGTTCCGGCGGGATGATCATCGTCACCTTCTCGCCTTTGCTCATCAACTGCAATCCTTCATTCCAACCTTCAATCACCTCCCCGATGGTGAAGGTCACCGGGCCACGATTTACGGAACTGTCAAAGATCTTTCCGTTCATCAACGAACCGGTGTAATGTACGGTGACCGCCTGTCCCCATTTGGGATGCTTTTTCCCGTCACCCGGTTTTACCACCACGTAGCGCAGTCCGGATTTGGTGGTAACCGCTTCCGGCCAGCGGTTCTTGATCTCCCCATTGATCTTCGCCTGTTCCTCCGCTTCCTTCTTTACGTCTTCTGCTTCCTTTTCCTGGAGCAGTTTTCCAAAGGTTTCACGTGAAACCACAAATTTCTTTGCGTCTTCTCCCACTCGGATCACGTCCACCTTTTGGATTTTGTCCCCCTGGGCGATGGCGTTCACCACATCCTGTCCTTCCACCACATGACCGAAGATGGCGTGCTTGCCATCCAGCCATGGTGTGGGGACGTGGGTGATGAAGAACTGGCTTCCGTTGGTCCGGGGACCGGCATTGGCCATGGAAAGGATGCCGGGACGGTCGTGCTTCAACGAAATGTCAAACTCATCCGGGAACGTATATCCCGGTCCACCGGTACCGTTGCCGATGGGGCATCCACCTTGGATCATGAAATCCTTAATCACCCGGTGAAACGTCAGACCGTCATAAAACGGCTTGCCGGGATTCCTCAGGTTCAACGAACCTTCGGCGAGTCCGACGAAATTTGCGACGGTCATCGGGACTTTCCGGTATTCAAGTGCCAGGGTAATGTCCCCCTTATCGGTATGCATGATGGCATACAGGCCATCTGCAAGCTGTGTGGTATCCATACTAACTCCTTATACGTCGAACAATTCGTCGTCCGGCTTGAACAGTTGATAGATCCGCTCCAATTCCTCTGAACTGGTGTACGGTATCTCAATCTTCCCCCGCTCCAGCGAACCCTGTACTTCAACTCGTGTGCCAACTATGTGGAGAAACTTGTCTTCCACCGAAATGACATCAGGGGATTTCGCCAGGCTCTTGGAGACCCGTTTCTTTTTCTGATAGGCGACCCGCTTGCCTTTGTTGAACTCCGCGGCAAGCTGCTCCGTCGCCCGTACGGAAAGTTCTTTCTCCAGTACGGTATGGTACAGGATGTCACGATCTGCGGGGTTCACCACAGAAAGAATCGCCCGCGCCTGTCCCGCGCTGAATTTCCCCGCCAAGAGGTCAGCCTGCATGTTGGCTGGCAATTGCAGCAACCTGAGACTGTTCGTGATGGTGGTACGATCCTTTCCCACCCTCCGGGAAAGCTCTTCCTGGGTGATGCCCGCTTCGTTCAGCAGATAGGCATACGCTTTTGCTTCTTCCAAAGGATTGAGGTTTTGCCGTTGGATGTTCTCGATCAACGATACTTCCATCCGCTGGATATCCGATAAGGTTTTCACCAATACCGGTACGGTGGTAAGCCCGGCGATCTTTGCCGCGCGGTATCGCCGTTCACCCGCAACGATGGAATATTCCGTCTCAGAAATCTTCTCCACGATGATCGGACTGATCACCCCTTGATTCTTGATGGACAGAGCCAAGTCCTTCAATGCAGCTTCATCAAATGTTTTTCTCGGTTGGTTGGGATTGGGACGGATCTGCGCAACGGGAACTTGGATGATCCTTTCCCCTTCCGGTTCTGCTTCCTTCACAGGAGCGCCTATCGTCGTTTCGACCGCGGCATTGAAGCTGTAATCATCCAACAGGCTTTCAATTCCTTTCCCTAATCCATGCTTCTTAGGCGTGTTCATTTGCTTGAGCGACACGTTTCATCACCTCCTCTGCGAGAGCATCATATGCCTTTGATCCTGAACTGCTTGCATCATAGGCATTTACCGGAAGTCCATGGGATGGGGCTTCAGACAGGCGTACATTTCGCGGAATGATCGTCTTGAACACGAGGTCACTGAAGAAAGAAGAGACATCCTCAATCACATCATTGGCAAGACGTTGCCGCTTGTTGTACATTGTGAAGACGATCCCCAGGATTTTGATGGAAGGATTTACCGCTTTCTTCACGTTGGTGATGGTCCGCATCAACAGGTTGAGCCCTTCCATGGCGAAATACTCGCACTGCATCGGGATGATCACATACTCCGTCCAGGCCATGGCATTCACCGTCACCAATCCCAACGAAGGAGGACAGTCGACAAAGATGTAATCATACTGGTCATCAAGCCCGGTAAACGTCCGCTTCATGAAGAATTCCCGTTCTTCCTGGTTCACCAGTTCGACATTCAGGCCAGCCATGTTGATGTTGCTTGCCATGACGAACAGATTGTTCACCGGTGTCCGTTGGCAGACATCCACAGCATTTGCTTCTTCCGCCAACACTTCATACGTTCCCGGCAAACGTGGATCCGCAGACACGGAGCTGGTCAGGTTTCCTTGGGCATCCAAATCAACCAACAAAACCCGAAACCCCTTTTTTGCCAACGCCGAGCCAAGATTCACTGCGGTGGTTGTCTTTCCGACGCCACCTTTCTGATTCAGGAATATCGCTTTCGTTGCTTTCATAGATTCTATCATAGGGGATTCCCCGGGAAATGTCACCGGATTTCCCCGCAACCTTGACCCTTCGTCTTCCCTATAGTACATTGCTAGTGTCGGAGGAAGACATGGACGAACAAAAAGTCTCTGCCCTTGAGCAGAAAGTCAAAGAGGCGATTGAAGCGATCAGACCGTCACTCCAGAATGACGGAGGCGATATCGAGTTCATAAAAATGGATGGCAAAAACGTACAGGTTCGCCTGATCGGGGCCTGCGCAGGTTGTCCAATGAGCGAAATGACCTTGAAGAGTGGTGTTGAGCGGTACCTCCGCAACACCGTCGACAAGGGAATTGTCATTGATAATACATTTGACATGTAAGTGATCTTGCCCCTTACAAGTTCAGGAACGTTCCACGTGAAACATCGTGGAACGTTTTTTTGTTTCACGTGAAACCTCATACACCATCCAAGCTCAGAGCGTGTACGCTGCGTTTCACGTGAAACGGTCCTATATCCTTTCCGATTGTACGGAACTATCATCATCACTCCTGCGAGTACCTACCCTTTACATACGTTTTCTTATGCCTCCAACGTGTTTCACGTGAAACATCACGCCCCATTCCCTCCAACACAACAAACAAAGAAACCTTCACCCTGATCAAAAAGGCAGACATCCCGCCGCCTTTCTCCTTTTGGGTGTCTTGATGCAGGTTTCACGGGAAACTGCAAAAGAAGAATACTTCACCTATCATCGCTATCCGTTCTCCATTGCTCTTGCATACTTCATTCTCGTGCAAGATCAACCCCAAGGTTTTCCTTTTCTTCTTTTTGTTTCTTCACCATAGCACCTGTTCAGATCATTGGCATTGGTCGTACGCAAAGGGTGCGTGTTTCTGTCTTTTCTTCTCCTGGTTGGTTTTGCAGGGTTGTTTCTCAAGGATTATTTCTTTTGCCAAAAACCTGCATTTCAGCGCGCCAAATGCAGGTTTTTAAGGAGATGTTTCTATTAAACAATACAAAATCGTGTGAAAATTTTGATGTTTTTCTGAGCCTTTTTGGGGTAAAAAAGAGGGGTTGCCAAGCAATCGGCAACCCCGCAAAACAGTAAACAGATGTTATCTATTTATGCTTCAGGATCCGTTTCTGCTGGCTGAGGTGTTTCTGCCGGCTGTTCCGGTACTTCCGTCTCCTCATCCTCGTCCAGAGCGGTTTCCGCGATGGCGACAACGTGGTCCTTGGCTAATTTCATCGTGACCACTTTGACGCCTGCGGCGTTCCTGCCTTGGATGGAGATGTCCCGGACATGCACACGCACCGTCTGGCCAAGCATCGTCACGCAGACGACATCGTTCTCTTCGTTGACGGACAGCGCTCCGACAATGAAGTTCGCTTTGTCGCCAAGGCGATAGATCTTCTGGCCATGCGTTCCACGTCCGTGGCACATGAAGTTGTCATAGGCGACCTGTTTGCCCTGGCCGTTTTCCGTCAGCATCAGGATACGTTTGGAAGGATCGACCTTGAGCAGTCCGGCGACTTCGTCCCCTTCACTGAGGCGGATGCCACGCACACCGTGCGTCGCCCTGCCCATGGCGCGTACCTCATCGGCGGAGAACCGCAACCCGATCCCACCACGAGTGATCAACATCACCTGGTCGCCAGCCGATACGAACTCTGTCTGCAACAACTCATCACCTTCATCCAGGATGATGCCACGAATGCCACGGGTCTTGGCGTTGACGAAGTTGGACAACGTGACCTTCTTCACCACGCCATGTTTGGTGGCCATCATCAGATAGACATCATCGCTGAACTCGGAGAACGTAATGATGGTGGTGATCTTCTCCCCACCTTCCATCTGCAGGAAGTTCTTGATGCTGGTGCCTTTGGCGTATTTGCCCGCTTCAGGAATCTCGTACACCTTGGTGTAGTACGCTTTGCCCAGATTGGTCACGTACAGCACATAGTCGTGGCTGGAAGCGACGAACATGTGCTCGACGAAATCCTCGTCCTGCAGCTTGGCAGTCCGCGTTCCTTTTCCGGCGCGAGCCTGGGCGCGGTATTCTTCCGCCGGGATCCGCTTGGCGAATCCTTTGTTGCTGATCAAAACGACCACATCCTCTTTCTTGATGAAGTCCTCGTCCTTGGCGTCCCCGATCTCCTGCGGGAGTATCTCCGTTCTGCGGCGGTCACGGGGGGCGAGCTGGGCGGGAAGCGCCCGCGTCTCACTCTCCACCACGCCGAGAATCTTCTTCTCATCGGAGAGGATATCCTTGTAGTAGGCGATCTTCTGTTCCAGGTCGGCCAGTTCCGCCATGATCTTGTCCGTCTCCAGATGGGAAAGACGTCCAAGCTTCATGTCGATGATCGCCTGGGCCTGAATCATATCGATGCCCAGCTGGGCGATCAAATGCTGGCAGGCGGCGTCATTGTCCTGGGACTCCTTGATGATCTTCACCACCAGGTCGATGTTCTCCAGCCCTTTCTTCAGGCCTTCCAGGATGTGGGCGCGTTCCTGCGCCTTGCGAAGGTCGAAACGGGTCCGACGGGTGACCACTTCCTCACGATGCTTGATGTAGCATCCCAGCATCTGCCGGAGGGAGAGGGTGACCGGCCTGCCATCGACCAGCGCCAGGTTGTTCACGTTGAAGTTGCTCTGCAGCTGGGTGCGGAGGAACAACTGGTTCAGCGTAACCCGCGGAGCGGCTCCGCTCTTCAGCTCGACGACGACCCGGATGCCTTTGCGGTCCGACTCATCACGCACCGCGGCGATGGACGGGATGACGCCGTCCTTACGCAGGTCATCAATCTTCTTGACCAGGTCGGCTTTGTTGACCTGATAGGGGAGTTCGGTGAACACGATGTCGTCGTGCCCGTGCTCGTGCGTCTCAATTTCATAGCGGCTGCGGATGACGATCTTCCCGTGACCGGTGGAGAAAGCGTCCTTGATGCCCTGAACACCGCAAATGATGGCTCCCGTGGGGAAATCCGGCCCTTTGATGGAGTGCATCAGCTCATCCAGGGTGATGTTCGGGTTCTCAATCGTCGCGCAGATGGCGTCGCAGATCTCCTGCAGGTTGTGGGGAGGCATGTTGGTCGCCATACCGACAGCGATGCCGGAAGAACCGTTGGCCAACAGGAACGGGAACGCGGCGGGAAGCACCAACGGCTCTTTCAGGGAGTCATCGTAGTTCGGGCCGAAGTCCACCGTTTCCTTCTGGATGTCATCCAGCATGCTCTCGCCGATGCGGCTCATACGGCATTCCGTATACCGCATGGCTGCCGGAGGATCGCCATCGATGGAACCGAAGTTTCCTTGTGGCGTGATGGCCGGGTAGCGGAGAGAGAAGTCCTGTGCCAGACGCACCAGTGCGTCGTACACCGAAGCATCCCCATGGGGATGGTATTTTCCCAGAACGTCACCTACGACACGCGCGCTCTTTTTGTTTCCACCGGTGGAACGCAACCCCATCTCGTACATGTCGTACAGGATGCGGCGATGCACCGGTTTCAGTCCGTCGCGGACGTCAGGGAGCGCACGGGCCACGATGACACTCATGGCATAGTTCAGATACGAGGTGCGCATCTCCTTGGATACGTCGGCGATGATGATGTTTTCTTTGATAGGTTCGTCCACGATTTTATCCTTTCCTCAGGCGTCCAGATTGGACACGTATACTGCGTTGGCATCGATGAACTCCTTGCGGGGTTCCACTTCCTCTCCCATCAGCATGGAGAAGTTCCTGTCCGC
This sequence comes from Sphaerochaeta sp., assembly GCA_022482495.1. Lineage (NCBI taxonomy): Bacteria > Pseudomonadati > Spirochaetota > Spirochaetia > Spirochaetales > Sphaerochaetaceae > Sphaerochaeta > Sphaerochaeta sp. The sequence continues at coordinate 108,192 of JAKVPA010000002.1, read as the reverse complement.
TTCCTCGGCGTCTCCCAGATGAATCTGGCTCATACGCCGGGTTTCCGGGTTCATGGTGGTCTCCCAGAGCTGCTCCGGGTTCATCTCACCAAGACCTTTGTACCGCTGGATCTCCACCTTGGAGGAATCGGTGACCCCGTACTTGTTCAGGATCTGGCGCCGGGCCTCTTCGTCGTACGCGTACTCCACATTCTTCCCGATGGTGATCTTGTACAACGGAGGCATGGCGAAGTAGATGTATCCCGCTTCGATCAACGGCCGCATGTAGCGGAAGAAAAATGTCAGCAACAATGTCCTGATATGCGAGCCATCGACATCAGCATCGGCCATAATGATGATTTTATGGTATCGTGCCTTGGTGATATCGAAGGTGTTCTCCACATCTTTCCCGTCGGAATCGGTGTTGTTGTACCGGGTCAGGCCGGCACCGATGGTGGAGATGACCGGCTGGAGCTTGTCGTTGCCAAGTACCTTGAATTCCGGAGCCTTCTCCACGTTGAGCATCTTCCCCCACAGCGGAAGGATCGCCTGGAACGTACGGTCACGCCCCTGTTTGGCTGAACCGCCTGCGGAGTCACCCTCGACGATGAACACCTCGCACTTGGCCGGATCCTTCTCCGAGCAGTCGGCAAGCTTGCCGGGCAGGCCGCCGCCTTCGCTCTTCTTACGGATCTGCTCACGCGCCTTGCGGGCCGCGATGCGCCCCAGGGCGGCGTCGATGATCTTGGTGAGGATCGCTTCCGAAACGGCAGGATACTCGTCAAGATAGTTTCCCAGCTTCTCATAGACCATCGAGTTGACCAAGCCGGCGACATAGCTGTTGCCCAGCTTCATCTTCGTCTGGCCTTCGAACTGCGGGTTGGGGATCTTCACCGAAATGACGGCGGTAAGCCCTTCGTTGATGTCATCCGGCTCGAACTTGTCATCAAACTTCTTCAGCAGTTTGGCGTTCTTCTGCAACTGGGCGTTGATCACCCGGGAAAGCCCGGTACGGAAACCGGTCAGATGGGTGCCGCCCTCACGGGTGTTGATGTTGTTGACGAACGTCAGGATCTTCTCGTCGTACTTGTCGTTGTACTGCAGGGAAATCTCCACCCGGGTGTTGTCCTTCTCTCCTTCGATGGAGATCGGAGGATCGAACAGGACATGCTTGTAGTCGTTCAGATAGGCGACGAACTGGGGCAGTCCTCCTTCCGACTTGAAGATGTTCTTCCGCTCCTCAGCGCCCCGACGGTCGGTGATGGAGATGGAAACCCCTTTGTTCAGGAAGGAAAGTTCGCGGAACCGGTTGGATAGCACCTCGAAATCAAACGAGTTGCGCTCCATGACGGTGAAATCCGGCGTGAAGCTGATCACCGTACCGGAACGATCCGAGTCTCCGACCCGCACCACATCCCCCTGGGGGATTCCCTTGCGGTACACCTGGCGGAAAATGCCGCCGGGATGCTCGGGATCCTCGGTGGGATATCCGCCGGCCAGCCGGTAGACGTTCACCTCAAACCAGTCTGAGAGGGCGACGACGCAGGAGACGCCGACGCCATGCAGGCCTCCGGAGACCTTGTAGGCGTTTTTGTTGAACTTGCCGCCGGCATGCAGCTGGGAAAGGACCACCTCCAACGTACTCTTCTTTTCGGTGGGATGCATGTCGACCGGAATGCCACGGCCGTTGTCCTCGACGGTGCAGATTTCCTGCCCGTCGTTGTTGACGTCGAGAAATACCTGAATGTCGGTGCAATAGCCCGCCATCGCTTCATCAATGCTGTTGTCGATGACCTCGTACACCAAATGATGGAGACCATCGATGCCGGTGGTCCCGATGTACATGCCTGGACGCATGCGTACCGCTTCCAAGCCTTTGAGCACCTGGATGGATTCGGCTCCATACGAACGTTCGGCGCGCTTGATCGTATCGCCGTCCTGTCCATTTGTCGGGGTCAAGGACTCGTTGATTTTGTTACCTTCATTCATTCAATTAATTCCTTGTTTTGTAGTGCAAAAGACCGTACTCTTGCATCGTTAAGTATACCCAAAAACGGTGGGGTCTTGCAAGCCACAGAGGGTTTTTTACTCTATTTTTATCTTATTATAATAAAATAAGTTATCGAGTTTCCAGAAAAGGGGTTGAAACTTGCTTGCACTCTCACCGTGACAAATGTAGAATAGTTGGCTATGAGCAACGACAAAATCGATTACCTTCCGTTTTGGAAAGAGACCTGCATCGCGCTGAAAAAAACCACCCAGGAATTCCTGTACAACACGTGGTTCAGCAGGATCAGCTATGTCCAGTCCCTTCCCGGAAAGCTTGTTCTGGCTGTACCCAGCCAGTTCGTATATGACAACGTGACCAAACTGTTTTCCGATGACATCACCGCATCGATGCACAGCCTCTGCGGGGAGGACATCGCCATCCAGTTCATCATCAGCAAGGAGACGGAACAAGCCGCGCATCCCTCATCCTCGGCACGCGCCGTGGAGGCTCCCAGCGATGACGAACGTCTTGAGAAAGCCCGCAGGGCGGCCAACATCAACTCGGACTACCAGTTTTCCAACTTCGTCAGCGGTGACAACTGCATCTACGCCCTGAACGCGTCCCTGGCCATCGCAAAGAACCCGGGCATCAGCTACAACCCCTGCCTGATCTACGGCGGAGTAGGACTAGGGAAAACCCATTTGATCAACGCCATCGGCAACTACATCCTGGAACACCAGAAAGACCTGAAGGTGCAGTACATCACCGCAGAGGCGTTCACCAATGAATTCATCGAATCCATCGGCTCGGCAGGCAGCGGCAAAGCCCAGCAGTTCAAGAACAAGTTCCGCAAGGTGGACGTCCTTCTGATGGATGATATCCAGTTCATCCAGCAGAAGACCCAGACGCAGGAAGAGCTGTTCCACACCTTCAACGAACTGTACGAGGCGAAGAAGCAGATCGTCTTCACCTGCGATCGTCCGATCAACGAACTGAAGGGTGTCATGGACCGTCTGACCAACCGTTTTGAGCGTGGCTTGAACGTGGATCTCCAACCACCAGCCTACGAAACGAGGGTCGCAATCCTCAGAAACAAGTGCAAAATGCAGAACAAACAGGTCGATGCGGACATCATTGACTATATTGCCCAAAACGTCCGCTCCAACGTCCGGGATCTGGAAGCCTCCCTTACCAAGCTGATCTCCTACAGCGAACTGCTTGGCCAGGAACTGACGATGGAGAAGGCGAAAGAGCTGTTGTCCACTATGCCGTTCTTCAAACCCCAGGAAAAGGAACAGGGCATCTCCATCCAGGCGATCAACAAGGTGGTATGCACCTATTTCAACGTCAACACCAGTGACATGAAGAGCAAAAAGAAGAACAAATCGCTGGTTCAGCCCCGGCAGATCGCCATGTACCTGGCAAAAGAGCTGACCACCTATTCCTTCACGGAAATCGGTTCGGAATTCGGCGGACGGGACCATACCACCATCATGCACGCCTATGACCGGATCCAGTCGCTGTGCAACGTTAATCCGGACATGCGGAACATCGTTGCAAAACTAAAAAAGGAAATCATGGAGCAACATTAACAACCGGTGGATTTCCCCTTGATAGCCGGTGGATTGAGGTGGACAACTGAAAAGTCCGGTGGATGAATTCCGGGTTATCCACTTTTTTATCCACCGGTTGTGCAACGCGTAACGGACAAGTGTACAATGAATTGCGTAGAAATCCACCGTTTTTTGTGGTATTATGATTATGATGAATTAAAATAAAGAGACCTAATCGGAGTAAGGCATGAAATTCTACTGCAAACAACAAGATATCCTCACGGAAATCGTCTTCTCAATGGACTTCACCCAGCAAAGAAGCTCGCTTTCCATCCTGAGCAACATTTATCTCGAGGCGAAAAACAACACGCTGCTCATCAAAGCAACGGACAACGCCACCGGCTTCACCACCCAGATTCCGGCACAAACGGAAGAGGAAGGCAGTACGACGGTATACGGAGAGAAATTTCTGGAAATTCTCCGGTTGCTTCCCTCTGATGCGGATATCCTGTTTGAGACGCAGGATCGCCAGCTGACCATCACCCCACAAGGTGGAAGCATCAAGTTCAAATCAACCCTCAGGGTCATCGATGGCGCTGAATTCCCCATGATGGAGAATCCGGGAGAGGTTCCGTTCTTCACATTGGGACAGAAACCGTTCATCGGAATGGCGGACCAGACGCTGTTCTCCGTCAGTACGGATGAAACCCGCCATTACCTCTGTGGACTGTATCTGGAAAAAACAGCGGCCGGATTGAATCTGATCGCAACAGACGGCCGCAGGCTGAGCATTGTGGAACGCAAGTTCAGCGAACAGATTCCAGAGTTCAAACCGATTATTATTCCGACGAAGTTCTTTACCGAACTGAAAAAACTTTCCACTGGGAAGGAACGTTTGATCTGTGCATCAAGGAAAACGTGATCTTCGCCAAAATAGGGAATCGTTTCTTCTACTCGACGTTGATCAAAGGCCAGTATCCTGATTACCGAAGAGTCGTCCCCCAGAACCAGACTTCCCACTGCCTGATCTCCAGTCAAGGAGATGGTGGATGCCATCAAACGTGTATCCGTCGCCATCGAGAGCAAGGTATGCAAGCTGTACCTGCAGATTTCCAAAGATGAGTTGACGTTGTACAGCGAAGAAAACGAACTGGGGGCGGCAAGCGAGAAGATTCCCTGCGAATACGAGGGGGAGACCTGCACCATCAGCCTGAACTACCAGTACATCCTGGCACCGCTGAAGGTGATGGAAGGCGAGAAGTTCACGTTGAACTTCACCACCCCGTCACGTGCGATCACCCTCTGTCCGGAAGGAGAGCATGACTACTTCCACCTGGTCATGCCGATGCAGCCGAACAGCTGATGCGTTTTTCTTCCATCCAGACGGCACAATTCAGAAATCTCATTGCAGAGACGATACCTGTCGGTTCCCGGCAGGTATTGCTCGTTGGGGAGAACGGACAAGGGAAAACCAACTTTCTGGAAGCAATCTACACGCTCTGTTACGGCTCTTCGTTCCGGACAGCCGACATCAAGGATATGATCCAGCACGGCACGGAAGGATTCCGCCTCTGTGGGACGTTTCTGGATGATGACGGCCAAAACCGGATGATGAGCCTGGTGTACAAGGACGCCAAACGGACCATCACGCTGGATGAGCGGGTCATCACTGACCGGAAGGAGTTGATCTATACCATTCCCTGCATCGTGTTCAGCCACGATGACATCTGGTTCGTCAACGGAGAACCGGAACAACGGCGCAAGTTCTTCGACCAGACGATGAGTCTGTACGATCCGCTGTTCTTCGATGACCTGCGCCGCTACCGCCGGGTGCTCCGGCAACGGAACCAGGCGGTGAAGGATCGTCAGGAAGGGCTGCTTTCCGTATATGACCAGCAGCTCGCCGGCTACGGACTCTCCATCCAAAAACGGAGAATCCAGGCGGTTGAGGAGTTCAACCGGATATTTCCCTCGCTGTATCGTCAGGTAAGCGGAACAGACCAGGACATCACCATCGTCTATCGTCCCTCTTGGAAGGAATGTGACAACCCCGAAGCCGTCATCCAGGCGTTGCGGCAGACCAGGGAGCGAGACTATGCGTTGGAAACCACATCCAGTGGCATTCACCGCGACCGGTTCATCGTCCTCTGCGGGCAGCGTCCGTTCTCCGACATCGGTTCCACCGGGCAACTCCGGCTGGCATCGTTGCTGTTCCGGATCGCCCAAATGCGGTTCTTCACCATGAAGACGGGACGGAAACCGGTCATTCTGGTGGATGACGTGTTGCTTGAGCTGGATCTGGAGAAACGCAACCGGTTTCTCCAGATGATCGACGGGTATGACCAGGCGTTTTTCACGTTTCTTCCTGAGGAACGGTACTTCTCCGAGGTTCCTTCCCAGGAAACGCTGGTGTATGATGTGAAGGACGGGAGGTTCCAAGCTCGTGGATGACAAGGAATTCATCGATGCGCAGCTCCTGGTGAAAAAGGTGATGGGTTCGCTGAACATCGATACGGACAGCGACAAGCGCTACCAGATGATCTCCCATTGGGATGAGATCATCGGGGAGAAGTTTGTCGGACACATCACGCTGAAGGAGATCAAAGGGGATACGTTGGTCGTCCGGGCCGACCATCCGGCATGGAGCCAGTTGTTCTCCATGCAACAGGGCAAAATCATCTCCAAAGTACGAAAGGAGTATCCATCACTGGGAATCCGGAAAATTCTTCTGCTCTCTTGATCGCCGGAATGCTTGACGTAACGGGGGTCTCTCACTATAGTTTATGTCTCACGGGGGGATACTGTCCCCGTTTTTTGTGTGTGAAAATCCGCGCATACAGTATGCGATGAAATTTGGAGTTGCAATATGAGTTACAAAGGGAAAAGAACGTATCAGCCGAGCAAGATGAGAAGGACGAGGAAGTTTGGGTTCCGCGCCCGCATGGCAACCAAAGGCGGTCGCGCCGTCCTTGCCAGAAGAAGGGCTGCGGGCAGATACAAGCTTACTGCCAGCGATGAGAAAAAGCCTTACTAAGAGTGAGATTGTCCGTAATCGTCCAGAGATTGACCGAATTTTCAAACAGGGGAAAGCCACTTCTTGCAAAGGCATCAGACTGATTGTGGGAAAGAATGACCTTGGCTGGTCGAGGATTATCGTGATTCCGGTACGGCACTACGGCAACGCGGTGCAACGGAACAAGATCCGAAGACAAATCAAGGAATTCTGGCGGACTTCTAAGGAAAGGTTGGTCTCTGGGTACGATTTTGCTTTTGTGGTTTATCCAGGAAATGCCTACGACTTCACCATGTTGACACAGCAGTTGTTGCACCTTTGCGAAAAAGCAGGGGTCACCACGCCATCCGGCACGTCATCACTCTCCTAACCAATACCCGTACCATGCCGTATCATTCCTGAGACATCCCAACGACTGTTCTACCAGGAGAAGATATGGAAAAAAACACCATCATTGCGGTCATTCTGTCCGTGATCGTCATTACCGTCGGCATGACGATCCAGACGATGTTCTATCCGGCCCAGCCTGCCACAGCTACGGAAAGCGTGGAAGAAACCTCCCCAACCACCGATGATGCGGCGCTTTCCGCTTCCCAGACGGTGGTGGTGCCAAGCAATCTCGCCTATGGTTCTGATGCCAAGGGATCATTCCTTCCGGTGGACGACAAGAATGCCGACGCAACGCCGTTCACCTTCTCCAATGAGGTGTTCACCATCACGTTCGATCCCAAAGGGGCGTCCGTCTCCTCCATCAAGCTGAACAAACACACCACAAACGGGGACCCGGTGGAACTGCTGTTCAAAGGGGAGAGCGGAAAAAACGCCTTCCTGATGTACGCCGGAGACGACAAGACCAATCCGATCGACGCCGTCTTCAACCACACCATCGACGGGAACAAGGTGATCTTCACCCAGACGTTCTCCATCAACGGCAACGAAGATCCCTTCACCATCACCAAGACGTACACGTTCGGCAAGGACGACTACCTGTTTGAGGTGAACGTGGCCGTCGACAACAGCGTCAACAAGGCGATTCCGCTTTCCTATGAGAACAACGCCTATACGCTGGCCTTTGAACCCCAGTTGGGACCTGCCTTCGAGAAGATGCCCCAGGACCAGTACGAATACCGTCATTTCTATCTGAAGAAGGATGGTTCGAAGAAAAAGACCCAGATAAGCTTGAAGAACGGACGGTACACCTCCGACGCGACGATCAGCTGGGTCGCCTTGACGGGCAAATACTTCTCCGCCATCGCCATTCCTGACGCCACCCACTACACGCTCTCCCTCAGCCAGCTTCCCGATACGGAAGAGGGGATCGCGCTGACCAGCTCGATCTACCTGACCCGCCCTGCGGTGAAGAGCGCCCACACCTCAGATACGTTCCGCTTCTACATCGGACCGCAGCTGAAGAAGAACATGACGATCTACAACAACGCCCAGGACAACAGTTTCGGAGTCTCCGGCCTGAATCTGGAGATGGCGCTGGACAGCTCGACGGCCCTCGGCTGGCTGGAAAGCTTCCTGATGTGGATCCTGAACATCTTCTACAAGATCATCCCCAACTACGGCATCGGCATCATTCTGGTGACGTTCCTGTTGAAGTTGATCCTGTATCCGTTGACCAAGGCCAGCATGCGCAGCACGGCGAAAATGAGCGAGCTTGGTCCGCAGATGCAGGCCATCAAGGACCGGTATCCGGACAATCCGCAGAAACAGAACGAGCTGATGGCCGAACTGTACAAGAAGGAGAAGATCAACCCAATGGGCGGCTGTCTGCCGATGTTGATCCAGTTCCCCATCCTGATCGCGTTCTTCGGACTGCTCAACAAGCACTTCGAGCTGCGCGGAGCAATGTTCATTCCCGGATGGATCCCCGATCTCTCCCAGCCTGATGTGGTGTTTGTCTTCAGCTTCAATATTCCTTTGTTGGGCAACCAGCTGCATATCCTGCCGATCCTGTACACGATCAGCATGATTTATTCGATGAAAATCACCCAGAATACCCAGACGAGCGGGCAACAGCAGGGCATGATGAAGTTCATGACCTACGGCATGCCGTTGATCTTCTTCTTCTGGTTGTACAATTCTCCTTCCGGCTTGATGCTGTACTGGTCCGTGATGAACGTCATATCCATCGTCCAGCAGATGATCACCAACAAGAAACAGGCCGAAAAAGACCGCGCCAAGGCTGTCGTGAAGGGCAAGCAGTTCCCTGGCAAGAACAAGAACACCAAATGAGGAGGCCGTTATGGTCAAAGAATTTGAAGGAAAAACCGAACAGGAAGCGATCGCGAAGGCCATTGACGAACTGCACATCGAGCGTGAGGACTTTGATGTGGAGGTTGTGGAAAATACCCGCGGCGGATTGTTCAAAAAGAGCAGCGTAAAGATCCGCATCCATTTTGACGACGACAACATCGCGCCACTGCCTGATGACATCACCCCGATGGGAAAGGTTGCCAAACGGGTGCTTCCCGCGACGGACGAGGATGGCCCGGATCTCGAGCAGTCACCCAATCCCGATCTGGAGAACAGCATCAGTGGCGTTCGTCACCGGGATCCTGGAGAAGATGGGGCTATCCCGCCACGGTCAATGTCGCCTACCGCAAGGAACGCAAACTTGGGCTGAACATCGACAGTGAGTACAGTTCGATCATCATCGGACGCAAAGGGAAGAACCTGGATGCAATCCAGCTGGTCGCCAATGTGTTCGCCGGAAAGACGGACAACGACCTGAAGGTGATCGTCGACAGCGAGAACTACCGCACCCGCCACGAGGAGCAGTTGATCCGCATGGCGCTGAAGAGCGCCGACCAGGTCAAGCGGTCCGGTCGCAGCGTGTTGCTTGAACCGATGAATCCGTTCGAACGCCGCCTGGTGCACACCGCGCTGAACGACTACGGCGTGGATACCAAGAGCGAAGGTGACGGCCTGTACAAGCAGATTCGCATCACATTGAAACAAAATTAACCGTAACAAGCCATCGTGACAAAAAGCGCCTCCCGTTCGGAAGGCGCTTTTTTTACCCTCTGAAACCCTCCGTCGAAAGGCGGAGGATTTCCGTTTGATTGGGTTATTTCTTTAATGTAACAATCTGTTCCCAGGGAACGCCCGCACGACCGAAATGACCGTAGTTGTCGTTGGCCTGGTAGATCGGCCGGAGCAGATCCAGCGTCTCGATGATGCCGCTGGGCGACAGGTCGAAGTTGGAGCGTACGATCTCCTCGAGCTTGCTGTCCTCCACCACACCGGTGCCGAACGAATCGACGAAGATGGAGATGGGATCAGGCACGCCGATGGCGTAGCTGAACTGCACCTCACACTTCTTGCACAGGTGGTTTGCCACCAGGTTCTTTGCCACGTAACGTGCCATGTAGGCCGCGCTGCGGTCCACCTTGGAGGGATCCTTGCCGCTGAAGGCTCCGCCACCGTGGCGTCCCATGCCGCCGTACGTATCGACGATGATCTTCCGTCCCGTCACGCCGGTATCTCCTGCAGGCCCGCCGATGACGAACCGACCCGTCGGGTTGATGTAGAACTTGGTATCCTTGGTGATCAGGTCATTGTGGCCGAGCACCGGTTTGATCACCTCATTCAGCATGAAGTCGTGGATCTGCTGTTCGGTGGCATCCGGCGTCGTCTGATGGCTGATGACCACCGTATCGATCCCCACCGGCATCCCATCCTTGTAGATGACGGAAACCTGGCTCTTGGAGTCAGGGCGGAGGAACGGAGCCTTGCCGCTCTTGCGCAGTTCCGTCGCCTTGCGAAGCAGGGCATGGGCGTACATGATCGGAGCGGGCATCAGTTCCGGTGTCTCGTCACAGGCGAAACCGAACATCATTCCCTGGTCACCGGCACCTTGGCGATGGCTCTTCGAGGTGTCCGAGTTGACCCCCATGGCGATGTCCGGGCTCTGCTTTTTGATCAGATTGAGCACGGTGAGGGATTCGGCGTCAAAGCCGCAGTGCGGCTCGGTGTAGCCGATGCCTGCGACGACGGAGCGCACGATGGCATCCACGTCCAGCGTCGCTTTGGTGGTGATCTCCCCACCGACCACCACGGTGTTGGTGGTGGCGAACACTTCGCATGCCACGTGGGAGTGCTTGTCTTCCCTGAGGCACGCATCCAGGATGGCATCCGCGATCTGGTCACAGACCTTGTCGGGATGTCCCTCGCTTACCGATTCCGAAGTGAATACATGGTATCCTTTCTCTAACATAAAAAGCCCTTCCTTTAGAAACCAGGAAGGGGGTAGACAAGAAGCTGTGAGTCTCTCCCCTTTTAGCCAGTTTCTTTAGTGACGTCTGCAAGCCGGGAGGCAAATCAACGTCAGTGACACCTACTATAATCACAAACGAAAAAAGAAGCAAGACATCTTTGCAAAGTTTTGTCTTGTATGCAAATAGATGCATATTTACTTCCACAATATCAAGCGTAGTGGGTAAAAACATCACAGAGAGCGTCCTTTGTCCAGAGAAGAGAACAAGAACCGTTTTGTTCTGCAAATATTTAGTAAACTTGCATACAAGTTAATCCATGGAGAAGGCGATCTCTTTTCAAAATCATCGTGGTTCGTGAACCTCATCTAACACAAAATTGTGATTTTTTGTTCACTTCGTGCTTCTCACACGAAAACTTCATCTCTGTTGATACGTTTTCATTTGCGCGTTTGGTATTTCAGTGTTCTAATGAATAAGGAAGGGGGGAAAATCCCCCAGGAGGTATGTGTATGAAAAAAGTTGGGATTGCCGTTTTGTTGGCACTCTCCGTCTGCGGACTGGTGTTCGCGCAGGGCGGTTCTGAAGCAGCCAGCACGGCGAAGGTAACATTGAACAAGGACAAACCGCTGGTATTCTTCAACAGGCAGCCGTCTGACCCGACAACGGGTGTCATTGATATGGACACCATGAACTGGAATGACAAGACCTATTATGTCGGTTTTGACGCAGCTGGCGGCGGTGCCGTACAGGGCAAGTTGATCACCGATTATCTGGCAACCGCTCCCGCGACCATCGACCGCAACGGTGATGGAACGATCGGATACGTGCTGTGCATCGGAGACGTCGGCCACAACGATTCCAAAGCAAGAACGGAAGGCATCCGCAAAGCGCTTGGGACGTGGAATGGCTCCACCGATCCTGGCAAGGCAAAGGAAGGCTCTGTGACGATCAGCGGCAAAACCTACAAAGTCGTCGAGCTGGAAGGCAAGGCGATGACCGGTACCGATGGTTCCACCTGGAACGCCAACGCGGCGACCGACGCGATGAGCGGCTGGGCCACCAAGTTCGGAGACAAGATCGATCTGGTCGTTTCCAACAACGATGGTATGGCAATGGGTTGTCTGCAGGCTTCCAACTATCCGACCGGCGTTCCTATCTTCGGATATGATGCCAACGCGGACGCGATCGAGGCCATCGGCGCCGGAAAACTTACCGGAACCGTATCCCAGAACGTCGACGCCCAGGCAACCGCCACCCTGCAGGTGCTTCGCAATCTGCTTGATGGTCTGACGGGTTCCGATGTGTACACCAAGGGAATCTCCGAGCCGGATCAATACGGCAACAAGATTTCCGCCGACATGGAGTACAGGGCCGACACCAAGGCGTTGCTCGCCCAGAACAGCGGCGTCAACAAAGACAACTGGCAGGATTACAAGGCCGGTTCCCGTGATACGGGAGTCAAACAGACCAACGCCCCGAAGAAGAAAGTATTGCTGACGATCTACAACTCCGGCGATAACTTCCTCTCTTCCTCCTATCTGCCCGCGCTCCGCTACTACGCTCCGCTCCTCAACCTGGATCTGAACGTCGTGCAGGGTGATGGCCAGAACGAGTCAAGCTGCCTTGACAAGTTCACTAACCTGAACAACTACGACGCCTACGCCATCAACATGGTGAAGACGAACTCCGGCAAGGACTATACGGACAAGCTGAAGTACTAAGGTGTGTTATGCGAAGGGAAGCATGCGGTGTCCCCGCATGCTTTTCTTCATTTCTGTTGGGATGGAAAAGGGGTGCATATGGACGATAATGTGCTTGAGATAAGGAACTTGTCGAAAGCATTCGCAAAGAACAAGGTTCTGGACGGCATCTCGCTTTCAGTGCGCAGGGGAACGGTCTGCGGGCTGATGGGTGAGAACGGTGCCGGAAAATCCACCATGATGAAGTGTTTGTTCGGCATCTACAGCAAGGATGAAGGGCAGATTCTGCTGGATGGGAAGCTGGTGGATTTCAAGAATCCGAAGGAAGCTTTGGAAAACGGTGTCGCCATGGTGCATCAGGAATTGAACCAGTGCCTGGATCGGACGGTGGTGGACAACCTGTTCCTCGGCCGTTATCCGACGCACTATGGCGTGGTGGATGAGGCGAAGATGTTCAAGGTGGCCACCAATCTGTTCGCCTCGCTGAAGATGAACGTCAACCCCAAGATGGTGATGCGCCAGATGTCCGTTTCCCAGCGTCAGATGGTGGAGATCGCCAAAGCGGTCTCGTACAACGCCAAGCTGATCGTTCTGGACGAGCCGACCTCTTCGTTGACGGAACGGGAAGTGAAGAAACTGTTCTCCATCGTGGACAGCCTGCGCAAGAAAGGCGTCTCGTTCGTCTACATTTCCCACAAGATGGATGAGGTGTTCCAGATCTGCGACGATGTGGCGGTGCTTCGTGATGGCAAGATGATCATGAAGAAGGCCGTCAAGGACACCAACATGAACGAGTTGATCAGCGCCATGGTCGGCCGTTCCCTGGACAAACGGTTCCCCGATGTGGACAACCAGCCGGGAAGGCCGTATTTCGAGGTGCATGACCTGACCACCAAGTATGACCCGATTCTGGAGCATATCTCCTTTACCGTCCGAAAAGGGGAGATCTTCGGGTTGTACGGACTTGTCGGCGCGGGGCGCAGCGAACTGTTGGAATCACTGTTCGGCATTCGGACCCTGGCATCCGGGGAAGTCATCCTGGATGGAAAGAAACTGCATTTCTTCAACAGCAAACAAGCGATGGACTACAACTTTGCCCTGATCACCGAGGAGCGCAAGCTCAACGGGATGTTCGGCAAGGGAACCATTGAATTCAATACGACGATCACCAACCTGGAGCGGTACAAGAGCTTCAGCATCCTGTCCAACAAGAAGCTTGCCGATGCGGCCAACCGGGAAGTGAAGCGGATGAACACCAAGTGTGTCTCCACTGAGGAGTTGATCACCTCCCTCTCCGGCGGAAACCAGCAGAAGGTGATCATCGGCAAGTGGATGGAACGGGAGCCGGACATCTTTTTGATGGACGAGCCCACCCGTGGCATTGATGTCGGCGCGAAGTATGAGATCTACCAGTTGATCATCCAGATGGCCAAGGAAGGAAAGACGGTCATCGTGGTCTCCAGTGAGATGCCGGAGATTCTGGGGATCACCAACAGGATCGCCGTGATGTCCAACCATCGGTTGGCCGGCATCGTGAATACCAAGGAAACAAACCAGGAAGAGTTGCTTCGGCTCTCTGCCAAGTATCTGTAATGAGGGGAAATATGGCGAACAACGAAGAAATCAAGGAAAAACAGACAGTCGTTTCGGTGGATGAAGATGAAAAAATAGCCGAATACCTTGCGCGGCTCACGTCGCTCCGCGCGGAAGGCGTCAACAAGATCACCGAAGTTCGGGAACAGATTTCCTTTCTGCGGCGGAACAAGATGCTGGACAAGGCGACCCGGGAGCAGGATATTGCAAAGCTCCGTGGGGAGATCGCCACGGCGAAACAGGTCGCAGCGAGCCATCGTACCGAAATATCACAGCTCACCAGGGAAGCGGTCGCCTATACCAATGACGTGGGAAAACGGTACGAAGAGGCGGTGGCTGCCGAGGAAAAGGCGAACATCCAGAAGATCAAGGCGGATCTGGCCGCCCAACTGTCCAAGATCAAGGAAGACGGACAGAAACGCATGGAAAAGATCCAGGCGGATTACCAGGGAAAGACGGATCCCCAATCCAAGAAAGACCTGAAGGAAGATCTCGCCACGGCGAAGTATGAGATCCGCTCTTCGATGTACGATGCCAGAAGCCGCGCAGGATCGCATATTGACCGGGCCAAGGCGAACATGTACCAGGCGAGTGTCGACCGGGTGCAGAAGAACCGCGCGTTGCGCAACGGGAAAACCAACTACCACGAAGACCAGATGCTGAAGCGCAAGGCGTACGCCCAGAACTTCAAGATGCAGAAGTTTCTGTTGGACAATGGGTTGTATCTGGCCATTCTGGTCTTCTTCATCGTCTGTATCATCATCGCCCCGATGAAGGGGTACGGGAACCTGTTCTCGCTTCCCAACATCCTGACGATTCTTGAGCAGTCCTCCACCCGTATGTTCTACGCGTTGGGTGTCGCAGGTTTGATTTTGCTTGCCGGTACCGACCTTTCCGTCGGACGTATGGTCGCCATGGGATCGGTCATCACCGGCCTGATCCTCCACCCGGGTACGAACATCGTCACCTTCTTCAACAAAGGTCCGTGGGATTTCACCGGACTTCCGATGGGGCTCCGTGTCGCCATGTCACTGTTCTTCTCCATCGTCCTCTGTGTGGCGTTCAGCGCTTTCGCCGGGTTCTTCAGCGCAAAACTGAAGATCCACCCGTTCATCTCGACGCTGGCCACCCAGTTGATCATCTACGGTCTGTTGTTCTTCGGAACCAGCGGAACGCCGGTCGGTTCGATCGATTCGTCCATCAAGGACAAGATTGGCGGACGGTGGATCATCGGCCAGATGAGCAATGGTTCGTTGATCACGTTCCCCAAGTTGATCATCCCGGCGATCATCGCCTGTATCATCGCCTGGTTCATCTGGAACAAGACGGTGTTCGGCAAGAACATGTACGCCGTCGGAGGCAACGGAGAGGCGGC
The DNA here is from genome assembly GCA_022482495.1 of Sphaerochaeta sp. Lineage (NCBI taxonomy): Bacteria > Pseudomonadati > Spirochaetota > Spirochaetia > Spirochaetales > Sphaerochaetaceae > Sphaerochaeta > Sphaerochaeta sp. The sequence continues at coordinate 92,763 of JAKVPA010000002.1, read as the reverse complement.
GGCCGTCAGCGGCATCAGCGTCTTCCGTGTGACGATGGGGGTGTTCATCATGGCGGGCGTCTTCTACGGATGCGGAGCGTTCCTGGAAGCCTTCCGGGCCAACGCCAGCGCCGGAACGGGACAGGGATTCGAGCTTGACGCCATCGCGGCCTGTGTGGTCGGCGGCATCTCATTCAATGGTGGTATCGGAAAGATCGGCGGCGCGGTGATCGGTGTGATCATCTTCACCAGCCTTACCTACTGCCTGACGTTCCTTGGCATCGACACCAACCTGCAGTTCGTGTTCAAAGGCTTCATCATCATCGCGGCGGTCGCGCTGGATTCAGTGAAGTATCTGAAGAGGAAATAAGGAAACGAATCCAAGGAAACCGGGGAGACCCGGTTTCCTTGTCTCTTTCCGGTAGGAATCACCATGGGTTGGTGATATGATGGCGCTGCCGGGGAGGCACGCCATGAACAATCCACAGACGGATATCACCGAGATTCTGTTGCATCAAGGAGAGGACGATCTTCCGTTCGGAGCGGTCAGCCCTCCCATTTTCCAGACATCAATCTTCTGTTTTCCTTCCTATGAGAAGTTCCAGGATGCGTTGGCCGATGAACCAACCCACTATCTGTACAGCAGGGGCAACAACCCGACGGTGAATCTCTGCGAGGAGAAGATCGCCGCGTTGGAGCACGCCGAGCGGGCAAAACTGGTCACCAGCGGCTGCGCGGCAGCCACCTGCGCCATCCTCTCATGCCTGCAGGGAAATGACCATATCATTTGCGTCAAGGACGCCTATGACTGGAACCGTTGGTTCATCAACACCTGGCTGAAACGGTTCGGAGTGACCTGTACGTTCGTCGACGGACGTGACAGCGAGGAATTTGAACGGGCCATCCAGCCCAACACCCGACTGATCTATCTGGAAAGCCCGACGACGTTCACCTTCAAGCTGCAGAACCTGAAGGAAGTGGCGGACATCGCCCATCGGCACCACATCAAGACGGTGATCGACAACACCTGGGCGACCCCGTTCTTCCAGAATCCCATCGACGATGGCATCGATATGGTGGTCCACAGCTGTTCCAAGTACATCGGAGGCAATTCCGACATCGTTTCCGGCGTGATCTGCGGGACGGACCAGGACATCTCCCACCTGTTCAAGACGGAGTTTTCTCCTCTGGGACCAACTCCCGATCCCTTCCAGGCGTGGTTGATCATGCGGAATCTCAGGACGCTGGCCATCCGGATGCCGGTACACTATGAGAACGCGCTGGCGGTCGCGACCTTCCTGGAAGGGCATCCCGCCGTGGAGAGCGTGCTGTATCCGCTGTTGCCTTCCTTCCCCCAGTATGAGCTTGCCAAAACCCAGATGCGGGGTGGCAGCGGTCTGTTCTCATTCCGTCTGAAGACGAAGGATATCCAGCAGGTGAAGCGATTCACCAATCGCCTGAAGTTGTTCAAACGGGCGGTGAGCTGGGGTGGATATGAGTCGCTGGTCTTCCCTGCCGGCGTGAAGTTCCCTGATGACAAGGTGCCTGAGGACCGCATCGGTCTGGTGCGGGTCCACATCGGCATCGAAACGAAAGAACTTCTCATCCAGGACCTTGCCCAGGCGTTGGACGGGATGAATGGTTAATGCTGCTCCGCTTCCGTCTTGGCGAACATCATCAGGAAGCTGACGAACAGCAGAATGCAGGAGATCCAGATGGCCTGCTCGTGGAACAGGTCGGTCATTTTGCCTCCCAGGCCGGCGCCGAGGGCGAACAGCCCGATGATGGCGAAGTACTGACCAGCGGAGGCCAGTTCCGCCTTATCCTTGGTCCGATGATAGGCATACAGCTTGTCCGTGCCGCTACGGAGGTTCCCGATGCACATCGTGGTGGCATAGGCGTTGCCTTTGACCTTCCGGAACGTCTGTACCTGCATGGCGCAGACGAAGGAGACCAGTGCGTTTGCCAGGGCGTTGTACTCCTGGGAAAGGAACCCTACGGAGAACAGGATGACGATCTCTAGGAGCAACACCAGTTGCCGCCAATGGATTCGTTTCATCTCTTGGAAGTGATGGCGCAGGGATTCTGCGATGTAGACGCCCAGAATGAACGAGCAGAGCGGGATGATGTACCGGAGGGCCGTACTCCAGTTCCCTTCGACAATGTTTTGGGAAAACAGCACGATGTTGCCCGTCTGGGCGTTGGCGAACACCTTGTTCCGGGTCAGATAGGTGTAGGCGTCCTGGAATCCTCCGGAGAGGGTCAGGAAGATTGCCGTGGAGAAGGCCTCGGACATCTGCACGCTCTGTTTCATGAGAGGAAATCCACCATCGCCTTTGCCGTCGGAGGACAGCCGGGAAGCGATTTCCCCAATCCCCGGGTACAGGAGCCGACTCCGGTTTTCCCGGAATCGGTGACGCCCCGGTATCCTTGTCCGATGCATACTGCATCGGGAAGATCTTTTCCATCTTCATCCATGCGCTTCAGGGCATGGATCAAATTTCCGTAACAGGCGGAGCAGGCGTCCTTCGGGCAGGTGTGGCGGGCCAGAGGCGCGACGGCCCCGCTGGGTCGGGCGGTGATCTCCGTCTTTGGATGGTTCAGTTCGGTAAGATGGAGGCGGGAAAGATCTGCGGAACCAACCCCATACGCTTCCGCCAGTTTGATGTACGGGATGTCACTGACGGAGAAGCCCAGAAGCGATGCGCCGAAGGCGTCGCACAGCACGCTGTCCCGGGCTGCGAACATCCGTCCGGTCTGCACGGGGTTTCCTCCTTCCTCAAAATCCAGGTCTCCGCAGATGCTGTCCACGATGACCAGGTCGGCATGACGGGCTGCGTTGAGCGCAGCGATCGGCTTCATCAGGCCGAGGGAATGGAACATCCGTTTGCTCCGGTCGGAAAGGCATCCTTTCATGTTCTTCAACGCACAGGTCATCCGCGTCTGGCAGTGGCCTTTCAGCACGGGAAGACTGATCAGGAACGAAGGTTCCATCACCGTTTTGCTGATTTGCATGGTGATGCCCTGGCTTTGCACCGTCTGGTAGGCGTCCTGTTTGACATCCAGCAGTGGAACCTGGTACTTCCTGCTGATCTCCCGGTAGCCGTTGACGTCAAACCCTTCGTCGGTACGCGCGCCGACCCAGGCGCTTTCGGCGATCAAAAGGTTGGAGAATCCATGGGCCTGGAGGTATTCGATCAAAGAGACGACGATCTCGGGATGGGTCGTCGCTCCGCCATCGGCGGTGGCCGGGACAACCAGGTTGGGTTTGAGAATCACCCGCATTCCCTGATCGGGTATCAGCCGTTCCACATGGATGGCTCCAAGCAGCGTGTCGGTCATCTGCTTCGGGTCGTCTCCATAGATCATGGTGATCTCATCTTCCTGCATGGCCCGTAGTATAAAAACAAACGGCGTTCTGGGCAATGACAAGAATCCGGAGCAATGGTACAGTCAGAGGGCGGAGGATGCCATGGAATACCGGATCGAACATGACTCGATGGGTGAGGTGAAGGTTCCCAAAGACGTGTACTGGGGAGCCCAGACGGAGCGGAGCAAGGAAAACTTTCCCATTGGCGTGGGGCATGAGACGATGCCTGGGGAGATCATCAGGGCGTTCGCTTTCCTGAAGAAGGCCGCCGCCCAGGCAAACCGCCAATTGGTACCCCAGCGGATGACGGAAGAGAAGATCAGCGTCATCAGCGCGGTCTGCGACGAAATCCTCCAGGGAAAACTGGATGACCAGTTCCCGCTTGTCGTCTGGCAGACGGGCAGCGGAACCCAGTCCAACATGAACGTCAACGAGGTGATCGCCAATCGGGGCAATGCGATCGTCGGGTCGAAGCTCCTCCATCCCAACGATGACGTCAACATGAGCCAATCCTCCAACGATACGTTCCCCACGGCGATGCACATCAGCGCCGTTCTTGCCATCCAGGACAATCTGTTGCCCGCTCTCCATGCGTTGGTGGCGACGATGCGGCGTCTGGAACAGGAAAACCAAGATGTGGTGAAAAGCGGGCGGACCCATCTGCAGGACGCAACCCCCATCACGTTCGCCCAGGAGATCAGCGGGTGGCGCGCTTCGTTGGAACAGGATGCGAAGATGCTTGCAGCATTGCTGCCATCCCTCTCCCAGCTGGCGCTGGGGGGCACGGCGGTGGGCACCGGACTGAACGCCCCCAAAGGGTTTGACGTGCTGGTCGCCCAGCAGGTCAGCGCTTTGACGGGCAAGCGGTTTGTCACCGCTGCCAACAAATTCCACGCGCTGACCAGCAAGGATGAGTTGGTCTCGGCCCATGGGGTGGTCAAGGCGCTTGCCTGTGACCTGATGAAGATCGCCAACGACGTGCGCTGGCTTGCCAGCGGACCGCGCAACGGACTGGGGGAGATCCATATTCCGGAGAACGAACCGGGCTCGTCCATCATGCCGGGGAAGGTCAATCCCACCCAGTGCGAGGCGGTCACCATGGTCTCCGTGCAGGTGATGGGCAATGACGCCGCCATCTCGTTCGCGGCAAGCCAAGGGAACTTCGAGCTGAACGTATTCATGCCGGTGCTGGCGTACAACTTCCTGCAGTCCGTCCGTCTCCTGTCCGATGTGATCCGCTCGTTTGATGCACGGTGCGTCAGCGGCATCACGGCGGACAGGCAGAAGATGCACGACAACCTGTACGGCTCATTGATGCTGGTCACCGCGCTGAATCCGTACATCGGATACGAGAACGCCGCCAAGACGGCACAGCTTGCCTATCGGGAGCATATCAGTCTGAAAGAGGCGTGCGTCCGATTGGGGTTCCTGACGGCGGATGCCTTCGACCGGGTGTTCAGGCCGGAGGCGATGGTCTGATTCAGAACGACACTTTGACGTTCTGTTTCGCTTCTTCCTCGATGGAAAGATATGGGAACTTGGTGAAATGAGCCATCGAAGCGATGATATTGGAAGGGAATACCTCGATCATCGTGTTCAGGTGCTTGATCACCGCGTTGTAGTACTTGCGCGCTTCCAGCAGGTCCCCCTCGATCTTCTGCAGTTGCTTCTGCAGATCCATGAAGTTGGCGTTGGCTTTCAGTTCGGGATACGCTTCGGCGACGGCGAAGAGACTCTTCAGGGTTGAGGAGAACTGCTGGTTGGCCTGGTCTTTCTCCTCCATGGTCTTGGCGCCCATCGCCGCGTTGCGTGCCGCGATGACGGCGGAGAAGGTTTCCTTCTCATGGGTGGCGTATCCTTTGACCGTCTCCACCAGATTGGGAACCAGGTCGTACCGTTGCTTCAGATGGGCGTCGATGGCTGCGGCAGCCTCTTCACTCTGGTTTCGGTAACGGATCAGCTTGTTGTATATACTTACACCGTACAGCAGAAGCAGTACGACGATGACGATGATGATGGTAAGAACCATATGGCCTCCTTGGATACCTGTATGATGGCATGTTTCTTTCGGTTTGGCAAACCATGCGCCTACTGGGGATCTGCGTTGAGCAGACGCACCCGGTCAGGACTGAAATCGATGGAACAGGCTTCCCCTTCCTGGTAGATCCGTTTGGAGTGGGGGTCGTCCACCTGGACCAGCACTTCGCCGAAGTCGGTGTGGAGGTAGCACTCCAGCGTGTTGCCCAAGTAGACATTCATCTTCACCGTCGCCTCGATGTTCCCTGTGTGGGGGTCGGTCAACCGGAGGGATTCCGGACGGGCCATCAACACCGCTTCGTCTCCCACCTTGACGTTCTCTCCGGCGCTGATGACCGTCACCTGTTTGCCGCCAAGGCGTACCGACCATGCCTGGCCGTCATGGCCCAGGACGGTGACGGGGAAGAAGGTCACTTTGCCGACGAAACCGGCGATGAACCGGTTGAGGGGTTTCTCGTAGATTTCCGATGGCGTGCCGATCTGCCGGATGACGCCGGCTTTCATCACGACGACCCGGTCGGAAAGGCTCATCGCCTCAATCCGGTCATGGGTGACATAGATGGCGGTGATGCCCAGTTGTTTCTGGATCCTGCGGATCTCCACCCGCATCTGCTCACGGAGCAGCGCGTCCAGGTTGGACAGCGGTTCGTCCAGCAGCAGGACGGATGGGGTGACGATCAACGAGCGGGCAAGGGCGACCCGTTGCTGCTGTCCACCGGACAGCTTGGAAGGCGCTCTGCTTCCGTATCCCCCGAGTCCTACCATCTCCAGCATTTCTTCAACCCGGCTCTTGATCTCCTCTTCCGGAGTCTTGCGCAGTTTCAGGCCGTAGGCGACGTTGTCGAAGACCGTCATGTGGGGGAACAGGCCGTAGCTCTGGAACATCGTCGCCGTGTCCCGTTTGTTGGGAGGCAGCATGGTGACATCCTGGTCGCCGATGAAGATCTTTCCTTCGGTGGGGAGCTCAAACCCTCCGATCATCCGGAGCGTGGTGGTTTTCCCACAGCCGGACGGCCCGAGCAGAGTGACCAGTTCTCCCGGCTGGATGACGATGTTGGCATCCTTGACGGCAACCACTTCGCTGCCGCCTTTCAGGTCTTTGAATCGCTTGGTGACGTGTTCCAGGGTGACCGATACGCGTTTCTTTTCCATACGTTGCTTCCTTTACCGTGCGGAGATGGTCTTCTGGGTGAGTTGGTCATCCTTGACCAGCTTCTGCATCAACGCCCATACACCCAGGACGATGAAGATCAGAATGGTGGACAGCACGCTGGCCAGACCAAACCTGAGATTCTCCGAGAAATTGAAGATCAGGACGGTCAGATGGTTCCATCGCGCGCTGATCAAGAAGATGATGGCCGAAACGGCCGTCATCGAACGAACGAAGGTGTAGGACATGCTGGAGAGGAACGCCGGACGTACCAGAGGCAGCACAATGGTGCGGAACACCGTCGTGGTGTCCGCGCCAAGGTCCGCGGCGCTCTCTTCAATGGCCGGGTCGATCTGATGGAGGGCGGTGATGCCGTTCTCCACACCGACGGGCAGTTCCCGGATGATGTAGTTGATCACAATGATGGCGCCCGTTCCCACCAGGAGGATCGGGGGTTTGTTGAACGCCAGGATGTACGAGATGCCGATCAACGTGCCGGGAATGGCGTACGGCGTCATGATCAAGCCTTCCAGGAACCGTTTGCCGGGAAACTTCTTACGGACGATCAGCATGGCGCTCATCATGGCAAGAATGCCGGCGATCGGCGTGGCGATGGCTGCCAGCGTCAGCGTATCCCGGATGCTGGTCCAGCCGCGCTGGATCGCTTCCGGCCAGTTGGCCAGCGTGAAGCTGTAGTCGATGCCCCAGTTCTTCACAAAGCATCCGGCGACGATGGTCAGATACAAGGCGACGATGAACGCCAAAAACACCCAGGCGATGATGGCAAGTGTCGTTCGGGTCGGCTTGTTGGTCAGTTCGGTCAGATTGGTCGAGGGTTTGCCGGTGACGGTGACGTAGCTCTTCTTGGCAACCCAGGCCCGCTGGACCAGGAAGGCCGTCAGGGTGGGGAGCAGCAGCAGGAACGACAGCGCCGCGCCGCCTCCCAGGTCGGAGGTGCTTCCCGTGACCATGGTGTACGCTTCGGTGGAGAGGACCCGGTAGTCACCGGAGAGGAGCAGCGGGTTGGCGAAGTCAGCCAGGCTGTTGGTGAACACCAGAAGCCACGCCGATACGATTCCCGGTCCGGAGAGGGGGAGCGTGACGTACCGGAACGTCTGCCAACGGGTGGCGGAGAGATCCAAGGATGCGTCCTCCACCGTACTGTCGATCTGCCTGAGCACTCCGCTGATCGTCATGAACGCGATGGGGAACATGCCGATGACCTCCACGATGGTCAGACCCTTCAGACCATAGATGGAGGAGTTCAGGTGGAGCAGCTGTTTGCTGATCAACCCATTGTTGCCGAACAGCAGAATGATGGACAGCGAAAGAGAGAACGGAGGGGAGATGACCGGCATGGTGGCCAGGGTGGTCATCAGCTTCTTGTGCTTGATGCCGGTCCGTTCCACCAGGAAGGCGAACAGGTAGCCGACCAGCACGCTGAACGTGGCGGTCAGCACGCCCAGGCGGAGTGAGCCCCACAGCGCGACAAGGTAGTTCGGACTGAGGCATTTCTTCCAGGTCGCCAGACTGAAATGGCCATCCTTGACGAACGAAAGGCGTATCGCTTCCAGAAGCGGGTAGGCGATGAACACCAGCACGATGGCGAACAGTCCCAGCACCAAAAACCCGGTCAATGGGTCACGAGTGAAAAGCAGGACGAACATGATGGCGAAGAACAGCAGGAAGACGGTGGTGAACAACGTCTTCAGCAGATTCTCATACTCCACGGCAGAGGCGGTGGGGACGACCATCAAAATGGCGCCGGCGGCTTGGTATCCGGTGCTGTCCGTCACCGGGACGGCGAACAGCTGGGCTTCTTCCTTGGTCTTGTTGTCGTTGTCCGGATCCAGCGTGTAATCGACGATGAACGGTCGGGAGAAACGCATCGGCTCCAGGTAATAAGCGCTTTCGAACGCCTTTTGGAATTCTTTCTGCGTCTGATTCTTGGTGTACAGCGCCACGACGAGCGGGGAACCTGAGATGGGATCGAACGCGCCGGTCTCCTCGTTGAACTGGAAATAATACGCCCGGGAGCCGTTGATCACGTCCCCCACACCGGACAGCCAGGATTCCACCTGCGCGGGATCATCTGGAGCCGTTTGGGCGAACAACTCGACCTCATTGAAATTCCGTTTGTCGATGTACGAGCGGAAACTGCTGGTCAGGTTGTGGTACATCCAAAGGTCCACAGCAAGGAATACACCTACGGCGAGAAGAAACTGGATGATACGTTTTTTGGTAAACATTCCACCTATCCAATGCATCCCTACAGGTTTCCCTATAGGGATGCGTGTTGTGATACGATCACGTCAGCGCTTGCTGCCGATCTCATTGTTCCAACGATCCAGCAAACGGGTCTTGTTGACGGCGTCTCCATCCCATGCCATGTCTTCGTTGACGACCTTGATGTCGTTGATGGACAGTGCATCGGGGTGCTTCAACGCGCCATCAGCCACCAGGACGACGTACCATTCGGTGAACGTCTTCTGGGCGACCGGGCTGGAAAGGATCCAGTCATACAGTTTCTTGGCGTTGACGGAGTCCTTGCCGCCTTTGACCAGCGACATGGATGCCAGCTCATATCCAGTACCTTCGCTGGGGGCGGTGATGACGATGTTGGCGCCGGCCGCTTTCAGCTTGACCTGGTCATGGGCGTACCCGATGGCGATGGGGATCTCTCCGGTGGCGACGCTCTTGCCAGGAGCGGATCCGCTCTTGGTGTACTGGTCGATGTTCTTGTCCAGTTCCTTCATGTAGGCGATCATCTTGTCTTCCGTGCCGTACACGTCAAGAATGGTGGTCAGCACGTTGTAGGCGGTGCCGCTGGAATTGGGGTTGGCCATCCGGATGTAGCCTTTGTACTGGGGCTTGAGCAGGTCGGCCCAGGACTTGGGGACGTCAAGGCCGAGTTCCTTGGCGCGATCCAGGTTGGTGACGAACGTAAGCGGTCCGACGTACAGGCCGATGTAGTAATGCTCCGGGTCCTTGAAGGTGTCCGGGGTTTTGCTGGCATACCGGCTGACGTACGGGGTGGTGAGCCCTTTGCTCTTGGCGGTGATGTGGTCAAGGCCGACGCCGCCGACCCAGATGGATGCCTGCGGATTCTCTTTCTCTGCTTCCAGACGGGCGACGCATTCTCCACCGGCAAGACGGACGAAGTTCACGTGGATGCCGGTCTCCGCTTCAAATTCTTGGAACAGCTTGGCGGCCAACGGTTCCTCCAGAGTGGTGTACGCGTTGACTGATCCACCGGTGGTCGTCGCCTGGGCGGGTGCCGCTACGGCAGGCGCCGGTGCGGGAGTTTCCTGCTGGGTGGGGGCAGGTGTTTCCTGTTTGCCTTGGGCGAACAGGGGCACGCACAGGGCGATCATCATCAAAACAACCAATGTTTTTTTCATCGAAATCTCCTTTTGGTTTGCTACGCTACCTTCATGCTACGACCGAACATGGGTGAACGCAAGGAAAAAGCCTTGGAAGCTAGGGAGATATCAAGAAAATACCATGGCTTGGAACGGTTTTGTTGTCAGCGGTTCTTCCAACCGCCGCTTTCCAGTTCCTCCCGCAGGGAACGTGCTTTTTCCGCGGAGAACTGGGCGCCGTACTGGCCGATGATCTCCCCTGCAAGGATCGAGGCGATCATCCCGGACTCCTCCACGCTGTGGTGGGTGCACAGTCCATAGATGTAACCGGCGGCGTAGGTGTCCCCGGCCCCTGTTGTATCCACCACCGGGGCGGACGTTTTTGCCGGAATATGGAATATCTGGCCTTCATGGCAGACGAACGAACCTTTCTTGCCGTTCTTCACGATGGCCGTCCGGCACAGTTTTCCCATGGACCGGCAGCATTCGTAGGGATCGTAGTTGTCGAACAGGATCCGCGCTTCCTCGCTGTTGGCGAAGACGATGTCGCACCAGTGGGTGATCAGATCGAGGAACTGCTCCCGGTAGCGGCCGACGGCAAACGGGTCCGCGATGTCGAACGTCACCGTCGTCTTGCTTTCTTTCGCCAGGGAGAGGGCGCGCATGATGGCGTCCTGCTGGCTCTGCGTATCCCACATGTAGCCGGTGAAATGGAAGAAGTCGGCGTCCTTCACCGTTTCCGGGATGATGTCCGTTCGGGCGTAAAGCCGGTTGGCGCCAAGGAACGTGTTCATGCTCCGTTCGGAATCCGGGGTGACGAGAATCACCGTGGAACCGGTCGGCTGCCGGTCCGTCCGGGCCAGTTCGTTGCCCAGTCCCAGCGCATCCAGACGGTCGCTGTAGATCTTCCCGTTCTCATCCGTCCCCACCTTGCCGGCCAACGTGGCATGCACGCCCAAGGACGCCAGCGTGATGATGGTGTTGGGGCAGGAACCGCCGCAGGAATAGGCGGGATGTTTGGTCTTTGCGAAGGAAAGCAGTTCGGTGTGGCGCGCCTGGTCCACCAGCGTCATCGTTCCCTTGTGGATCCCCAGGTCGGTGAGGTCCTGTTCATCGACACTGACAATGATGTCGATCAACGGGTTGCCGATGCCGTAAACTCTGGGCGCGTCTTGGTGTTTCACACGGCAATGATAGTCCCTTTTGCCAATGGGGGCAAGAATCATCTTGCAGGAGAGGGAACACCACAGTACAGTGGGGGTGGAGGGAACATGGGCTCCTATACCATCTTCGGCGGCAAGCCGGCATGCGGAGAAGTGACGATCAGCGGCAACAAGAATGCCGCGTTGGCATGCCTCGCCGCGACGTTGCTGACTGATCAGCAGGTGATCCTGCACAACGTCCCCCAGATCGAGGATGTGCAGGTGATGCTCCGCATCCTTTCGCAGATCGGTTCTTCCGTGGTGAAGACCGACCCCCATACCGTCGTGATCACAAGCGGAAACCGTGAAGGTCGTCTGCAACCGGATCTGGTTGACGCCGTACGCGGTTCCATCCTGTTCGCCGGGCCCCTGCTCGCCACCAACGGAAGCGTCCTGCTTCCCCCTCCCGGAGGGGACGTCATCGGACTGCGCCGGCTGGACACCCATTTCCTGGGATTCACCGCGTTGGGCTCCGACTGTTCCGTCCTGGAGGATGGGACGCTTTCCCTGCGGCTGAAAGGAGACCGGCTGGTCGGCTCCGATGTCTTTCTGGACGAAACCTCCGTCACGGCGACGGAGAACATCATCATGGCCGCTTCCCTGGCACAGGGAACGACGGTGATCCGCAACGCGGCAAGCGAGCCGCATGTGGAGGACCTCTGCTCCATGCTTCAATTGATGGGCTGCCCCATCCAGGGGATCGGCAGCAACGTGCTGAGGATCGATGGGCAGAAACAGCTGTCCGGGTGTGAGTTCACCCTGGGGTTCGACTACATGGAAGCCGGTTCGTTCATCGGGCTTGCCGGTGCGAGTGGTGGGGAGATCCTGCTGAAGCGGGTAAACCCCGCAGAGCTCAGGATGATCCGGCTGGGGTTCCAGCGGATCGGCATTGACTTCACCGTCGACGGGCCTTCCTCCATTCTGGTTCCCCAGGCGCAGAAGCGGATACTCCGCAAGGAGGTCGGCGGTCATACGGCGAAGATTGATGACGCGCCGTGGCCTGGGTTCCCCGCCGATCTTCTATCCATCATCACCGTCTGCGCCACCCAGATGACCGGCATGATTTTGGTCCATGAGAAGATGTTCGAGTCCCGGATGTACTTCGTCGATTGGTTGATCCGCATGGGAGCGGACATCATCCTCTGCGATCCCCATCGCGCCGTGGTCTCCGGACCTTCCCAGCTGCACGGCGCCAACGTGAGCAGCCCTGATGTCCGGGCCGGCATGGCGCTGGTCATCGCCGGCGTGTGCGCCGAGGGAACGACCCGTATCGACAACATCTATCAGATTGAACGAGGTTACGAAAACCTCCAACAGAAACTCTTCGCGTTGGGGCTGGACATCGAGGTGACCCGGTAAATCCCTACCGATACATGAGTTCCCCAGTGCGTATCCACCAGGAATTCCGCATGTTGTCCACAAGTTATCCACCGGTCATATACCGGCTTGGAGAAGCATGTGAGATGTGCGAAGTGCCAGGGGCTGAAACATTTTCCCCAACACTTTTTTAATATTTGTTATCTCTATATAATAGAAATAATTACAATCCACTTAACGTTTGTTTTTTACCGTAATTTTTATATAAGATTTAATTGGGTTTGTGATTAAAATAACACAAATTCCCTTGATGGAAGAAGTGAGTTGTCCACCGGTTATCCACCGGCTGGAATCACACCGGTGGAGAGGTTAATTTGTGCTGTGTTTTCTGTTTACCCTCCACTTCTTGCGTCCTGTCAAAAGTTTTCCTTCCGCTTCCTCCTTCTTCCACCTACCAAGGAAACGGAAGCAGGGGCTGTTCGTCAGCTTCCAGAATCTCTGGTTCAATCGAAATCGCCTGTTTCCCGACGCTTCGCGCGATGGCTTGTTTCAGTACGGAGAACAGTTCCCGGACATTTCCCTGCCAGTACAGGGATTCCAGGCGCCCAAGGCTTTCCTCCGTGACGGGTCTTGGTTCCCCCAGGTTTTGGAGAAAGTGGGAGACAAGGAGCGGGATGTCCTCCTTGTGACTTCGCAGCGGCGGCATTTTCACCGGATAGCCGCACAGGCGGTAGAACAAGTCGGAACGGAGCCTGCCGGTCATCCGCAGGGTGGAAAGCGGGACGTTGGATGCGGTCAGCAGATGGAATCGTGCGTGTCGGGTCACCGATTCCCCGACCCGCTGGTATGTTCCGTGTTCCAGGAGTCGGAGAAGCAGGGATTGGGTGGTTGGGCAAAGATCTTCCAGTTCATCCAGGAACAACGTGGAGCCATTGGCCATTTCCACCAAACCCATGGTGTCCTCCTTGGCGTCGGTGAAGGCGCCTTTGCGGGTTCCAAACAGTTTGCACCGGGCCAACGTGTCGGAGAGGTCGGAGCAATTGGCGATCACCATGTCCGGGCCGTCCGGATGGAGCGTCTGGTGGATCAGATGGGCGGCGATTTCCTTGCCGGTGCCGGTTTCCCCGTACAGGTGGACGGGAAGATTGGACCGCGCGGCGATGGCGATCTCCTGTCTGACCTTCTCCATCACAGGACTCTTTCCGACCAACACATGGAGGGGGGATTTGGAGCGCGGAGGACCAAGAAGCTCTGTGATGGTCTCCGGGGTGTTGAGCGTTTTCCACGGAATGTACCGGAGTGTTTCGTCTTCCCTGGCCATTTCGGGAAGCGAGGTGGTCACCACAACGGACGAAGCGGGGCAACGGGATCGGAGCGAGGCGATGCCTTTGGACCCCAGCGGCGTGTCGAGGATGACCAGAGGTGAGCCCCGTTCCGAGGTGAAGATCCGAAAGAGTTCTTCCGCCTGGGTCGCTCCGTACACCGGATGCGAGGTCACCAATGCCTTCAGCGCTGCGGTGTGGTGCCAGTTGCCGGATAACACGGCGATGAAATCCATGATTGTCCCCCCTTGTCCTCCCGGTAGCATGGGGACAAGGAAAAGACAAAACGAACGATACTATCGTGTAAAAGATTTCAGGATATCCTGCGGTCTTCCGCCGATTCCCGTTTGATCATCCGGTAGACGGTGAAGAACAGAACGGCGACGAACAGCAGGTAGACCACCGTCGCCTTGGGGCTCTCCATCATCGCCGTGGAGTCGTAGATGCCGTGAAGCAGTACGGCGGACAGGTAGGCGGCGATCAGATTGGCCCGCTTCTTCCCCTGTTGCCCGTTGCTTTCCGCCACCTTGGCTTTTCCGTAGAAGTATCCCATGAACACGGCGAATCCCATGTGGCCGGGGACGGCAAGGAACGCCCGGGGAAGGGCGACGCCCAGGCCGTAGCCGAACACGTACTTGACGTTCTCGAACATGGCGAACCCCATGGAGACGAATACGGCGTAGACGATGGCGTCAAACGTGTAGTTGAAGTCAGGGATGTTCCACGTCCTCCGTTTCAGGAAGAAGAATTTGGTGCCTTCCTCCACCACGGCGACGACCAGGAACGCCAGCACCAAGACGTAGGCGGGGCTGTTTTTGGACAAGGAGAGGTCGAGGGCCAGTTCCCCGATGCTTTCAAGGACGATGGAGCACAGGGCGGCCCAGACTCCCTGCAGGAGCAGGGAACCCAACAGGCGTGGATCTTCCTTCTCGATGGTGTCTTTGGAGTAGATGTAGCGGAGAATAAAGTAACCAGGGAGCAACGCGGCCAGCAGGTAGATCAGAATGACGATACGGGCCGCTTGGGTGAGGATGATCATACGGTACCTCCAGAGGTGGTGATGTGCTCCGTCAGGATGACCTGACAGGCGGCGATGGCATAGATGGCGGCGGTTTCCGCCCGGAGAATATTGGTTTTCAAGAGAACAGGATGGAAACCGGAGTGGGAAAGGAGATCACACTCCTCTTCACTCAGGCCTCCCTCGCTGCCTATGATCAGGGATATCTCTTCATCCGCTTTCGCGGTGGAAAGGAGGTGGGGAAGCGTTTCCTGGTCCCGTTGACTCTGATGGAAGTACAGTTTGACCCCGGTCGCGTGCGTGGCGACCTCTTCGATGGTCAGGATGTCCGGAGAAAGCTGGGTGGGGACGGGGGATCCGCTTTGCTGGATCGCTTCCTTGATGATGGCCTCCAGGCGCAGGTTCCGGGCTTGGATCGCCTTGCCACCCTTGTCGGAGAGATCCACCGTACAGAAACGGCTCTGGACGAAGGTTATCTTGGTGACGCCGGCTTCCGCCGCCATGCGGAGGATCGTCTCGTCCTTTTTCCCTTTGCACAGGCATTGGTACAGGTGGATGGGGGGAAATGGCCCCCGGAAGGAAGGAAGCGTGTCGCTGGTGGCCTGGGGCGTACCGTCCTCAGCTCGCTTGCATGCAAGCTGGGAGCCGGGAAGCAGGGTGAGGTCCCACACCTGGCCGGATCGGTCAATGCCGGAGAATTGATGGCCCACTGGGAAGCGAAGCACCCGTTCCAGGTACTTCGCTTCTTTTTCCGAAAGTTTCAGCAGGGCCTCTCCCCGGAACGACGGGGGAAGAAGGTACTGGCGCATGTCATTCTCCCGTGGTGAGGAATTGGATGGCCCGCACCAGCGGCGGATCGTACTGGGTGTCCACGATGGGGATGTCCTCGTACTTCATCGTCTTGGTGTAGTAGGCGTTCCTGACCAGAATCCGCAGGACCATCTCGTCGATGCCTGTCTCTTTCTGCTGGGTGATGAACTTCTGGATGTTCGCTTCGGTGAAGTCCGGATTGTCGTTGACGAATTTTGACGCGGCCTCATCCTTGAGCAACGCGCTGTACGCTTCGATCTGGTCTTTCGGGACGGTGAAATCCTCCACTTCGATATCCGGCTGGATGCCCTTCTCATGGATGCTTTCCCCGCTGGGGGTGTAGTACCTGCCGGTGGTAAGCTGGACATAGCCGTCACCGTAGGCGAAAACGGACTGGAAAATCCCTTTGCCGAACGTCTTGGTACCGATCAACGTGGCGCGGTGGTTGTCACGAAGCGCCGCAGCGAAGATTTCCGAAGAAGAGGCCGAGCCACCGTTGACCAACAGGACGATCGGCATGTCCTGGGGAACCTGGGTGTTGCCCGAGGCGGTGTACCGCTGGGAGCTGTTGGTGCCCTTGCGGCCTTCCATCGTGACGATGACGCTGCCACGGGGAAGGAAGGCGTTTGCGCTCTTCATCGCCGCGTCCACCTCTCCGCCTCCGTTGTTCCTCAGGTCGATGATCAAGGATTTCAGTCCTTTGGTTTTCAAGTCTGAGAGGGCGTTGAGCAACTGGGTGCTGGTGTCCGAGGTGTACTGGCTGATGCTGATGTAGCCGATGCCGCCATCCAGCATGGTGTGCTCGATCACCGGGGTGTTGACCAGTTCCCGGGTCAGCGTCACGTCAAACGACGTTCCGTCCCGGTAGACGGTCAGTTTGACGGTGGTGCCCGGAGTCCCCCGAAGTTTCTTGGAGGCCTCGGTGCTGGTCATCGAGTCGACTTTCTCTCCATCGATGGCTCCGATCATATCGCCGCTGCGCAGTCCCGCGCGCTCGGCGGGGGCTCCGCGGAACGGGGACTCGATGGTGATCATGTAGGTGCTGGGATCATTGGGATCGATGTTGGTGGGGTTCTGTTTGACCAGGTATACCCCGATGCCACCGTACTTGCCGGTGCTTTCCTCGGAGTAGTTCTCCGCTTCTTTGGCGGGTACGTAGAACGAGTATTTGTCCCCCAACGCCTCCAGCATTGCCTCGGCCATCGCTTCCTTGACGGCAGTTTTGTCGACATCCTTGTAGTAGATGGCGTCCACATAGCGGTACAGGGAAGTCAGAGAAGACATATCCTGCGAAATCTGATCCATCTGCTGGGGGGCCTGGACGGATTTCGCCTGGTTTTGCAACCATGTATATTCCGGCATTCCCTCGCAGAACAGCGGGGTGAATACCAGCATCAGTATAAGGAAAAACATCACGTGTGCTTTTTTCATATCTCCAAGTATAATTCCAAAACAGAATTGAAGCTAGCTGAAACCGCTCTTGACCCTGCATTTGGATACACATACACTTTGGCCATGGTCCTGTATGTCCAATTCCCCAGCTGGGTGCGCATGGAAATCATTCCGTCGCTGCCATTCCGATGGTATGGCTTGATGTATGTCGTCGCGTTCGCCATCGCCTATGGGCTTACCATGGTGCAGGTGAAGAAAGGCGAGGTCGATCTTACCCGGGATGACGTGGATGATCTGTTCCTCAGGTGCATCCTCTGCCTGTTGTTGGGCGCCCGCCTGTTTTCCCAGCTGATCTATGAGGGGACGTGGTACTACTGGATCCACCCGTGGTTGATCTTCTGGCCGTTCCAGAACGGACAGTTCACCGGGCTTGCCGGGATGAGCTACCACGGTGGGGTGATCGGCGCCATTCTCGGGGCCGTCTGGTTCTCCCGCAAACGGAAGAAATCGTTCTTCGCCTGCGCCGATACGCTGTGCGCCGGCATCCCGCTTGGCTATACGTTCGGTCGGCTGGGCAACTTCATCAACGGAGAACTGTACGGACGGGTCTGCACCCAGCCGTGGGGGATGGTGTTCCCCGAGGCTCCGCACTTCTCCACCAACTACCAATGGGTCAGGGACGTCGCCCAAAAGGTGGGGATGCCGTATGAGGGCGTGGCGTCCCTGAACCTTCCCCGGCACCCGTCCCAGTTGTACGAGGCACTGTTTGAGGGGGTCGTGCTGTTTTTGTTCCTGTGGTTCGTCATCCGGCCGAACAAGAAGCGTCACCCATCCGGATTCGTGTTCGGTTGGTATTTGATCGGATATGGAGCCATCCGCTTCATCCTGGAGTATTTCCGTGCTCCGGACGCAAACCTTGGCTATCTCATCAAGGGAGGGCCGGGGAGTGACAACATCGCCCTGTTCCAGTCCTTCCTGAACATCTCGCTGGGACAGATCCTCTGTTTCCTGATGATCGTCGGCGGGGTGCTGTTGCTGGTCATACGGAAGAAGGAGTCATCATGACGGTTGATCAAAAGGTCAAGGCTCTGCGTGCCTTGATGAAGAAAACAGGGGTCGATTGCTGGTACATCAACGGCACCGATCCCCATCAGAGTGAGTATGTGTGCCCCCGGTGGCGCACCCGCGCCTGGATCTCCGGGTTCACCGGCAGCGCCGGAACGGTGGTGATCACCCGCAAGGAAGCGCTTTTGTGGGTGGATTCCCGGTACTTCATCCAGGGCGCCCAGCAGATCGAGGGGAGCTGTTTCCGGTTGATGAAGCTGGATACGGAGAACACCCCCTCCCCGATGGAGTGGGTCCGCGCCAATCTGCATAAGGGCCAGAGCGTCGGCATCGACCACGCCACGTTGTCCCTGAAGACCCGCGGGGAGATGCTGGATACGTTTGGACCGAAAGGCATCGTGCTGATGCCGATGGACGACCTGTTGGATGCCATCTGGACGGATCGTCCCGCCGTCCCTGATTCCAAGGTGATCCAGCTGTCCAAGGAGATCGCAGGATATTCCCGCAGCGAGAAATTCGCCCAGGTGCGGGAGAAGATGGAAGAGCTTGGATGTGGGTTCACGTTGATCTCCGCGTTGGATGACATCGCCTGGGTGACCAACCTGCGGGGTGATGACATCGCCTACAATCCGGTGTTCCTTTCCTACCTGCTGTTGGGAAAAGAGAAGGCGTGGCTGTTCACCGATCCGGCCCGCTTCTCCGCAGATCTGCTTGCCGAGGTCACCAAGGATATGGAGGTGCTTCCCTACGAGAATGCCGCTTCCACCATCAAGCACCTGGTCCATGCCAGGGATGTGGTGTACCTCAACCCGGAGCGGACCAACATGTTGATGGCCGGCGCCATTGGCAAAGCCAAGGTGATCTTCGGACGGGACTTCACCACCGACATGAAGGCGCGCAAGAACGATGTCGAGATGGAAGGAATGCGCAAGAGCCATCTGTTGGATGGCGTCGCGCTGGTCAACTTCCTTGCCTCGCTGGATCGCCAGCATCCCAACTACGACGAGTATCAGCTGACGGAGATGCTCCGTGCCCAGCGGCTTCGCGCCAAGGATTGCCTGGGTGAGTCGTTCGGCCCGATCGCCGGCTTCAGCGAAAACGGCGCCATGTGCCACTACAGCGCGACGAAGGAGATCCACAAGACGATCACCGGCAGTGGGCTGGTCGTGCTGGATACCGGTGGGATGTACACCTTCGGCATGACTGACGTGACGCGGACCATTTTGTTTGGTACGGCGACGCCGGAAGAGATCCGTGACTACACGGTGGTACTGAAAGGACATCTTGCGTTGGCTGCGGCAAAGTTCCCCAAGGGGACGTGCGGATACCAGCTGGATATTCTGGCCAAGCAGTTCATGTGGCAGTACGGCATGACGTTCTACCATGGGACGGGCCATGGGGTCGGGTTCCGCCTGAACGTCCACGAGGGTCCGCAGAACATCAGCCACCGGCCGGTGCAGGTTCCCATGGAAGTGGGGATGGTGACCAGCGATGAGCCGGGCATCTACAAGGAAGGCCGGCACGGCATCCGCATCGAGAATTTGATCGCCTGCCAGGCAGGGGAAACGACGGAGTTTGGCCCGTTCTATCAGTTTGAGACATTGACGCTCTGTCCGTATGAACGCGCGTTGATTGATGTCAGCATGCTGACTGACGCCGAGATCCGGCAGATCAACGCCTACCACGCCCGGGTGTACGCCTCCCTGAAGGATCTGGTCGATCTCCAGAGTCTGGCCTATCTGAAAGATGCGACGAAACCGATCGAGAAAGGAGAAGCAAACAATGGTTGAGGCATTACGGAAGTCGGGGAAGCTTTCCCGCAAGGGTCCGGTTGTCCTGTTGATCATGGACGGAGTGGGAATTGGCAAATACAAGGAAGGGGACGCGGTGGCGGCCGCGTTGACCACCCATCTGGACGCATTGAAGAAAGAGTGTCCGTATACGTTGCTGAAGGCTCATGGAACGGCCGTCGGGCTTCCTTCCGACGCCGATATGGGCAACAGTGAAGTCGGGCACAACGCCATGGGGTGCGGACGTGTCTTTTCCCAGGGCGCCAAGCTGGTGCAGAACGCCATTGACAGCAAGTCAATGTTCCAGGGTTCCATATGGAAGAAACTGGTGGAGAACGTCAAGCAGGACCATGGGACGCTTCACTTCATCGGTCTGCTTTCCGATGGCAACGTCCATTCCCACATCAACCACCTGAAGGCGATGATCCTCCAGGCCAAGGCGGAAGGGGTGAAGCGGGTGCGGGTGCACGCGCTTCTCGACGGACGTGATGTCGGTGAGCTTTCCGCGTTGGATTATTTCGATCCCTTCACCTCTTGGCTGAAAGGGCTTTCCACCGATGGCTTTGATGCCCAGATCGCCAGTGGCGGCGGACGGATGGTCATCACGATGGATCGGTACAACGCCAACTGGGACATGGTGAAGAAAGGATGGTACACCCATGTGCTGGGAGAGGGGCGGATGTTTGACAACGCCCACGACGCCATCGTGACGCTCCGCGAGGAGACGCATGCCATCGACCAGGATCTTCCTCCGTTTGTCATCGCCAAAGATGGCAAGCCGGTCGGGACGATCAACGACGGTGACAGTGTGATCCTGTTCAACTTCCGCGGCGACCGCGCGCTGGAGATCACCAAGGCGTTCGAGGCGCCGGAACTGAAGGAATTCGACCGCAAACGGCATCCCAAGGTGGAGTACGCCGGCATGATGGAGTACGACTGGAGACCTGCACGTGCCTCACCAGTACTTGGTCAGTCCTCCGTCCATCGACCGGACGCTTGCCGAGTACCTGTGTGCCAGCGGAGTGAAACAGTTCTCCATCAGCGAGACGCAGAAGTTCGGGCACATCACCTATTTCTTCAACGGAAACCGCAGCGGGTACTTTGACGAGAAGCTGGAACAATACGTCGAGATTCCGTCGGACATCGTCCCGTTCGAGCAACGGCCATGGATGAAGTGCGCCGAGATCGCCGACCGGGTGATCCAGGAGATCGGAAGCGGGAAATGGGATTTCATCAAGATGAACTTCCCCAACGGGGATATGGTCGGGCACACCGGGGTGTATGAGGCGGTGGTCTGCTCCATGGAAGCGCTGGACCTGCAGATCGGACGGATCAAGGATGCGGTGGAGAAAGCCGGTGGCGTGTTGTTGATCACCGCCGACCATGGTAACGCCGATGACATGTACGAGCACAAGAAGGATGGATCGGTGGCATACAAGGAAAACGGGGAACCCAAACCGAAGACCAGCCATTCGCTCAATCCGGTGCCGTGCATCCTGTACGATCCTTCGTATCACGGCGAGTACGACACCACGCTGAACAGCGGACTTGGCATCTCGTCCATCGCGGCGACCTGCATGGAACTGCTCGGCTTCGTGCCGCCATCCGATTACGACAAGAGCATCATTGCGTTGAAGTGACGGGGATGGAAACGAGACAGGGGCCGCGGAACACGGCCCCTGT
Organism: Sphaerochaeta sp.; assembly: GCA_022482495.1. Lineage (NCBI taxonomy): Bacteria > Pseudomonadati > Spirochaetota > Spirochaetia > Spirochaetales > Sphaerochaetaceae > Sphaerochaeta > Sphaerochaeta sp. Next base: position 71,266 of record JAKVPA010000002.1, on the reverse strand, counting down.
TTTGTACAAAGGGAGAGCCGCCTTACGGCGGCCCTCTATATATGAACACCAGGAAACCTGGTGATTAGGGGTTACCCCCAAATGCGGTTTGACCGGGCGACCAGCACCAGGATGATCAGGCCGAAGATGTGAATCCACAGGATGAAGAAACGGGCGACGGGTCCCAGCATGCCTGCCTGCAACGTGTGCGCGATGATGATCAGCGTGAATCCGATCGACTTGATGATGGTGTTTCTGCTGGGGGTTTCCTTGAGCAGGTTGGCCACCAGGGATACGATGCTGATACCCCCGAAGATGTACATGAACAGACGGAGCATGCCGCTGGTGATGTATGCGGCACGGAGATACGCGTCACTGGCATACGAGATGGGAACGGTGAGCCCAAAATACAACGAACAGGCAAGGGCGATCAAAATGTACTGGGACATCTTTCGGGTGTTGACCTCTGCCTGGAAGATGCTGCACTCCAAGACAAGGAACGTGCTCAGAAGGAAGGAAACCTGGAACACCTTCGCGACAACTCCCAGCATCGGCGCGAACAGGTGGGTGACCCGGAAACTGACGAACACCACTTCCATATCCTTCAGCGTGAAGGCAAGAAACAGCAGCGGCATCACCTGGACATCCGGGACCGGTGGCCTGTTTTGGTGAAATGGATGATCAAAAGGGCTGCGATGAAGGTTGCCAACGCATGCAGGCACAGCATGCCCATACGCCAGGTGGCCAGATACGCCGCTTCTCCGGTACCCGTGATCCTGACGGACGTCCAGACGGTCAGCATCGTGATGGCGATGGTGATCAATCCTTGGATGACCAGTGTGGTATAACGAAAAAAACCTTTTCCCATGATGCGCTACAGGATGTACCGGTATGGGTTGTTGATCCTGACGTTCATATGCTGGCAGAGGTACGCTGCACCCATATTGGCGATCAGATTATCCAGCATGACCCCCAGTCCGTTGATCAACGGGAGGAACGCAAGGAGCGTCACTTCCGCCCCGTACAGGTTGATGCCCAGCATTCTGAGGGCGAGCACGGTGACCAGCAACGTTTCCGAACCAAAGCCCAGCGACGAGCAGAAACTCGCCGCGGCAGCGGCAAGTGCGATGAACAGCAATACGTTCCACTGGGGGACGGCGTTGGTCGCGCTGTACACCAGCGCCATGGCGCTGATGGCACCCAGCATGGCCGATCCACCACGAGCGATCAACGCGAAGAACGGTAATGCCGTGGCGCTGACCCGTTTCTGGCATCCCAGGTTATGGCGGGTGATGGGTTGTCCGATCACCTGGGAAAGCAGAATGTCGCCGGTGAACAGACCGATGGCCAGGGAAGCGATGCTCCGGTAAATCATCTGGTACGGATTGACTTTGAACTTGGTGAAGATGGCGAACAGCAACGGCAGGATCACCAGCACCACCGCCGCGCATCCGGCAAGCAGCATCTCCAGGAACCGGGAGGCGACAAACAGGGAACCCTCATTCCATATGCCGGAGAAAAACGATGCGGACGCGAAGAACACCAACAGCCAGCTGGTAGTGGTGAACGCCCGGGAAAGCCGGAACATCAGCTCGCTGAAGCTGTTGGTCACCACGTAGGCGGGACGGATCACCTCAACATTCGGCTTGAGGAAATATCCGATCACAAAACAGACAATCAGAAGCGGCAACAGCAAAGTGTCCAGCGAACCGGTCAGGCGGAACGTCAGAAAACGTTGCATGAAGGTGCCGAAGGGAAAGGAGGAAAGAAGCGAGGAATCGCTTCCGGTGGTGCTGGTGGCGGGAAACTTGGTGGGAAGCAACAGAAACACGCCCGCGGCGACCAGAGCGACGATCACCGTGGTGACCACCGCCCAAAGAATGGAGGACCAGAACGCTGTTTTCAGCTGGGCGTCTTTGCGAAGGGAGGCGATTCCGCTGGTGAAGGAACACAGGATCAACAGGAACAGGATGCACAAACCAACCTGCCCATAGACGATGGTGATGTCCGTCATGATGGTCGCGAACCGAGGGCTTTGCCCTACCGTGAGGGTAGCAACCAGCGCCATCAACGCAGCCGCAAGATAATTCACCCAAGTTTTCATAGCACCTAGAGTAGCTTATACGGCGAGGTGAGTCAATGAACAGGGATATCCTGTATCCGCAACAACCCATCCAGCCGATACCCTGCCCGTTCCTCCGCATTCATCAATGTTCGTTGGAATCCGCTCAGTTTCCGAGCGTGCCACAAGAGCGATGCGGCACTCATGAAAATGCACTCCTGCATCGATTCTTTCTTATACCAGGTGACTCCCTGGTACTCGTTACAACCGGTGTATTCCCATACACTGGCGTCTTCCAACAGGTGGGTGAGGAAAGATACCGGATCCGTTTCTTCCTTTCCTTGGAATCCGCTCTGCAGCAAAATCGCGCCCAGATGGCAAATGCGCCGCGCTTCCGTTTCATCAGAGCCTTGCAGCGATTCCTGGAAGAACCGGTGGCACAACAGCGTATCGGAAACTTTCATCGCGTCCATTACCGTGGCGTCTTTGGCGACGAACGGCTCCAGAAACAGGGCTGTGGCAACCACCACGGGCATTTCCTGCATCGTCTGCGCTCCATGGAGGAAGAATCCATTGTCTTCTGTTGGGGTGAACAAACCAAGGAACCGGGCCAGTCCCTTCTGGAGGACGATGGGGTCCCGTTTGCCTTGGAATTCCGGAAGGAACGCTTTGGTTGCCGGGTTGATGGTCTGGAACGCTTTGGCAAGTTCCGCGTCACACTCGGCAAGCAGCAAGGTAAGTTTCCTGGACAGCTTCTCCGGATCCCCACCGGCGATCAATTCGTTCCACAAAGAGAAGAACGGAGCCTTGCCCAGCGCTTCGCAGGCTTGGAAGATCGGCCGAAGCCTGAGAAGCCGGATCTCTTCGGCGATGTTCCGCACCCCTTTTCCCGCCAGCGTGCGGTACAGTTCCGCATAGGTGCCGTCCGTATCGGTCACCTGGTGGATGTCGGTGTACACCATCGTCTCGTATCCGGCCAGATGGAAGGAAACTCCGTGGTCGACGATCTGCCGGGACGGTTCCAGGTAGTACAGGCCGGAGGGGAAGCGGCAGAAGATGGTGTACCGGTCATCACGTGCGCCCAGTTGCAACGCCTCTGCGATGGTGACGGTGGCGGTGTGCCGTTCTTCTCCCTTGATCAGTTTGGGTACGCTGGTCCGGATGGTCCCTTCCACACCCTGGTACTGGTTGTTGTACACCACCAGGGAACGTTCCTTGGCGTTTCCGTTGACATAGCAGTACGCCGATTCCTCCACGTTGCCGTACCCGTTGACCAGGTCAAACAATTGGAAATAGTCGATTCCGCTGTACAGGTACCGTTTGCGTAGCAACGGGAAGATCCTCCGGTAGTGTTCGGCGATCAAAGCTTGGTTGGGATGCTCGTCCCAGTAGGCCCGTTTGTATTCCATGCCGTACTTTTCCCGGTATCCCTCGATCTGGCCGTGGCCGATCATCGGCAGGCCCGGCATGGTGGCCAGCAGCGTGAAGACGCCGAAGTACTTGTCCCCGTCGCCGAACTGTGCGATGGCCGTCTCCTCATCCGGGTTGTTCATGAAGTTGACGAACCGTTTCAGGATCTCCGGCTCGAATGCCAGGGTCTTCTTGATCGTATCCCGGTACTTCTTGTTCTCCTGGTTCTTCAGCATGTTCATGAAGGCGCTGTTGTACACCCGATGCATGCCCAGCGTCCGGACGAAGTATCCTTCCATCATCCAGAACGCTTCGGCAAGGAGCAGCGTATCCGGCAGTTCCTTCGCCATCCGGTCCACCACCTCACGCCAGAATTCCTGGGGCATGCGGGCGTTGAATTCGGCGTCGCTCATGCTTGCGCCCGAGCGGCCTGCGATGTCTCCGCCGCATCCCAGCTGGGGATACCACAGTCTGCGGATGTGTTTTTTCGCCAACGTCATCGCCGCGTCGAAACGGATGATCGGGAAGTTCTGGGCGACGTGGCGGATCTCCTGAAACACCGCCTCTCTGGTCTGTGGATTGAGGAAATCAAGCTGTGCCGTGTCGTTCCAGGGCATCGAAGTGCCGTCGTTGCCATGGAAGATGTACGTCGTTCTTCCTGTACGGTTGTCCCGGCGCATGAAGGTCACCGCGGCGTCGCTGCGGTTGTAGTAGTGGTCTTCCAGTTTGATCTCCACATCCGGATTGTGGGAAAGGTTGGGACCGTTGTACGTGTACGATGGGAACGGGGGATAGTCCTGCTGGATGAAGTATTCCGGATGCTCGAACACCCATTTGCTGTCGATGCCGGTATGGTTGGGCACCATGTCGCTGGCAAGCCGGATGCCGCGGGCATTGCATCGTGAGCGAAGATTCTCCACCGCCGGCCAGCCACCCAGGGATGCGGAGATCTCATAATCCTTCAGGGAATAGGCCGACGCTTCGGCATCCGGGTTTCCGCATCGGATCTTGATCTCCTTGCTGGCGTCCGAACGCTCCCAAAGGCCGATCAACCACAGCGCCGTGATGCCCCGCTCCCGAAGCAGGTCCAGTTCATGGTCGGGTATCTGATCCAGATGGATGATGGGCTGTCCGTACTGCTTGGACAGCTGGTCAAGCCACACCAGCGTGCTTTTGGCGATCATCACCACGTTGGGCATCCAATCCCGGTCATCGGTGAAATTCTCGTAGTCGCTGTCCAGCCTGCTGTAGTCGGGGACGATGGTCTCTGGTTTGCCCCCTCCGGTGCCTCCGAAGCGTGGGCGGTGTTCTTCCTTGTCGAAGGAGAGCGCGCGGAGCAACAGCAGTTTCAGGGGTTCGGGAAGAAAGTCAGCCCATTGCTCCAGGATGAAGGATATCTGGTCCGCAAGCGAGTCGGGATGGCGTCTTGCCGGTTCGGTAAGGAACGTGAACAAATCTTCCCGATGGCCCGAGCTGACCATGCCCGCCTCACGGGAAGAGGTCAGCATCAGCGTACGGAATGCCGTGGCTTCCGGAGGAAACACGACGCCATCCGGGCTGATGAACGGCTTCGCCGCGGAAACGAACGCCGGGTTGTCCGCCATCACCTGGTGGATGAAAAAGCCCCGGAGCGACTCTTCCAGGAGTTCCTGCCGGGAGGGTTGGTGTTGTTCCAGAAGCGGAGAGGGGAATTCCTTGATGTAGAACGTCAGGGCGAACCGGCTCGCCGCGTTGTCCTTCAGGACGGTAGCCATCCGGGAGAAAAAGACCGGGTGGGTGGTGCGGAGAAACGAGCTGAGCACCGTCTGGTACATCAGGTGCAGAACGGCCGCCATGTTCAATGCCGAGGGGGACAGATAGTCTGATTTTCCTTTTTGTGTGACCAGGTTGTTGTACTGGAAGGTGAGGTCATTGGCTTCTTTGCAGAGGTCATTGAGGTTTCCTGTATCGGAAGCGATGAAAACCGGGACGTCGCAATGCAGTTCGCTCCGGGTGCGAACCGAAATCCTCATGTCATGTTTGTTCAAGAAGCGCCTCCCCTGTGGCGAAAAGTATACCATTGGTTTGTCGCAACACGCAAGTTTGAGAATGGAATTTATTCCAACGAGATTGCCTGTGGCTGGTCTTGGGGACGCTCCAGCCATGGGCGGAGGCGGGGAAGCAACAGGGATAGGCCAATCTCCTCGTCCGGCGTGAATGGAGCAAGCACATAGGATGCGGCGTTGCCATGCGGGGGGCGTCCGATGCCGATGCGGATGCGGAGGAACTGGTCGGAGCCAATATCGGTTTTGATGGACCGCAGCCCGTTGTGTCCTTGCAGACCTCCCCCCAACTGGAGTTTTGCCGTCCCGAAGGGAAGCTCCAGGTCGTCATGTACGACGACGACCTCCTGGCTGTGCAGATGAAAGAACGCGTATGCCTCCGCCACGGATTGTCCGCTGATGTTCATGTAGGTCTGGGGTTTGAGGAGCCGTTGTCCCGCTTCCTGGGCGTACAGCCCATGGAATTTCTTCTGCCAGGAGGCGTCGGGAAACAACACGTCGGCAAGGCGGAAACCGACGTTGTGCCGGGTTCTGGCATACTCCTTGCCGGGATTTCCCAGAAAGACGATCAGGTTCATGATTCCTCCGAGCGGGCCAGCATCATGGCTCCTTCCAGCGCGGAATGGACCGGGGTGAACGATACGGTGTACGACGGCAATTGATGGCGCATCTCCGAGAGAAACAGCTTGTCCAGCAGGGGATCATGGGCGAACGAGCCTCCCCCGCAGACCACCGCTTTGGAAAACGGCGCGGAAAGCCGACTGGCGATGGAGAGCACCAGGGAGACAAGCGCCTTGGCTCCCTGCTGTTCGATGTCCAACGCCAACTCGTCGCCATGCTGGGCCGCCTTGGTGATGAATGGAGCGAACGATGCGATGGTGGCTTTTTCCACGGTGGGGTCATTGACGAAATAGATGGCGTCCTGCAGGTTCTCCAGATGGAAGAAAGAGAGGATGGCGCCTTCCAGCGTCGAGGGGATGTCCCGGTTCTCTGAGGCCGCCAGGGTTCTGCGGATTGCTTCCTTTGCCATCCAGAACGCCGATCCTTCATCGCCAAGCCGCCATCCGAACCCGCCTGCGCGAACGACGCTCCCCTGTTCGTTGCGGCCGCAGGCGATCGATCCCGTGCCTGCGATCACGGCGATGCCGCTGAGGCCTCCCAATCCTCCGACCAGAAAGATCTCTTGGTCTCCGCACACCTTGATGCGGGCATTGGGCAGAAGAGGTGCGATGGCGGAAGCAAAACGGATCTGGTCGGCCGGTTTACCCATACCTGCCGAACCAAGCACCAGGGCGGTGACCTGTTTGGCATCCCGTCCCGTCGCTTCCAAGGAATCGGTGATCAATGACTGTACATGCCGGATGGCGGACTCCCATCCGACGCCGTACGGATTGCTGGATTCTCCTTGTGCATGGTGGAGGATGGCGTCATCCGTTCCCAGGAGCAACCGGCAGGTTGTTCCTCCGCCATCCATGGCGATGTAGTGGTTCATGGGCTCATCATAGCATGGATCTGTGGCGATGATAATAATTATTACGGTGTGGCGATAATAATTTACAGAAACGGGAAAGTACCGTATGCTGGGGAGCATGGAAGGAAGTCTGACCAGAATCAAGCAGTTGCAACGGGAACTCAGCCCTTCGGAGGCGAAAGTCGCCATGGCGATCCTCGCTGACCCGGAGCGTGTGGTGGACCAGACCATCACCGCGCTGGCCGCATCCGCCGGCAGTTCCACGGCGGCCATCACCCGGCTGTGCAAACGAATCGGCCTTTCCGGGTATGCCGACCTGAGGATGGATATCGCCAAAGTGGTCTTTTCGTCCCAGAAGCGCAAGGAAGGTCCTTTGCTCCTCGATCCCAAACAGATGAAGGATTCCCGGATGATCACCTCGTCGGTGATCGGGGCGGTCTGCCGGAACGTCGAGCTTCTGGAAGATGTGCTGGATACCAAAGCGGTGGAGGATGCCACGTTGGCATTGGATGGGGCCAACCACATTTTGATCACCGGCGTCGGCGCATCCGGTCTGGTCGGGGCGGATTTCCAGCAGAAACTGATCCGCTTGGGGATTTCCTCGATGTACCAGAGTGATTCGGATGTCCAGCAGGTATGCGCGTCCACGCTCTCCAAGGGGGATGTCTGCGTGGTGTTCTCCTATTCCGGAAACACCGGATCGATGAAACGGGTGGCATCTCTGGCCAAGGATCATCACGCCACGTTGGTCTCCGTCACCCGGGTGGGGACCAATCCGGTTTCCTCCCTTGCTGACATCCGCCTGGAAGTGCCGGACAGCGAAACGTTGTACCGGCAGGGTGCGACCCTGTCCCGGCTGAACCAACTGGTTGTCGTGGACATCCTGTACGCCTCGTTGATCGCCCGAAGGAAAAACTCATTGGATTTGATCTCTCGTACTTGGCTGTCATTGGGGCGGGACGCCAAAGGCGGCACGACATGATCCGCCTGGGAGTGGACCGCACCGAGGATTGGGTGCCGTTGGTATCCGGAAAGCGGGTGGGGTTGGTCTGTAGCCCGGCATCCGTCACCGGTTCGTACCAAGATGACATCGCCTTCATTTCCCGCCATTGCACGTTGACGGCGCTGTTCGGACCGGAACACGGCGTGCGGGGGGAATCCGGGGCAGGGGTGCAGGTGGGCGATGCGGTTGATCCTGTATCCGGACTTCCGGTCTACAGTCTGTATCACGGAGAGAACACCCATCTGGATCCGGACATCCGGCAGCATGTGGACGTGCTGCTGTACGACATCCAGGATCTCGGACTTCGGTTCTACACGTACATCGCCACGTTGAAAGGGGTGCTTCGGGATGCTTCCCGGCTGGACCTTCCCGTCATGGTGCTGGATCGTCCCAACCCGTTGGGGGGCATGGTCTACGGCGCCCCGCTTGATCCATCGGACTGGAGTTTCGTCGGACCGGACGCGCTTCCCGTCCGCTACGGCATGACGGCAGGGGAGCTGGCCCGTTGGTACAACGAAAAGCAACCCCATCCTGCAGAGCTCACCGTCATTCGGATGCAGGGGTGGAGAAGCGGGATGCTCTGGCCACAGACGGGACGGAACTGGATCCCCACCAGTCCCGCCATTGGATCGTTCGCTTCGGCATTCTGTTATGCAGGGTTCTGTCTTCTGGAAGGAACCAACCTTTCCGAAGGACGAGGAACCTCCACCCCGTTCCAGCTGTTCGGTTCTCCGTATCTGGATGCCGATGGGCTCGCTGCGTATCTGAATGACGCCGATCTCCCCGGTCTCCGGTTCGTCCCTCGTCTGTTCCGTCCGGATTCCGGCAAGTTTCAAAACGAGACATGCAATGGGGTGTTTGTCGTTCCGGTTGATCTGAAAGCGGCCAATCCCGTCAAGGCGGCGCTGTTGGCATTGGCGTGGATTGCAAAACGGCATGAGGAGTTCTCCGTATTGCCTCCCCGTGCCGAGGGGGTTCCTCGTCCGCTTGAGCGGTTGATGGGGAAGAGGGATGCCGATGAGGTGTTCCATGATTGTTCGACGGTGGTGGCCCGATGGGATGAAGAGGGCAGGCGCTTTGCCGAAATGGTGGAGAAAGGAAGGTTGTATGCACAGTGAATCGATCGTATGGCAGACAGGACAGCGGCTGGTCACCGGATTCCCTGGATTGGAAATGGATGACCCGTTCCGGGAGACGGTGGCTCGGTGGAAGATCGCCAATGTGATTCTGTTCTCCCGCAACCTGACGGATGCCGATGGCATCGGAAAGCTGTGTGGCGATATTGACGAATTGGTGATGGGGGAGACGGGCACCCACCCGTGGATCATGATCGACCAGGAAGGCGGCATGGTCTCACGTCTGCCTGTCGGATGCGCCATCGCGCCGGGTGCCATGGCGCTTTCCGCCTTGGATGATGCCGATGCGGTGTACACCTCTGCGCTTCAGACGGCACGGGAACTCAGGGCGCTGGGCATCAACGTCAACCTGGCACCGGTGTTGGATGTGAACGCCAATCGGAAGAACCCGGTCATCGGGGTGCGCAGCTACGGTGATGACCCGGGCATCGTCGCCAAGTGGGGGAAGATCGCCGCCAAAGGGTACCAGGACGGAGGCGTGCTGTGCTGTGGCAAGCATTTCCCAGGGCACGGGAATACCTCGGTGGACTCCCACCTCTCCCTGCCATTGGTGGACAAGCCGAAGGAAGCGCTCTCCGGGCAGCTCTTTCCGTTTGAAGAACTGATCAAAGCCGGCATTCCGTCCCTGATGACCAGCCACGTGCTGTTCCCCGCGTGGGAACCGGAGCGCATCCCCTGCACGATGAGCCGGAACATCATCACCGGGCTGCTTCGTGACCAGATGGGGTTCACCGGCCTGGTATTCTCCGACTGCATGGAGATGAAGGCCATCGCCACGTTCTACGGCACCGTCCAGGGGGCGGTCAAGGCGCTGCAGGCGGGAGTCGACCAGGTGATGATCTCCCATCACAGCGATCTTGCCGCCCAAGCAGCCCAGGCGGTGGTGGACGCGGTGGAGAAAGGACAGTTCGACCAGGCCGAATGGGACGCGTCCCTCGCGCGGATCGCCAAGGCGAAGCAGAATGTGATGGACCAGCCCCCGCTTCCTGTGGCGCCGGATGCCATCACGATGATGGACGAATACGCCCGCAAGGCCATCACGCTGGTCTCCGGCACGATGCCGCCGCTGGGGGAGAATCTGTTGTTCGTCGGGCCGCAAGGGTTCATCACCAGCAACGTGCAGGACAAACTGGAAGGGGCCGATTACGCCCGGTCCATGGCCCATCTGCTGGGAGGGCGCGCAATGGTGATCTCCGCCAATCCCTCGGAGGAAGAACAGCAACAGGTGGTGGAGGCGGCTGCGGGATGCCAGGTGTATCTGGGGACGTACAACGCCCACCTGAACCGCGGGCAGATCGCCCTTGCCCTGCGGTTGATCAAATCAGGTCTGCCGGTGGTGGTCACGGCGCTCCGCAATCCGTATGATCTGGAAAAGCCGGTTCGGGACGGCGCCCGTTGCACCCTTGCGACGTGGGAATATTCCGAGCGTATCTTCGCCGCATTGGCGGGAATCTACGCTGGCAACAGCATGAACAGCCACATGCCTGTGGCATTGGAGTAAGCAATGGGAAGTGACATGTTGGTTTCGTTGTACAAGCTTCCTCCATGGGAGCCGGAACAGAAGCGGATGGAAGCTCTGGGAGTGAAGATCCAGAAGGCGTTTCCCCCGGATCGCTACCAGGTGATCGATTGGGTGCGACGCTACTCCGGACCGTATGCCGCAGGCGAAGCCGCCTGTTCGTTCAAGGACAAGGGAACGACGATGTATCTGGCTGTGCGGGAAGGAGCCATCGTCGGCTATGCCTGCTATGATGCCACAGCGCCGGATTTCTTCGGTCCGACCCGGGTGTTGGACAGTGAGCAGGGCAAAGGCATCGGCAAGGCGTTGCTGCTGGCCTGCCTGCACGCCATGCGGGAGGAAGGGTACGGCTACGCCATCATCGGGGATGCCGGACCGACGGGGTTCTATGAGAAGTGCGTCGGCGCGGTGGTCATCCAGGGATCCACCCCGGGAATCTACCAGGATTTCCTCAAACTGAAGGACGAAGGATGAGCCAGAAGCTGGTGCCGCTGTCCCAGCGGAAAGAACGGCTGTGCATCGGCATCATGAGCGGTACCAGCTGTGATGGCATTGACTGCGCCTTGGTGCGGATCTCCGGCAGTGGGGTTGGCTTGAAGGCCACCGAACTGGGGTTTGTCACCGTGCCGTATCAGGATGCGGTGCGGGAACGGCTTCTTGCCCTTGCAAAAGGCGATGTGGGAGGCAGCCATGAACTGACGTTGATGGCCTTCCTGCTGGGGGACCTGTTCACCGAGGCGTGCCTGAAGCTGTGCGACGCCACCGGTGTGAAACCGACGGATATTGATTTGATCGGCAGCCACGGGCATACCGTGTTTCATCTTCCCCAATCGGAGCCGTATCTGGGGCGCGCCATCCGTGGCACGATGCAGATCGGGGATGTGTCCCGTCTTGCCGAGACGTTCTCCTGCCCGGTGGTCAGTGATTTCCGGGTACGGGATTTCGCCGTCGGCGGGATGGGTGCGCCGTTGGTGCCGTACACCGAATACCTGTTGTACCGGAGCGATACGGAGACGGTGGCCCTGCAGAACATCGGTGGCATCGGAAACGTCACCATCCTTCCCAAAGGATGTACGCCAGAAAAGGTGGTCGCGTTCGACACCGGACCTGGCAACATGGTGATCGACGCGCTGGCTTCCCATTACACCCAGGGAACGATGCGCTACGATGACGGAGGGAGGATGGCTTCCCACGGAACGCTTCTTCCCCGCCTGGAACGCTTTTTCCTCTCCGATCCGTATCTTTCCCAACCGATTCCCAAAACGACGGGGCGGGAGCGGTACGGACAGGAATTTGTCCGCAATCTTCTTTCCGTGGCGGGGGACGCCACGGCGGAGGATGTGCTGTACAGCGCGACATGGTTCACCGCCGAGGCGATCCGTCGTGCCGTGGCGGGATATCAGGTGGATCGCCTGGTGATCGCCGGTGGAGGCAGCCACAACCGGACGTTGCTTTCCATTCTTGGGAACATGCTTCCTTCGGTGGCCGTGATGCGGGGGGAGGATGCCGGCTACAACAGTGACAGCAAGGAGGCGGTGGCGTTCGCCATCCTTGCCAACGAGTGTGTCTGCGGGCAGGTCAATTCCCTTCCCTCGGCGACGGGTGGAGCGCACCCGGTGGTGCTGGGAAAAATCCAGCTTTGAAAATAATTATCAAATCATCTTACAGAAACATAAAAATATTTATTGTCAGAACAGGGAAACGATGGGAAAATGAAGGCAATGGACAAGATAGCGACGACGGAAATGCGCAATCCTGCATCGGTAGGAATTGACCGTAAATCCACGTGGGAGATCCTCAGGATCATCAACACGGAGGACAAGAAGGTTCCGTACGCGGTGGAAACGGCGTTGGATGAGATTGCTGCCGTCACGGACCGCGTCGTCGCCGCATTCAAACAGGGAGGCCGGCTCCTGTATATCGGAGCGGGAACCTCAGGACGGCTTGGCGTGCTGGATGCGTCGGAGTGCCCCCCGACCTACGGGGTTTCCCCCCAGATGGTCCAGGGGATCATCGCAGGAGGGGAAGCGGCGTTGACGCATTCCATTGAAGGCGCCGAGGATGACGGACAGGCGGGGGAGGACGCATGCAAGGCGCATCATCTCACCTCCAAGGATGTATTGATCGGCATTACGGCAAACGGGGGAGCCCCGTTCGTCGTACAGGCGCTCCGGTACGCAAAATCACTGGGTTGTGCGATCAGCGCCATCAGCTGCAACCAAGTCACCCCGGTGTTCGATCTGGTGGAGCCGAAGATGCGCATCTATCTCCCCGTCGGACCTGAGATCATCACAGGCTCGACGCGGATGAAGAGCGGAACGGCGCAGAAGCTGGTGCTGAACATGATCACCACGACGGCGATGATCCGGCTGGGGAAGGTGTATAATAACTTGATGGTCGACCTGAAGCCGGTGAACGCCAAACTGGTGGACCGATCAATACGGATGATCCAGGAGATCACCGCCTGTGGGGAGGAAATGGCGCGGGACGCCTTCCGTGAAAGCGGATCGGACACCCGCAAGGCGATCGTCATGGTGGCGCTTGGAGTGGACGCGCCTCAGGCGGAGCGGCTCCTTTCCGATCGTGAAAGTCTTGGTCAGTTGTTTTCGGTGCATCATCCCAAACGCTTGGCGAAGGGTATGGAAGAGAATCTGCTTGGAAAAGCAAAGAAGGAGAGACTATGAAGAGAAGACTGTTTGTCCTGTTGGTGTGCATCGCACTGGTGGGATCCCTGTTCGCTCAGGGAACCAAGGAAACGACGGCGACAAAAGCGGAAGGACCATTGAAGATTTCGATGTTCTATTCCGACAATGCGACGTTGCCGTTCAAGAGTGACTGGCTGACCGTCAAAGAGGCTGAGAAACGGTCCGGCGTCCAGGTGGAATGGGAGATCATCCCCATCGCCGACTACCAGACGAAAGTCTCGTTGGCGCTGAACACCGGGACCAACGCACCGGACGTGATCCTCTACCAGTCCATCACCGGAGAGAACGCTTCGCTGGCGCTCAATGGGGCGATCGTCCCGATCTCCGATTATTCCCAGTGGACGCCGAACTTCAACGCCCGGGTCAAGGAATTCGGACTTGAGGATACGGTGGCTAAGCTGGCCCTCTCCGATGGCAAGCGGTACAATCTGCCTTCGCTGTTTGATGTGCCGTTCTATGATGGAGGCATCATCATCCGTGAAGACCTGTTGAAGAAGTACGGCCTGCAGGCTCCGAAGACGTTTGATGAGTTCTACAACGTCCTGAAGGTGTTCAAGCAGAACAACCCGGATTCCTATCCGCTGACCATTCTGGCTGGTCCTCGTGTCCTGTACCGCTTCACCATGCCGTCGTACGGCATTTCGCTGGGCAAGAACTCCTCGTCTGGTTCCTACGTCCTTTCCTGGGACTACGGAAAGAAGCAGTATTTCGCCGGAGCCATTTCCGACCAGTACAAGCAGTACATCACCTACTTCCACAAGCTGTACGCCGAAGGGTTGCTGGATCCTGAGATGGCAGACCCGATCGACGGGACGAAGTGGTCGCAGAAGATGGCTACGGGAAAGGCGATGGCCACCTGGGCGTACTACGACCAGATCGGCGGCGTGACGGCGGCGAGCAAGATCGACGGCTTCAAACTGCAGATGTATCCGTCGCTTGCCGGTCCTGCCGGTGCCCATAACCAGCCGAAAGCCAAAACCGGCTCGGGAATCATCTTCCCGGCGCAGACGGCGAAGCGCGCTGATTTCGAGCAGATTGTCCGTGCGGTTGACCAGATGTTCTACTCAGAGGACAGCGCTAAGCTGTGGTGTCTGGGCGTGGAAGGGGTGACCTACACGATGGAGAACGGCAAGGTGAAGTTTGTTGACGCCTATGCCAATGATCCCCGTGGCATCTACAAGGCTCTGCAGCAGGATTTCGGCTGCGGCTCGGATGTCACCCAGATGGTGTGGGTAAACAAGCGTGAGATGACCAAATACGACGAGAACTACGCGGCCATCAACGCCGAAGTGGAAGCGATGGGAGACGTCATCCAGGAGCTTCCGCCCCGCCCGAAGTTCAACGACATCGATGCCGAGACGGCCGCTTCGTACCAGACTCCGCTCGCTGACGCGTGGGAGCGCTGGAACGACGCGTTCCTGACCGGCGCCAAGTCGATCGACAAGGATTGGGACTCCTATGTGGCGGAGATGAAGAAGTTGGGCATCGAGAAGATGCTTGACCTGTACAACAAGAACCTGTAGGAGAAGGGCGATATGCGGAAGAGCCAACAGTCCGGCTGGAAGCGGTACCTTGCGCGATACTGGCATCTGTATGCCATGATGGCGCTTCCGCTCGCCTATTTCATTATTTTCAAATACCTGCCCATGTTCGGCAACGTGCTGGCGTTCCGCCGGTACCGGCCGGGCATGGGGCCCTGGGGTACGGAATGGGTTGGAACCCGGTATTTCCAACGGTTCTTCCAGGATCCGGCGTTCTGGTCGGCGTTCCGGAACACCTTGTTGTTGTCCCTGCTCAATCTGGTGATCAATTTCCCCATTCCGGTGATCTTCGCCATTCTGCTCAATGAAGTTCGGAACGTCAGGTACAAAAAAGTGGTGCAGACCGTCTCCTACATGCCGCGGTTCGTCTCCACCGTAGTGGTCATCGCCATCATCAGCGATCTGCTTTCCCCCTCATCCGGCGTGTTGAACCATTTTCTTTCGTCGCTTTCCGGCAAAGAGCCGGTCTACTATATGAATGATCCCCGGTATTTCCGCAGGATCTACGTCCTGCTGGACACCTGGCAGTACACAGGGTGGACGGCCATCATCTACCTGGCTGCCATCACCTCCATCCCGCAGGAACTGTATGAAGCGGCGACGATTGACGGGGCGGGCCACTGGCAGCAGATCTGGTACGTGACCATCCCGTCCATCCTGCCGACCATCATGATCATGTTGATCATGAACGTCGGGCGTCTGCTTTCCCTGGGCTTTGAGAAAGTGTTGCTGATGTACACGCCGGCGAACAGCGGCGTGTCGGATATCCTGGATACCCTGGTGTACCGTACCGGGCTTGCCAACCAGAATTATTCCTACGCGACGGCCATCGGCCTGTTCACCGGGGTGATCGGTGTCATCCTCGTCGCCTCGTCCAACGCGCTGTCCCGCAGACTTACCGGCGACAGCATCTACTGAGGTGCCCATGAAGACGTACAAGACCCCGAAAACCATCGCCTATTACACCTGCATCGATATCGTGATGTTCCTGGTGCTGTTGATCTGCCTGGTGCCATTTTTGTACATCATTGCCGCCTCCCTTTCCTCATCGGAGGCGATCGTCAACGGAGAGGTGTTCATCATCCCACGGGGGGTGAATCTCCAGGCGTACCGCCAGATCTTCTCCTATCCCAACTTTTTCCGGGCCTATGGGAACACGATCTTCTACACGGTGTTCGGCACGTTGATCGCCCTGGCCATGACGATCCTGTTCGCCTATCCCCTGTCCAAAAGTTGGCTTCGGGGGAACAAGTTCGTCATGAAGCTGGTGATCTTCAGCATGTTCTTCTCCGGCGGCATGATCCCCAACTACCTGTTGATCAGCAACCTCCACCTGGCCAACACCCGGTGGGCAATTCTGATCCCGTTCTGCATCAACCAGTTCAATTTGATTTTGTTGATCAACTTCTTCAAATCAATTCCCCAGGACATCGAGGAAGCCGCGGTGATCGACGGCCTGAACTATGGAGGAATCCTGGTCAGGATCGTCCTTCCGCTCTCCGGGGCGGGGATCGCCACCATCGCCCTGTACACCGCCGTCTTTTTCTGGAACGACTGGTTCAATTCGTTGATCTACCTGAAGAGCTCCCAGTTCCCGGTGATGCTGTTCCTCCGGAACATCGTCAACGGGACGACGATGCTCGGCGGAGACGCCGGCTCGGCCGGCGGCGCCGACAAAGGGGCGTTGTCCCTGTCCATCAAGAGCGCCGTCATTCTGGTCTCCACGCTTCCCATCATCATGATCTACCCGTTCGTCCAACGGTTCTTTGTCAAAGGAGTGCTGGTCGGTTCCGTCAAAGGATGATGCGTTTTTTGCATCTGCATGCATTCCGTATTCCTTTTTCACTTGCTCCTGAGGAAAGAACGGCATACCATGACCATATGTATGTACTGGTAACGTATGTGCCCGAATCCCATCTGGAGGCGGTCAAGCAGGCGTTGTTTGACGCAGGATGCGGATGTATGGACGGCTATGACCACTGTTGCTGGACGGTCAAAGGGGAAGGGCAGTTCCGCCCGTTGTTTGGGAGTGATCCGTTTCTCGGCAAGGTCGGAAAGCTGGAAAAGGTCGTGGAGTACCGCATCGAGGTGGTGGTGGACGAACTGCACGCCGCCCAGGCGGTGGAAGCGCTGAAGCGCGCCCATCCGTACGAAGTACCTGCCTATCATTTGATCAACGTGATGACGATCGGAGGAACGGATGGCCAAGACCATTAGGGAAATCAACGAAAAGATCGCGAACGGTTCGGTGGTGGTGATGACCGCCGAGGAATTCACCCGTCTTGCCAAGGAAAAGGACTGCGCCACCTTGGCCAAGGAAGTGGATGTCGTCACAACGGCGACGTTCGGGCCGATGTGCTCATCCGGCGCGGTGATCAACTTCGGTCATTGGAAGCCGGGAATCCGGATGGAAGAGATCGAGATCAACGGGGTGGACTGCTACGAAGGGCTGGCCGCGGTGGACAGCTACATCGGAGCCACGGCGGAGAGCCGGTACGACAACGCCTACGGCGGCGCCAACGTCATCCAGGATCTGGTCGACGGCAAGCAGGTGCATCTCCATGCACGGGGAAAAGGGACGGACTGCTATCCGACCAAGGAGATCGACACCTGGATCACCAAGGATACGGTCAACGAGTTCTACCTGTTCAATCCCCGCAACGCCTACCAGAACTACGCGGCGGCGACCAATGGGTCGGATGCCATCATGTACACCTACATGGGGTGCCTGCTGCCCCATCGGAACAACGTGACCTATTCCACTTCCGGCGAGCTTTCCCCACTGCTCAACGATCCATACCTGCGGACCATTGGCATCGGGACACGGATCTTCCTTGGGGGGGCGACGGGATACGTCGTCTGGAACGGCACCCAGTTCAATACGATGCAGAAGCGGAACGACAAAGGCATTCCCCTTGGAGGAGCGGCCACCTTGGCCGTGGTGGGGAACGCCAAGGAGATGACCACCGAATATCTGCGCGCCGCGTACTTCTACAAGTACGGCGTGTCGATGTTCGTCGGACTGGGGATCCCCATCCCGGTGCTGGACGAGGAAATGGCGACGCGGCTTTCCATCAGCAACCGGGAGATCGAGACGGTGGTGTGTGACTATGCCCAGAGCGGGCATCCCGCCATCGCCCGGACCAACTATGAACAGCTGCGCAGCGGACGCATTCAGCTTGACGGCCGGACGGTCCATACCGCCCCGATGTCCTCCCTGGCAAAAGCCCGGGAGATCGCCGGTATTCTCTCCGGATGGATCAAGGATGGGAAATTCCTGCTTACCGAACCGGTGGCGTCATTTCCCACGGAAAGCTCTGTGCGGCCGTTGGAGCCGCGGCAAAAGGAGGAAGTATGAAACGCAGGTATACGCTTCGGTTCTCTCCACGGATGGTGGACAAGCCGGTGGTGGGAAAACTGGTCAAGTCGTATGATCTGGAGATCAACATCCTCAACGCCGATGTGGCAAGCGGCAAGGGCGGCATGCTGGTGGTGGAGTTTGAGGGAACGGCCTCCCATCTGAAAGATGCCGTGGCATGGCTGGAAAGCTATGGAGTCACCGTCTCTCCGATGGCCTCTGACATCCTGTTTGTGCAGGATAAATGCGTGCACTGCGGTTCCTGTACCGCTGTTTGCCAGAGCGGGGCGCTGTCGCTGGACAAGGATGCCCATCTGGTGTACGACCCATCCCGGTGCGTGGTCTGCGGGCTGTGCGTCCACGCCTGTCCGCTCCGGTTGTTCTCCGTGGCGTAATGTATCAGGAACGCACCTATCGGAACGGAATGTTGGATGGACGGTTTTCCACCGTCACGTTCAGTGTGCAGGAAACCGATCTTTTCATCGGATGGACGCCCTCTGTGGATTCCGGCCGGATCCGGGATGCGGCACGACACCTGGTGGTGTCACTTCGTAGCCAGATCCGTTCCGCCTCTGACCCTCGATTCCTGACAAGCCTGACGCCGCTTGCCGGCGATGGAGAAACACCTCTCTTGGCTGCAATGCTCCAGGCGGGAAGAGCCGCCGGGGTCGGCCCGATGGCCTCGGTGGCCGGAGCCATCGCCCAAGAGGTGGGATCGGCGCTGAAGCGGCGGTTCTCTCTGGATGAAGTGGTGGTGGAGAACGGCGGGGATCTGTTTGTGGATGTCCGGGAATCCATCGTGGTGAAGGTGGTCGCACCGGGAAACCCGCTGGATGGGAGAATCGGGATCCGTGTTCTTCCTTCATCCTGTCCGATCGGAATCGCCACCTCCAGCGGTACGACGGGACCTTCGTTGAGTTTCGGATCTGCCGATGCCGTGATGGTCGCCTGTCAGGACGCGGCCCTGGCCGATGCGTACGCCACGGCGTTCTGCAACCGGGTGCATGGGGAGAATGACCTCCCTTCGGTGGCGCGGCAGGCGAAAATATTGCATACTGTAAAGGGATTTCTGGCGCTGTGCGGTGACAAGCTTGCCGTGGCGGGAGATTTGGAGGTGGTTTCGCTATGAAGGATATCAGAGAGGCGGCAAGGGAACGCGTGCTGGTGCTGGATGGCGCCATGGGCACGATGATCCAGGCGCACCATCTGGATGCTTCGGCGTTCTGGAATGCGCGCACCCAGACCAACGAACCCAGTTGCAATGAACTGCTCAACTTGAACCGGCCGGAGGTGATCGAATCGATCCACCGCGCCTATCTGGACGCAGGAGCGGACATCATTGAGACCAATACGTTCTGCGCCACCCGCTTTTCCTTGGAGGAATACGGCTTGGCTGAAGAGGTGCGGGCCATCAACCTTGCCGCCTGCGAGATCGCCCGGCGGGCCAGGGGCGGGCGGGAGGCGTGGATCGCCGGAGACATTGGGCCGGGGAAAGAATCACTCTCCCTTGCCGGCAACGTGGAGGACCCCACCTATCGGCGGCATACCTTTTCTGAATTCGTCGCCATGTACCGAGAGCAGGCCGAAGCGCTGCTGGATGGTGGTGTCGATCTCTTCTTGATCGAAACGCAGTACGATACGTTGGTGACCAAAAGCGCCATCCATGGGTGCCGGGAAGCGATGCAGGCGAACGGCCGGACCATCCCCCTCATGGTCAGCATGACCTTCAGTGACCAGAGTGGCCGGACGCTTGCCGGCCAGAGCCTTGAGAGCGTCATCGTCTCCCTGAGCGGCTACCCCCTGTTCTCCCTGGGGTTGAACTGTTCCACCGGACCGAAGGAGATGACGGACAAGATCCGCCAATTGGCCGCCACATCCCCGTTTCTCGTCTCCGCCCATCCCAACGCCGGGTTCCCTGACCAGGAAGGGAACTACCAGGTCGGGGCGGATGAGTTCGCCGCTACGCTTGCTTCCGTGGTACCGGACCTGAATATCGTCGGGGGCTGTTGCGGCACCACTCCGGATCATATCCGGGCCATCAAACAGCTGGTAGCAGGGAAGAAGCCGCAGATACCCGAAAAGGATGACCATGCGTTGCGCCTTGCCTCGTTGGACGTCCGTTCCCCCGAGAAGGGGAAGTTGTTCGTCATCGGGGAGCGGACCAACGTGGCGGGCTCGGCGAAGTTCGCCAAGCTTGCCGCGAACGGCGCCTGGGACGAGGCGCTTGCCATCGCCCGGGACGAAGTGGATCGTGGCGCCGATGTGTTGGACATCTGCATGGATGCCCCGCTTCTGGACGCCAAAACCGCGATGGTCACCTTCCTCCGGATGATCCAGAGCGATCCTTCGGTGAACCGCATCCCGGTGATGATCGACTCTTCCGACTTTTCCGTCATCCAGGCGGCGATGGAAGAGATCCAGGGCCGGTGCATCATCAACTCCATCTCCCTGAAGGAAGGGGAGGCGGTGTTCCTGGATCATGCCCGAGAGATCCAGCGCTTCGGGCACGCCATGGTGGTGATGTTGTTTGACGAGCAGGGTCAGGCGGATACGTTGGAGCGGAAGATCGCCTGCGCCCGCAGAAGCTGTGATCTGCTCTTTGGCGCGGGCATCAGGCCGGAAGACATCATCATCGATCCCAACGTGTTGGCCATCGCAACCGGCGTGCCGGAACATGACGGCTACGCCCGGGATTTCATCCAAGCGGTCGCGTGGATCCACCAGCACATCCCCCAGGTCCATGTCAGTGGCGGCGTGAGCAACCTCTCCTTCGCGTTCCGTGGAAACAACGCCATCCGAGGCGCCATGCATTCCGTCTTCCTGGACCTTTCCGGTCTGGATATGGCCATCATCAATCCCGGGATGGACCGGGATGTCTCCCATATCGGAGCGGAGGAACGGGAGATCATCAGCAGGGCGCTTCGCATCGGGGACCACGCCAGTGGCGAGGCTCTCATCGCCCTTGCCGGCGTGATGGTCCCCAGTGGCTCCCCCGTCAAAACGAAAACAGAAGTGGAAGCGTGGAAAACGCTCCCTCCCAAAGAACGACTCACCCAGGCGGTGGTCCATGGGGACGATTCCCTGCTCTCCCAGGACTTGGCCGCATTGGATGGCGAGGATCCGCTTTCCCTGGTGGAAGGTCCGTTGATGGACGGCATGGGAACGGTAGGGACGTTGTTCGGAGAAGGAAAGTTGTTCCTGCCCCAGGTGGTTCGCTCGGCCCGGACGATGCGCAAGGCGGTGGACATCCTCCAACCGAAGATCCAGAAAACCCTTTTGGGGAAACAGGTGGAGGGAGCGGCGAAGAAGAAGGTCGTCCTTGCCACGGTGAAAGGGGATGTGCACGACATCGGCAAGAACATCGTCTCATTGGTCCTCTCCTGCAACAACTTCGAGGTGCATGACCTCGGGGTGATGGTGGACGCCCCACGGATCTGGGAGGAAGCCGCGTCCTGCCATGCCGACCTGGTGGCCCTCTCCGGGTTGATCACCCCATCCCTTGGCGAGATGGCCCGGACGATCCAGTACTTCCAGGAGCGTGGCTCCCAGATCCCGATCTTCGTCGGAGGCGCGACGACCAGTCCGCTGTACACCGCCCTGAAACTCGTTCCGCTGTACGATGCTCCGGTGATCCAGACGACAGACGCCTCGGCGATGGCTTTGGCCGCCATGAAGGCAGTCGGAAAAGACAGGGAATCCTATTTTCAGAGCATCAAGGAAGCGTATCAGACGATGCGGGTCCCCAAAGAGCCTTTGCAGCGTCATTCGCTCGAAGAGGCGCTGACGCTTCAGAGGCAGAATCCCCATGGCTCGCAAAGTCCGGTGCATGGGGTCTTCCAGGTCGACCATTTCCCGGTGGAGGAATTGACGGCAACGATCAACTGGAAGGAGTTCACCCTTGCCTGGAACGTACCGTGGGGAAGTGAGGAAGCGGAGCGTGTGGTGCGGGACGGCAAAGCGCTTCTCTCTGAGCCCGCGTTTCTGGACAGCCTTCGTGCCGGCTGCCGGGCCGTCTATGGGATCTTCCCCGCCTCCAGCGACCGGATGACGGTGCGTATCGGGGACCATGATTTCCATTTTCTCCGCAACGAAGCCACCGGGCTGTGCCTTGCCGATTTCATCGCCCGGGAGAATGATACGGCGGGACTGTTCGTCGTCTCCAGCGAGCTTGCCCGATGGGAGGAACAGGATCCGTACCGCCGCCTGCTTGGGCAGATGCTGTACGACCGGATGGCCGAAGTGCTTGCCGAAGAGACCCAACGGCGGATGATCGTAACGTGGGGCGCGCAGACGGCGGTGATCCGTCCGGCACCGGGGTATCCCACCTGTCCGGACCACAGTGAGAAGCGGACGTTGTTCGACGCGTTGGACGCCACCGCAAGGATCGGGGTACGTCTGACGGAAACCTATGCGATGGATCCTCCCTCGTCGATCTGCGCCGTGGTCATTGCCGCTCCGATGGTCCGGTATTTCTCCGTAGGAAAGATATCCCGTCGGCAATTGGAACACTATGCCCGATGCAAAAGGGTGCCGGCGGACCAGCTGGTCCCGTTCATCCAGGAGGTTGCGGAAGATGAAAGTCACTGAGATTCTTGCCAAGGCGACAAAACCACTGTTCACCTTTGAAGTCGTTCCCCCGTTGAAGGGAGCCAACATCCAGTCATTGCTGCAGACCATCCGGACGCTCAGCGCATACCAACCGGCGTACATCAACATCACCAACCATCAGAGCGAGGTGGTGTATGTCGACCGGCCGGACGGATTGGTGGAACGGAAGGTGGTCCACAAGCGGCCGGGGACGGTTGCCCTCTCCGCGTTGATCCAGTATACGTTCGGCATTCCGGTGGTCAGCCACATCATCTGCGGCGGCCAAAGCGCCGAGGAGATCGAGAACAGCCTGGTGGAGCTGAATTTTCTGGGGATCGACAACGTCCTGGCCCTGCGTGGCGATCCTCCGGCCGGCCAGAAGCGGTTCGTTCCGGTCCCCGGCGGGTGGAGCCACAGCGACCAACTGGTCGGGCAGATCGTCGATCTGAACCATGGGAAATATCTGGAAGAGACGGTGAAAGCGCCGGTCGCCACAGATTTCTGCATCGGGGTGGCGGGCTACCCGGAAAAGCACGCCGAGGCACCCAACGGGGAAGACGACATCGCCAACCTGAAACGGAAGGTGGAGAAGGGGGCGGGGTACGTCGTCACCCAACTGTTCTATGACAACGCCCGCTACTACGCGTTCGTCGACGCCTGCCGCACGGCGGGCATCACCTGTCCGATCATCCCCGGCCTGAAGCCGCTCTCCAGCAGGAAGGATCTGGAGACCATTCCCCAGACGTTCCACGTGGACATTCCCAAGGATCTTGCCGATGCGGTGCAGAAGGCACCCGACCTGAAGGCGATCAAGGCCGTCGGAGTGGAGTGGGCCATCATGCAGACCAAGGATCTGCTTTCCCATCAGGTACCGGGCGTCCACTACTATACGCTGGGCAAACCGGAGGCGGTGGCCGGCGTGGTGGAGGCCTCGTTCTGAGTCTCTAGCCAAGCGGGAATGTTTCGTGTACCATCCAGACAGAGTGTCGGGAACAGCTGTTCCTGTACGAAAACGTTCGGAAAGGAAGGAAGTGTATGGCAGCAAAGAGTGGCAGTCAAAGACCAACAGAGTGTGCTGAAGATCATCATCAGCCTGATGTTCGTCGCCATGGGCGTCGAAGGATTTGTCAAAGGAAAGAGTGGGCAGGCGATCGGTCATCTGTATACGTTTGTCGCTGATCTGTTCGGCAAAGCGGGTGACAGTTTTGTCATTATCGTCGGCGCGGTGATTTTCCTGGCGGGCTTGTGCGTGCTGGCCTCGATGTTCATCAAGCAGATTCCCGGCAAAGTGGTCACCGTCTCCATGATCATTTTGATGGTGATCTGGGCGCTCACCATCATCTTCGCCGATTTTGTCGACGGCTTCGGCGACATCAACGATTTCGTCAGCTTCATGGTGTGGCTTGAGACGTTCCTGGTCCATGTGATCGTTCTGTCCGCCACCGTCTCCGCCTATGGCGGGGCGCTTCGCGGCTGAGGAGCATACAACAATCGGGAAAGGGGCGCTCCGGCGCCCTTTTTCCATGTAGAGGGAGAGGATTGCCATGGTTGAGACGGTTTCCAAAAAGACGTTGTTGCAGGGATCGTTCTGGTCGTTCACCGAAGAAGGGGTTCGGCTTCCTGACGGGACGGTACGGGAATACCATCTGCTCAACCACCCCGGCGGGGTGGCGGTACTGGCCATCAACGGGGAAGGAAAGATCGCGTTGGAGAAGCAGTACCGGTACGCCATGGGAAAGGAGTGTATCGAGATTCCCGCGGGAAAACGGGACAAGGGTCCGGAGTCTCCGGAGGCGGGAGCCCGTCGGGAACTTCAGGAGGAGACGGGGTGCACGGCGAACACGATGCTGCCTCTGGGGGAAGTGTATCCGTCCCCCGGTATGGTGACGGAGAAACTGTTCCTGTTTCTCGCCACCGGTCTTACCCAGGGGGAACGGCATTTGGACGACGATGAGTTCATCCAGGTGATGTGGAAGACGCCCGCCGAGGTGCAGTCGATGATTCTGGACGGTACCGTCAAGGACGCCAAGACGATCTGCGCGTTCTTCCTGGCCAAAGCCAAGGGGTTCATCGCGCTTTCGTAACTCCGATCTTTGGGCAGTGGCCCGCTTCCGGGCAACGGGAGCATTTGGGACTGACCGGGGTGCAGACCAGTTGTCCGAAGGATACCAGCAGTTCGTTCATCGGGATCCAGTGTTTGGGTGGCATGACGCTCTGCAGCGCTTTTTCCGTCT
Source organism: Sphaerochaeta sp. (assembly GCA_022482495.1). Classification (NCBI taxonomy): domain Bacteria; kingdom Pseudomonadati; phylum Spirochaetota; class Spirochaetia; order Spirochaetales; family Sphaerochaetaceae; genus Sphaerochaeta; species Sphaerochaeta sp. Next base: position 46,219 of record JAKVPA010000002.1, on the reverse strand, counting down.
CTTCCGGGCTTTTGGTCTTCACCCAGCCCATCCGGTTGGCGATCTGGTGCACATGGCAGTCGACGCAGAGCGCGTTGATGCCGAAACCCAGGTTCAGCGTCAGGTTGGCCGTCTTGATTCCCACGCCGGGAAGATCCATCAACGCCTTCTGGTCGGCCGGCACGGCTCCGCCGTACCGATCGATCAGCAGGTGGGAGATGGAGAGGATCTGCTGGGCTTTGCGCTGGTAGAAGCCTGCGGGGAAGATCGCCTGTTCGATTTCTTTCTGGCTGAGGCGCACCATCGCCTGAGGGGTGTCCGCCAGGGCGAACAGCCTTCGGGATGCTTCCAGCGTCACCTGGTCTTTGGTCCGGAGCGACAGCAATGTGCTGATCAGCACCCGGTAGGGATCCTGTTTTTCCCGGGCGATCTGGGAGACGGAGGGAAGATCCCCTCCCGCCTGGACGACTGCGTTCCGCATCCGGTCGAACATTGCGTCCCATGCTGCTTCTGTCATGGTTTCAGTATACCCGAACAGGGGATGCCGTTTCATCCCCCGCTTGTTTTTTTCCGCTGAACATTCTAGCATTTTCCGTATGATTGTCGTACTGAACAAAAACATCACCGACCAGCAGAAACATGATTTGAGGAGTTTCCTCTCTTCCAAAGGACTGCAGGTCCATGAGATTGTCGGAGCTGAGGAGACGGTGTTCGGCGCCGTTGGTGTCTGCAGGATCGATCCCCGGGAAGTGGAACTGCTCCCCGGCGTGGAGAAGGTCATCCCCATCTCCAAACCTTACAAGCTTGCCAGCCGGGAACTGAAGAAGGAAGACACCATCGTCTCGGTGGGGAAGGTGAAGATCGGCGGAGGGCGGATCGTCGCCATCGCCGGTCCGTGCGCCGTGGAGAGCCGCGACCAGATCATGCGGATCGCATCCCTGGTCCGGGACGCCGGCGCGGTGATGCTCCGTGGCGGAGCGTTCAAACCGCGGACCAGCCCGTACTCGTTCCAGGGATTGGGCGAGGAAGGGTTGAAATACCTGAAGGAAGCCGGTGAGAAGTACGATATGCCGGTGACCACCGAGATCGTCAGTCCATCCAACGTCGACATGATGAAGGACTACGTGGACATGTTCCAGATCGGCGCGCGGAACATGCAAAACTTCGAGCTTCTCAAAGCGGTGGGGAAGACCGGGATGCCCGTCCTATTGAAACGGGGCATCGCCGCCACCATCGAGGAGTGGTTGATGGCCGCCGAGTATCTGATGAGCAGCGGCACCGACCAGGTGGTGCTGTGCGAGCGGGGTATCCGCACCTATGAGCGCGCCACCCGCAACACGTTGGACTGCTCCGCCATCCCGGTGGTGCAGAAACTGACCCACCTGCCGGTCATCGGGGATCCGTCCCACGCCACCGGCCTGAGGGATCTGGTCAACCCGATGAGCCTTGCCATCATCTCCAGCGGCGCGTCAGGCATCATCGTCGAGGTGCATGACCATCCGGATGTCGCGTTGAGCGACGGCCCCCAGTCACTGTATCCCCAGCAGTTCGAGAAACTGATGCGTGATGTGGAGGCGTTGGCTCCGGTGGTCGGCAAGAGCCTGGAGCGGATCCCCCGCACCTCGTTGATCACCACCACCGAGGTGGATGTCACCCCGCAGATGCAGGATGCCGTGGCGTTCCAGGGAGAGCGTGGCGCCTACAGCGAATTGGCCGTCACCCGCCTGTTCGGCGAAAAAACAGCGGTACGCCCCTGCCCGACGTTCAAGGATGTGTTCGATGCGGTGGACAAAGGGGAAGTGAAGTACGGTGTCGTTCCGGTGGAAAACACCCTGGGCGGCACGATCTATGACACGCTGGATCTTCTGGCGCTCCATCCGGGCATCAAAGTGGTGGGAGAGCAGCAGGTCAGGATCATCCACAGCCTGGTGGTCATCCCCGGTACCAAGATGGAAGATATCCGCGAGGTGTATTCCCATCCCCAGGGGCTGGCCCAGTGCGCCCGGTTCCTGGAGAAGGAACTGCCCCAGGCCAAGCCTGTCTCCTACTACGATACGGCGGGAGCCGTGGCGTTCATCAAGGCGACGGGAGACCGGAGCAAGGCCGCCATCGCCGGAGCTCCGGCGGCGGCGTACCACAAGATGGAGGTGCTGCGTGAAGGCATCGAGACCAACCCCAGCAACTACACCCGTTTCTATGTGATCTGCCGTGAGGAGAACGAGGCGACGTTCATCTCCTCCAACATCCCCAACCGGGCCGTCATGTCGTTCAGCGTGAACGACAAGCCGGGCGCGTTGTTTGACGCGCTGCACGTCTTGTCCGTCCACAAACTCAACATGAAGAAACTGGAAAGCCGGCCGATTCTGGGCAAGCCGTGGGAGTATTCGTTCTTCATCGAAACGGAGATTCCCAATGAAGCGGCCTATCGTGATGTGGTGGAGGAGCTGAAGGGAGCCACCCAGACGCTTCGGCAGCACGGCGTATTCTTCGCCGGGTGAGATCATGGGAGCCATTGTTCCGTTCACGCCGGAGCGGTTGGTCATCGGGGTGCTTTCCACCAACGAGGAACAACACCCCCGGTTGCTTGCAGCGCTTCAGGCCTCATATGGTCCGGTGTTGACGGAAAGCCCCCATACCCCGTTCTCCTACACCGATTACTACGATGGGGAGATGGGGGGGCGGCCCGAGCGGTACTTCCTGGTCTTCCGCGATCTGGTCGACCCGGGACGGCTGGCCGCCATCAAACGGGAGACCAACGATCTTGAGGAACAGTTCATCAAGGATGGAGGGAGGACGATCAACCTGGATCCGGGAATCCTCAGCGCAGGCTCTTTCATCCTTGCCACGACAAAGAACCGCGCCCACCGCATTCCACTGTCCGACGGCATCTACGCCGAGGTGACGTTGATCTACTACGGCCATCGGTTCAACGCCCTTCCCTGGACGTACGCCGATTACCGCAGTGACGCGTTCTGTGATCTCTTCGCCCGGTACCGGGCCGCGTACCTCTCCGATCTCAAAGACCGGAAAGGCACTTCTTGACGATCACCTTGTAGAAATCCACTCCGCCGGGAAGCGTCTCCGCGCTGATGTTCTCATCCACGCCGTGGATGGAGGTGATCTGCTGTTTGGTCACTTCCAACGGAGCGAACCGGTAGATGTTGTCGCAGATCGGGGTGAAGAACCGGGAGTCCGTCCCGCCGGTCATGGCGTACGGGCAGGGAATGACGGATGGGAACACTTCCTTGACCGTCGCTTCCAGCAGGCGGAACTCCGCCGTGGTGACGGCCACCACCGGACACGGTTCGGTGCTGTTGATCACCTGCATCTCCAGGTCATGCTTCTTGGCTTTCTCCGCAAGAATTTTGGTGGTTTCCGCCACTCCCTGGTGGGGGATGAACCGGACGTTCGCCGTCACATACGCTTCCTGGGGCATGACGTTCAGACCGTCAGAACCCTTGGCGGTGGTAAACGCGATGGTGGTGGCCACCATGGCCGCCCCAGAGGGGTTGGTCTTGTACAGCAGCTTGGTCAGAAGCGGAGAGAACCCTTTGGCGTGACGGAACAGGAAGCCCTGCAGGCCCCCCGTCTTCGTTCCCAGTCTTCGGAGCATCTCCATCGTGACGGAGTTCATCTTCGGGGTGAACGGCGGGTGCTTCTCGATGTCATCCATCAACGCGCCCAAGCGGGGAAGCGGCGTGTTCTTGCCCGGTGCGGAGGCGTGGCCGCCTCTGCCGTGGGCGATGAACTTGTAGTTGCCGGTTCCTTTTTCCAGACAGCCGATCATGGCGAACGTACCCTTGGCTCCGGACAGCGGCTCGTGGGTGATCATCCCGCCTTCGTCCATGACGAGCTGCAGACGCACCCCTTGGGATGCGAGCAGGTCGTTGGACTGTTTCGCCCCCGGTCCAAGGACCTCTTCCCCGGCGGAGCTGGAGATGTACAGGTCCCCGTGGTTTTCCCATCCATCGGCGATCAACTCATCCACCGCCTGGAAGATGCAGAACAGCGAACCCTTGGTGTCCACCGTTCCACGGCCCCAGATGTTCCCCGCCTCATCGATGTCTCCGGAGAACGGCGCATGGGTCCAGTCGTTGGCGTTTGCGGCGACGACATCCTGGTGGCTCATCAGCATCATCGGAGCGTCGGTCGGTTGTTTCGCCGCCCATTTGAACAGGAGGGAACCATCCTCGAACTGATGGATCTCACAGGTTTCGAACACATGGGGGAAGTTCTCCTTCAAAACCGTGTGGAACTTCTCGAATTTCTCCAGCTGGACGACATCCTTGATGGACACCGTCTCACACTGGATCATCTTCTGCAGCTTTTCGGCATACGTTTGGGCTCGTTCGTTCATGTTATTTGATCTCCTTGATCATCTGGGGTGTGAAGCGATACATCAGGTAGCAAAGACCGATGGAAATGGCGCCGTTCGGGATGAGCAGCGTCGTGGAGGACGCGATCAGGCTGGGGACCAGACTGCACAGGATCACGATGAACAGCATCGGGAAGATGGAGAGGATCGGATTCTTCTTGAAGTACTGCATGGCCAGTGCGCCGAACAGGCAGGGCAGCAGGTTGTCGAATGCCGGGCGGAGCGTCGGGTTCTGCAGGATCGGGGTAAGCGGGATGAGCAGCAGCACCCCCAGGAAGATCACCAGCATGGTGACCAGCGAGGAAGTGGCGACGGACAGCGTCGTGATGATCTCGTCTTCCGGCGTCCCCACTTCCGTTTTGGCGATGTCCCGGGCGGTGAACGCGCAGGGCAGTTTCATGTTGGAGATGTTGCCGGTGATGAAACTCAGGTAGGATGCCCCCGGTCCGAGCAGCGGGACGTACACCAGGTATTCCACAATGCTTGACGGGACGTAGATCACCAGGACCTGCACGAGAGCCGGCCAGAACCCCTTCATGTTGAAGTGGGCGTGCAGGAAAAACGCGAACAGGAACGGGGCGACGAACAGCAACAGGATGCCGATGGACAGCCCGATGCGGCCCGTCCGGTGAACCTCATTCTCGTATTGGTCAAAATCAAACGCCATCTCTTTCATACGATGCCTCCCAGGGAAAACAGGACGGCGGACGTCATGCCGATCAACATGCTGCCGGCAAGCGAGAAACTGTCCAGCGCCGTCACGTTCTTCCGCTTGGAGAAGTATTCGAACACCCCCATGGCCAAGGCGGAGATCAGGGCGGTGAACAGCGGGATGAACTGACGGAACGCGATGGCGGTGGCCACGTAACTGCCGCAGAATGTGGCGCACATGCCGATGAACATCGCCACCATGGCGTAAGAGCTGAACGATTTCTTGGTTGAGCCGGTCGCCACCGGTTTGCTCTTGATCTTGTTTGCGTACTGCTTCAGCGTGGCGATGGAAAGGATGCAGCCCCAGCAGATGCCGATGGTCATGACAAGGAGGATCGTCACCAGGTCATCCGTGGTAAGGATGGCTGCATCCAGTTGCTTCCCCATGCCGGTTGCCGCGATGGAGGCCACCGTTGTTTCGTACTGCAGGTTGCCGACGACGGACAGACGGAGCCAGGAGGCGGGGAGCCCCAGGCTTCCCGACAAGGCGATGACGCCGAGCAGAATGGAGATGGAAGGAAGGATGGTGAACGTCACCGACGAGGTGATGGCCCTGTTGAGCACTTCCTTGGACATCCCAAGCTTCCGTCCGGCACGATAACTTTTTCGGATGAACACAACGCACAGTCCGACGACAAACAGAAGGATCACTCCTACGATGACGTACAGGACCGGCAGATTTGCTTGTTGCAGATATGCTTCCATGGATGGGGAACCTCTTGCGGCGCAGTATAGCATATTTTGATATATATGCAGAGATGATTGTATAAAAATGTAATTGGGGATACAAAATGTTGGTATTTGGTCAACCAATTCCCCAACTTGCACGGTATTTCTGGCATGAAGACGACCGTTTTCCTGTTGTTTCTCCTGTTTTCTTCCTGCTCGTACCATCCGCTTGCCGTCCGGCCGGTGACGGTACGTATCCCCGCTCATCGCTGGGAAGCATCGGAAAACCTGATGTGGATGAGCCTCGTTACCTCGACGGGTCAGGAAACACGGTTGGATGAAGGAAAGCGGAACGCCACCGTATACGTTCCGTACGGAAGGACGGTGTTCGTCACCGTCACGCCGCTCGGTGAATGCCAACCGTTCGGGGGGTGGTTGGACGCATCCCAAAAAGAAGTGGTGTTGACGCAGGAGCGGGGAAGGCTGGCCGGGTATCTGCTCGATCTCTCCGGTACGTATGGATCCACCCTTTCCCTGCTGGATACGGACCAATTGCAGACCCGTCTTCAGGCGCGGGATGTCTCCCTGTGGGATCTGGATATGGCCAGGCTTGCCGCCGATCTTCTGAACAACCACGTAAAGGAATCCTCCATCCAGGCGCTTTCCCGTGTTCCCGTGGCTGTGCAGGACATCCCCGTCGGGCGTTGGATCGCCGAACGTGAGGATGATGACGACTTCTGGTACGATGGGGTCAGCCCCGTTCAGATGACCTTCTCCGACGGGTATCATCGTTTCCTGTGCAGGGAACGGGGATTGGTGGCCGTCATCTATGTGGACGGGAAAAGCGTCACCTCGTTCACCAGTGTGCGGGAGCGTCCCCGTCTGGTAGTTCCGTCTTGGCTTTTCCCTCGTTTCGGAGTACAGTGCAGGGGCAATGCAGTCACTCCATGAACTCTATCGGATCGGCGTCGGGCCATCCAGCAGCCACACCATGGGACCGCGGTTCGCGGCCCAGCATTTTCTCTCCAAACACCCGGATGCGGCGTCCTACCAAGCCAGTCTGTTCGGATCGCTGGCCGCGACCGGAAAAGGCCATTTGACGGACAAGGCGATCCGCGAGGTGTTCGCCGCAAAGGGCAAGGAGATCGACATCGCCTGGTACCCCGACCAGTTCAAGCCGTTTCATCCCAACGCGCTGACCATCACGGCGTTGGATCCAGAGAAAAAAGAGTTGTGCAGCCAGACGTACTACAGCGTCGGAGGCGGCCGGGTGGTCATTGAAGGGGACTCGTCCAGCGAGCCGCCGGAGGTGTATTCCAAGGAATTCACCCACATGAAGCAGATCCTCGCCTACTGCAACGAGGAAGGGATGCAACTGTGGGAATTCGCCCTGAAGTTCGAGGGTCCGGAAATCCTGGACTACATGGATACCGTCTGGGGGGTGATGCGTCAGGCCATCGAGAACGGCCTGGATACGGAAGGGGTGCTTCCCGGTGGATTGAAACTGCCCCGCAAGGCGATGCAGTACAACGAGAAGGCCAAGGACTTCAAGGGTCCGTTCGGCAATACGGCGTTGGCGCTGAGCTACGCGCTTGCCGTCTCCGAGGAGAACGCCGCCGGCGGCACCATCGTGACGGCGCCGACCTGCGGTTCCTGCGGCGTCCTTCCTGCCGTGCTCCGTTATCTCGCCGAGCAGTACAAATTCCCCAAGATCCGGATCCTCCGGGCGTTGCTTACCGCCGGGATCATCGGGAACGTGGTGAAGACCAACGGGTCGATCAGCGGGGCGGAAGTGGGCTGCCAAGGGGAAGTCGGCGTGGCGTGCGCCATGGCAGCCGGGGCTGCGACCCAGCTGTTGGGTGGCTCGATCTTCCAGGTGGAATACGCCGCGGAGATGGGGCTTGAGCACCATCTCGGGCTGACCTGCGATCCGATGCTTGGGTTAGTGCAGATTCCCTGCATCGAGCGCAACGCCATGGCCGCCATGCGTGCCTTGGACAACAGCACCTACGCGTTGTTGGGAGACGGACGGCACCGGGTGTCGTTCGACGCCATCATCGAAGTAATGATGGAGACCGGACAGGCGTTGCCTTCGTTATACCGGGAGACCAGCCGGGGTGGGCTGGCCAAGGTGATGGAAAACCCCAATCCTTAAGCGTTCAACGCCCGTTTCGCCAGTACCAGCGTCACCAGTGACAGTAGCATCATGATGGCGATGGACAAGATTCCTGCCGCCTGTGAGATTCGTGTGGAGATGGCTCCGACGATCACCGGGAGAACCAGTTTCCCGATGGTCCCGGAGATGGTGTGCATGTTCATCACCTGGTCGACCCGATCCGGCCAGGAGTGGATCTCCACGATCTGGGCCATCGGGTTGAGGGCTCCCAGTCCAAAACCGGCAACCGTCAGGGTGACCAAGGCCATCGGAACGGTGGTCGCGAAGGACATGGCCACAAGGCTTGCCGCCACCAGCGCGGTGAGCGAGCCGATGATCGTCCAGGTGCGCTTTGACTTGATGAAGAAGGGGATGAGGAGCAGGCGGCTGCCCGTCATGCCGACGTGGAACAGCGTCACGGCAAGCCCCACCGCCGCCGCGGTGGATCCCAGACTCTGCTGCAAAAACAACAACGGGTAGATCATCGTCAGTCCCTCCACCGTGGCGGAGATGATCAACGACAGGTAGAACAGCCGGAACGGACGCTCGGCAAGCAGGGAGAATCCATCCTTCAGGTGGTTCTTCTCCGTGCCTTGGTGGACCATCAGGTCGGGAGTCTGTTTCGCTTTCCCCAGCAAAGAGAGGAAGACAAAGCCCAGGACGAGCCAGGCGATCCCATTCTGGTAGTACGCCTGGTACCAGTGGCTTCCCTTCATCCGGGAGATGTACCAGCCGGCAAACATGCTGCTGATGGCGTAGATCAGATGCATGGTGGCGATGTTCCGCTCCCGTTTGGTCCGGTCAACAAACGTGATGACACTGAATTTTGCGCTGGACCACGGATATCCCAGCACGCCTTGCAGGAGGAACGCCACGGCGAAAAACGATGCTGTGCGGGAAGCGCCCAGCAGGAAGAAACCTGCCGCCGCTCCGAATGTCCCGATGATCATGGTACGGTACGGGCCTTCCTTGCGCATCAATGCGGGGTACAGCAGAAAGGCGATGATCAGGCCGGCTTGGGAGAGGGAAAGGATCCATCCCAGTCCTTCCAGCGTGATGCCGCAGGTTTGTTGGATATCGTTGCCCAGGCCTCCGAACAGGTTGGAGGAAAAGGCCATGACGGCCGTCTGAAGCAGCACCATGAAGCGTATCATGATAGGGTACTATAGCGATTTCCCAAGGAAATGCAAATGGTCATCCCTCCACCGTGACGCCCAGCAGATTGGCCAGCGCCGTCGTCTGGGCGAGACTGATCTTCGCCCCCTTCAATTCCCGGAAATCCGGGCTGACGATGATGCCGTCCAGCACCGTGCCGGACAGGTCGATCCCCTGGAGTTTGGTGTCGGTCAGAGAGGCGCCGGTCAGGTCGCAACGGATCAGTGCGGGTGGGGTGGTGAAGGTGAGGGAGGTCAACGCGCCTTCCTGCAGATCGCAGTCCGAAAACGACATGCCCCGCTTCCAGGTCGCCTGATGCCAGTCGGTGTAGGAGAGGTTGGATCCGGTGAATACGCACTGCTCCAGGACGGCGTCACTGAAGTGGGCGCCGAGGAGCTTGCATCCTTCGAACCGGCATTCCCGGAAATGGGATCCACGGAAGTCGGCTTCGGAACAATCGCAGAAACGGAACGTCGTCTGGATGAACGAGCCGTCCTGAAAATTGGTGCCGTCAAACCAGCAATGATCCAGAATGATCCGTCGGAACCAGCTTTCCGAAAGCGTCAGACCGCTTGCCGAAACCCGCTCCAGCTGGCAGTCCTGGTATTCCTTTTCCTCCGAAACGAGGAACGTCGTCTCCTGCATGGCCTATCATACCATGAAAACGGCAAGAGAGGCAGCGAAAAAAAGCTCCGGACCCGCAGGTTGCCGGAGCTCGATCCTCAATTCCAGAGTCTTATTTGACCACCAGGTTGACCAGCCTGCCGGGGATGACGATCTCCTTGATGATCGTCTTGCCTTCCAGCCACTTCTGGATCTTCTCGCTGGATTTCGCCATTTCGAGCAGTTGTTCCTTGGTGGCCGTCTTGTCCGCCGCAACCTTGTCCCTGACCTTTCCGTTGATCTGGAAGACCACTTCCTGCACCGGATCGTGGGTCTTCTCCTCATCATACGTCGGCCATGAATGGTTGGTCACCGATGGCTGGTGCCCCTGAAGCTGCCACAGTTCTTCGGCAAGATGCGGCACGTACGGGGACAGGAGGAGCAGCAACGTCTCGTACACCGTGGTCGGAACGGTGTCCGATTTGTACAGTTCGTTGACCAGCACCATCATCTGGGAGATTGCGGTGTTGAAGTTCAGGGAATCCGTATCCTCCGTCACCTTCTTGATCGTCTTGTTCAGCAGACGGTCCAGATCCTCCGGAATTGGTTGGTCGACGACCTTCTTGTCCTCGTGGATCCTCCACACCCGGTCCAGGAACCGGTAGATGCCGATCAAGCCTTCGGTGGACCAGGGTTTGGAAACCTGCAGCGGTCCCATGAACATCTCGTACATCCGCATGGAATCGGCGCCGTACGTGGCGATGATGTCATCCGGATTGATGACGTTCTTCAGGCTCTTGGACATCTTTGCGGTGACCCGTTCCAGCGTTTCCCCCGTTTCCTTGTCCTTGAACACACCGGGGGTGACTTCCTCGACCATGTCGATGGGTACCAGCGCCTTGTCCTCTTTCTGGTAGGCAAAGCTGGTGATCATCCCCTGGTTGACCAGTCTCTGGAACGGTTCCCGTGTGGAAACCAGACCGAGGTCGTACAGCACTTCGTGCCAGAAACGGGCGTACAGCAGATGGAGCACGGCGTGCTCGGCTCCGCCGACGTACAGGTCTACCGGCATCCAGTACTTCTCTTTCTCCGGATCGACGAATCGCTTGTCGTTGTGCGGATCGATGTAGCGGAGGTAGTACCAGCAGGAACCTGCCCACTGGGGCATCGTGTTGGTTTCCCGTTTGGCCGGTCCGCCGCACTTCGGACAGGTGGTGTTCACCCAGCTGTCGATCTTGGCCAGCGGACTTTCCCCGGTACCACTCGGCTCGTAGGACTGCACATCAGGCAGCCGGAGCGGGAGCTGGTCCTTCGGGAAGCGGCACCACGCCGCACTTCGGGCAGTGGACCAAGGGGATCGGCTCACCCCAGTAGCGCTGGCGGCTGAACACCCAGTCACGAAGCTTGTAGTTCACCGCCTTGTGGCCACAGTGGTGTTCTTCCAACCAGGCGAGCATCTTGTCGATGGCCTGCTGCTTGTTCAAGCCGTTCAGCCACTCGCTGTTCACATGCTCTCCGTCTTCCGTCCACGCTTCTTTCTGGACGTCCACCTTGCTCTTCAGTACTTCGATGATGGGCAGCCCGAACTTCTTGGCGAACTCCCAGTCACGGGTGTCGTGGGCCGGAACGGCCATGATGGCGCCGGTGCCGTAGCTGATCAACACATAATCGGCGATCCAGATGGGGATCTTCTTCCCGTTGACCGGGTTGATGGCGTAACTGCCGGAGAAGACGCCGGTCTTTTCCTTTGCCAGATCAGTCCGTTCCAGATCACTCTTGTGGGCTGACGCGGCGACGTACGCCTCCACCGCTTCTTTCTGTTCCGGGGTGGTCAGCTTGGCGACCATCGGGTGTTCCGGAGAGATGACCATGTAGGTGGCGCCAAACAGCGTGTCACACCGTGTGGTGTACACTTCCAGCTTCTCGTCGAACTTCTCCAGCGGGAAGAAGACAGCCGCTCCAACCGAGCGTCCGATCCAGTTGCGCTGCATCAGCTTGACCGATTCCGGCCAGTCCAGCTTGTCCAGGTCCTTCAGAAGCTCGTCGGCGTACGCGGTGATGCGCAGCACCCACTGGCGGATGTTTTTCCGTTCCACTTTGGTGCCGCACCGTTCGCATCTTCCTTCCTTGACCTCTTCGTTGGCCAGTCCTGTCTTGCAGTTCGGGCACCAGTTGATCGGGCTCTGCGTCTCATAGGCCAGGCCCTTGTTGTACAGCTTGAGGAAGATCCACTGGGTCCACTTGTAGTATTCCGCCTCACAGGTGGAGATTTCACGGCTCCAGTCGTAGCTGAAGCCCAGGCTCTTGATCTGCCGGGTGAACGTGGTGATGTTCTTCTCCGTCGTCGCCTTGGGGTGGGTTCCCGTCTTGATGGCGTAGTTCTCCGCCGGCAGGCCGAATGAATCGAAGCCCATCGGATGGAGCACGTTGTAGCCGTTCATCCTCAGGTACCGGGAGTAGATGTCCGTGGCGGTATACCCTTCCGGATGACCGACGTGCAGGCCAGCGCCGCTGGGGTAGGGGAACATGTCCAGGACGTACTTCCGTTTTTCCTTGGGATAGGAAGGATCTTCCGTTACGTGGTACGTCTTGTGGTCTTCCCAGTACTTCTGCCATTTCACTTCAATTTCATGGAAGGGATAGTTGCTCATTTAAGTAATTGCCTCATAAATAATTACGTTCATCGCCAACGTAAAGGCGATTCTTTCCCAATATACAATAAAGACCGGTTGTTGTACAGGCCACCCCTTATTCGTCTTCCGGTGGTACGGCAGGGGTGAACAGGACGGTGTCGACACGGTTCTTCGTCATGGCCAGGATGCGGAACGTCCCCGCCGGCGTGGTGACGATTTGTCCGATACGGGGGATGTCCCCGATGATATCCAACAGATAGCTCGCGATGGTGCCGCTGCGGAACTCCGGTTCCTCTTCGTTGATGTCCAGTGTCTCGATGAACTGTTGCATCGGCGTGTCCGCCTGGACGATCCACGAGCCGGGGTTGTGGGTGCTGGGGACGACCAGATCGCCTTCCTTCTTCTCATGCTCATCGTAGATTTCTCCGAACAGTTGCTCGACGATGTCTTCCATCGTGACGACGCCGGAGAACCCGCCGTATTCGTCCAGCACGATGGCCATGTTGAGGTTCTGCCGTTTGAAGCGGGTGAACAGGTCGTCGATGTGCATCGATTCCGGCACGAACTGTGGTTTTTTCGCCAACGTGGAGATTTTGACGGCATCCCCGTGGACGATCTGGGCGGAGAGCAGATCCTTCAGCACCAGCACGCCGGTGATGTTCTCCCGGTTCCCGTGGTACAGCGGAACCCGGGAGAAACCGGATTCCACCATCAGGGGGAACGCCTGCCGGATGGTCAGGCAGTCGTCCATGCAGAACACCTCGGTACGGTGGGTCATCACCGTACGGATCTGGGTTTCGGAGAAGTAGATGGCCCGTTGCATCAGGTCACTCTCATACTGGTCGACCACTCCCTGGTCCTCCGCCGCGTCGGCGATGTGCATCAGACTGGTCGGGGTGAGCCGCTTGCTGTCCGAACCACGGAACAGGAAGTTGATGAACCTGCTCAGTTGGCGGAAGCACCAAATGACGGGAAACAGGACGATGGTCAGGATCTTCAATGGGATGGCGGTCGCCAAAGCGATGCCCACGCTGTTGTGCATGGCGATCTGCTTGGGGGAAATCTCCCCGAAGACCAGCAGCACCAGCGTCAGGATTCCCGTCGCCGCTCCGATATAGGCGTTTCCCCAGCGGGAGATGGTCATCGAGGTGACCAGCGCGGAGAGGGAGAGGTTGACCAGGTTGTTGCCGATCAAGACGGTGGTCAGCATCACATCACTTTTGTGGGTGAACGAAAGCGCGATCTTTGCGCTCTTGGAGCGCTTTGACTCAAGCTTTTTCTGGTCGATGATCGACAGGGAGGTATAGGCGGTTTCCGTGGCGGAGAAGGCTGCGGAAAGAAACAACAGAAAGAGAATGGCAGCAATCATAGCGGCCACCTTGGTTCAGGGTCAGGTATCGGAACGTCATCATCCATAGATGGAACTAATGATACTGAAAAGGAATAGGATGGGCAATATCACCACAACATCACGGTGACCATCAGGACGGAGACGGACGGGATGATGAACGAATCGGCCCCGCGTTTCTTCACCCTGCTGGAGTTGAAGCCGGTGAAACGGGTAGAAGAAGAACAACGAGTCGAGGAACATCAGCGTATAGCAGTACCTCAGGGCGATGGATCCTTTCAGCGGCAGGCAGAGGAACGCAAGGGCAAGCTGTCCGGTCCGGGCGATCCTGCACAGCACGGAATCCATGTCACTGTTGCGCCAGTGGGTGCCTGCGATGTAGACATTGCCCGGCACGGGGAAGGGAATTCCCACCAACAGGGGCAGCAGGACGCCGAGGAGCCACGCCGTATCCCAGGAAAGGAACGTCACTTCCGTCTGTTGGATCCGCGCCGAGATCTCCATGGACAACGTACGGACCGTCAGGGCGAAGACGGGAACCAACAGAAGAAACAGGGGACTGCGTTGGTAGAAGGGATCCTGCGTCCAATCGGCGACCGTACCGGGAAACAGCACGTTCAGCAAGTTCCAGCCTTTCAGGCAGGGATACCACAACAGGATGTTGCACAGGACGGTGAAAGCGAACGGCCGTTGGTCCCTGGGCTCTTCCACCATCTCTTCCGGGATGGACAGATGCCAGAGAAAGTAGCCCATGTCAAAGAAGCGGGCAGCCCGTTTGTTGACTTTGAGGAGTCCGATGCCGAAGCGGGAGACCTGCTCTCGGATCGACATGATGGTGAACCCATGGTTGGCGAACTGTTTCAGCGAGGAGCTGTTGTCTCCTTCCACGCAGGCGATGATGTCGGTGCATCCCACATCCTTCAGGTGGGCGATGGCCTGTTCCGTCAACGCGTTGCCGATACCCTGTCCCTGATGATCCTTCTCGACGTACAACCACCCCAGGTATCCCACTTTCCGTTTGTTGGGGAGGGAGAACACATCCATGTTCATGCCGCCAACCACCTGGTTTCCTTCCCTGGCGACCACGGTATGTTCCGGCTTGATGAAAAAGATTCGCCGGTAGCTCTTTGGGAAGCTGGCGGTCATCAAGGCGGAGACCTCTGGTGTTTCGTCTTCCTGCATCAACGCGTACGTATATGCCATACCACCTCAGACTATAGCAGATTTCACCATCGTTTGCATCTCATGCTGCGTGGCGAAGCGAAAAAAACCGCATCGCCCGAGCAGATGGATCATCGGAAGATAGCCGTCGTCCACGTTGATGAACTTCACTTCCGGATTCCGGACAACGGAAGGGAGGGCGGAGAGCGCAGCCTTCGCAAATCCTCTGCCACGGAATTGTGGCTGGATGTACAGCTGCATCAATGATCCGCTCTTTTTGCTGATGGCCAGCGCGCCAACAGGAGAACTCCCCGCCACAATGGCGTAGACGGAAACCTGTCCCAACCGGATGGATTCCGTCTCGTTCTGCCAACTGCTTCGGCACTCCGGAGAAGAAGGCAGGAGGTCATACCCGCCCGGTACCAACTGGACCATGCCAGAAGGGGAGAGGTCAGAAGTGAGGATACGGAAGCACGCCAGATCACGGAGGGAGGTGAACCCATGCTCCTGGTACAGCTTCACCGCCTTGGTGTTGGTGGAGAGTACCTCAAGTTTCCATGTATCTGCACCCGCTTCCGCCAGTGCGGACTTCGCCCTTTCGACCAGCAGATGGGCGTAGCCATGCCCCCGGTATTCCGGGAGGATCGCCGTGCCACAGTCATACGCTTCGTTTCCCCTCCGTCCATTGAGGATGAAACCGCACAGGGATGATCCGTCGTACAACCCCACCGAACAACGAAGGTCAAAACTGTTCTTCTTCAGATTCCACTGCAATTGGGCGGGAGAGAAATGGAATGGGACGGCATACCCGAAGAAGGCCTGATTGAAGACAGAGGCGTCAATGTCCTTCAGCGGGCCAAAGCGCATTTCAGACGGCTCCCTGGGCCATCAAAATACCGACAACGAGGAGGAACTCGGCGAACGTATAGGTCGCCATGATGGAGACGTCGGAAAACTTTTCCGTAACGGTGTTGTACCCCAGCATCGAATCGCTGGTGGCGAAGAAGATCACACCGAACAGGGCGATCCAATTGCCGGCTCCCGCGGCGGCTATCGCCTCAATGACCAGCGCCAGGGCATAGATGAACATCAGAAGAGGGGCGGGACCTTTCCGTACCAGTTTCGCCGCCAACACCAACGGGTAGATGGAAAGAAGCGCGACGACCAACAATGCGGCCGGATGGGTGAAGTGATGGAAGAAATAACTGATATAAAAGATGTGGCCGACGAAGAACGAAAGTCCGCCGATGGAAAACAGGACCAGTTTCTTGGGAAACAGCAGAAACAGATCCCCTGCGGTGTGCAGCGCCAGCGCCACGATGATCAGGACGGGAAGAATGCCGGTCTCCGTCTGGAGGGAGAGATAATACCAAAGGAGGGATGGCATCAACAGCACCTTGGTGATCCTGCTGGGGATTTCCCGGTGCATGTCCCGCATACAGATGTGGATGACACAGAGCATGGCGAACAGAAGAAATTGGTAGTTCATGCAGACAGTGTACACTGCCAACCGCAAACGAGGAAGATACAACTGTGGGCGAAGCGTACCATAATTCACGATACTAAATCGGTTTACGAACAACAAGAAACAAGCGTATCCAGTGACGGAAGTCAAAGGTGTGAGAGAAAAAACGAAAGTGTAGGAAACCTCATCACTGAAAATTCTCACCTATTCCAATTGTTGGTGTCATGAGTTTATTATTTACTATATAATGAAATACATATATTTCTTAAAAAATCTTACATCTTTTGATCAAAACTTGTTGACACAAGTCATGAAGTTGGCTATATTGCAGATGTCACTCAGAAAGAGTGGTTGAAAGGAAAACGAAAGGCAGTTGCACCTGCCGAAGGAAGAAAAGGAAATGAAAAAGTTTGTTGGTGTTGTGATGGCTCTGTTGATGGTTGGTTCACTGGTGTTTGCGGCTTCGAAAGAATGTTGAGATTTCTACGACGATCGGAGAGACGCTGGCTCTTGAAACAACAGACAATGCATCATTTGGAACGGGTAGTGCCGTGACGGAAAGCCCTCTTGGTGGTAGTTTCTATGTAAACACCCAAAGCAACGTGTGGAAGGGCTTTACGTTGAAGTACAGTTTGGAACCGCTGAAGGGTGCTAATAGTTCAGATACGATTCCGGTAAAGGTTTCTGCTGTCGTTGATACTACAACGCTTGATGATGTAGCTGTTGGTGATTCAACGGTGAGTGATCAGGTATTGCTGACAGTTGTAGTGGCGTCACGACTGAGACCACAACACATTCCGCCCAAATTACGGTAAGCGCTTCCGAAGAAAACTGGGCGACATTGCATCCTGCAGATACCTATTCTGCAACAATGACTTTCACCGTCACCGCCAATACGTGATTGGTTTCGTAAACAACAAACAAGTTTCTTCATAGATTCTCTTGGCCACCGTAGTGCATACGGTGGCTCTTTTTTGTCTGGGGGTGTGGTTGGTTTTTTCCTCTTGTGGGGGTACCCTCAACGTTTCGGGAAATCTGTGGTACTATGCTTGCGAGAGGTAAGCAATGCGTATTGGAATACTTGGAGCGGGAAACATCGCCAGGACGATGGCCAAGACGATCAATTTGATGCAGAACCAGGAACTGTACGCCGTGGCGTCCAGAACAAGGAGAAGGCTGACGCGTTCGCCCGGGAGATGGGAGCTTCCCACGCGTATGGAAGCTACGCGGAACTGGCAAACGACCCGAACGTCGATCTTGTCTACATCGCGACGATCCACACGGAGCATTTCAACAACATCATGCTGTGCCTGGAAGCGGGACGGAACGTCCTGTGCGAGAAGGCGTTCACGCTGAACGCCCGGGAAGCCAAGGCGGCATGCAAGCTCGCAGAACAGAAGAAGCTGCTGCTCGCCGAGGCGATGTGGCCGCGCTACATGCCCAGCAGGACCATCATCACCGATTTGATCAAGCAGGGGGCCATCGGGGACATCCGCATGGTGACGGCCAACCTCTGCTACCGCATCAGCGAAGTGCCGCGCATCAAGGAACGATCCATGGGTGGCGGGGCGTTGCTGGACGTCGGCGTCTATCCGCTGAGCTTCTTGTTCACCTACATGGGGACGGACTACGTGAAGATGCAGAGCCTTGCGTCCATCACGGCGCTGGGGGTGGACGAGCAAAACGTCACCTCGTTCATCTATTCCGATGGACGGATCGGCGTGGTGGAGAGCGGGACGAAAGTCCGTTCCGACCGCCGCGGGATGATCTATGGGACCAACGGTTCCATTGAAGTGGAGAACATCAACAATCCCGAACGGATCTGGTTGTTCGACAAGGACGCCAAGCTGGTCAAGGAGATTACACCACCGGCGCAGCTGACCGGTTACGAGTATGAGGTCGAGGCCTGTGAGAGGGCCATCAAGGATGGCAAGTACGAGTGTTCGGAGATGCCCCATCGGCATACCATCAAGAAGATGGAGATTCTGGACGCCATCCGCAAGAGCTGGGGAATTCGGTTCCCCTCGGAGCAATGATCAGATAGGGAAGAGGATACGATGCAGAAAATCAAAATGAAGACCCCCGTCGTCGAGATGGACGGGGATGAGATGACCCGCGTGTTGTGGAAGATGATCAAGGATACGTTGATCACCCCGTACGTCGATCTGAAGAGTGAATACTACGACCTGGGGCTGCCCAACCGGGACAAGACGGACGACCAGGTGACCAAGGACGCCGCGGAGGCGACGCTCCGTCTGGGAGTGGCCGTCAAATGCGCCACCATCACGCCCAACGCCCAGCGGATGGACGAATACCACCTGAAGAAGATGTACAAGAGCCCCAACGGGACGATCCGGGCAATGATGGACGGGACGGTGTTCCGCACCCCGATCATCGCCGACTGCATCCATCCGGTGGTCCGCAACTGGAAGAAGCCCATCACCATCGCCCGTCACGCCTACGGCGACGTGTACAAGGCAACGGAGTACCGCGTCCCCTCATCGGGAAAGGCGGAGTTGCTGTTCACCGGTGATGACGGCTCGACGTTCCGGCAGACGGTCTTCGACTTCCACGGCCCCGGGGTGATCCAAGGCCAGTACAACAAGGACGACTCCATCGAGAGTTTCGCCAAGAGTTGTTTCGAGTATGCCCTGGCCACCGGAGAGGACCTGTGGTTCTCCGCCAAGGACACCATCAGCAAGCAGTATGACGGCACGTTCCGTGACATCTTCCAGCGGTTGTACGACTCCACCTACAAGACGCGGTTCGAGAAGGCCGGCCTTACCTACTTCTACACGTTGATCGACGACGCCGTTGCTCGGGTGATCCGCAGCGAAGGCGGGTTCATCTGGGCGTGCAAGAATTATGACGGGGACGTGATGAGCGACATGGTCTCCACGGCGTTCGGCTCGCTTGCCATGATGACCAGCGTGCTGGTCAGCCCCACCGGCGCCTTTGAGTACGAAGCCGCCCACGGGACAGTGACCCGGCACTACTACCGGTACCTGAAAGGGGAAGAGACGTCGACCAATCCGATGGCCACCATCTACGCCTGGACCGGGGCGCTTCGCAAGCGAGGAGAGCTTGACGGCACTCCGGAACTCATCGATTTCGCCAACCGGTTGGAGAAGGCTTGCATCGACACCATCCACAGCGGCGTGATGACCAAGGATCTTGCCATCCTTGCCGAAGGTGTGGAGGTGAAACAGGTCAATACGGCCGGGTTCCTGGATGCCATCCGATCCCACGTGGAAGAAGGGCGGTAACCACCGGTTTTTGCACGACACACGGCGCCGTTTTCGTGTATACTGCTATGGAACATGGAATACGATGAATCAAAGATACAATCACTGAGCCCACTGGAGCACATACGGCTCCGGCCGGGCATGTACATAGGGCGGCTGGGCAACGGCACCCATGAGGACGATGGAATCTACATCCTGCTGAAGGAGATCATCGACAACAGCGTCGATGAGTTCATCATGCACGCCGGCAACAGGATCCTCATCACCCGGACGGAGAATACCTGTACGGTGCGGGACTTCGGCCGCGGCATTCCGCTTGGGAAGGTGGCGGACTGCGTCTCCATCATCAACACCGGCGCCAAGTACAACGATGACGTGTTCCAGTTTTCCGTCGGTCTGAACGGCGTGGGCACCAAGGCGGTCAACGCCCTCTCCTCGCTGTTCACCGTCACCTCGTACCGGGAAGGAAAGTTCGTCTCCATCACGTTCGCCCAGGGCCAGATGAAGAGCAGGAACGAAGGGAAAACTTCCGAGCCGGACGGAACGTTCGTCTCGTTCACCCCGGACCCCCAACTGTTCGGCAACTACGCGTTCAACGACGATTTCATCATCAAGCGGATCCAGGGGTACGCCTACCTGAACAGTGGCCTGACGCTGGAGTACAACGGGATGACGTACCGTTCCAAGGACGGGCTCCTCGACCTGCTTCGCGAAGAGGTGGGGGACTCCAACCTGTACGACATCATCCACTACCGCGGGGACAAGCTGGAGTTCGCCTTCACCCATGTGCCGGGGGATTTCGGGGAGAACTACTTCTCCTACGTCAATGGACAGCACACCAGTGACGGCGGCACCCACCAGGCGGCCTTCAAGGAAGGCATCGTCAAGGGCATCAACGAATACTTCAAGAAATCCTGGGAGGCCCAGGACGTCCGGGACGGGATGATCGGCGCCATCGCGGTGAAGGTCAAGGACCCGGTGTTTGAGAGCCAGACGAAGAACAAGCTGTCCAACACGGAGATCCGCTCCTGGATCGTCGCAGAGGTGAAGGACGCCGTCGTCGACTACCTCCTCAAGCACGCCGATCAGGCGCAGAAACTCAACGAGAAGATCCAGAACAACGAACGGCTTCGCAAGGAGCTGAACGATGTGCGCAAGGGTGCCCGGGAAGCGGCCAAGAAGGTGTCCATCAACATCCCCAAGCTGAAGGACTGCAAATACCATCTCGGACAGTCCACCGTCCATGCCGAGGAGTGCGAGGCGTCGATGATCTTCCTCACTGAGGGGGATTCGGCCTCCGGCACCATCACCAAGACGCGGGACGTGAAGACCCAGGCGGTCTTCTCCCTCAGGGGGAAGATCCAGAACGTCGAGGGGATGAAGCGGACGATCATCTACAAGAACGAGGAGCTGTACAACATGATGGTCGCCCTGGGGATCGAGAACGGCATCGAAGGGCTGCGGTACGGCAAGGTGGTCATCGCCACCGATGCGGATAATGACGGCTTTCACATCCGCAACCTGTTGATGACCTACTTCCTGACGTTCTTCGAGGATCTGGTGACCAGCGGCAGGCTGTACATCCTGGAGACGCCGCTGTTCCGGGTGCGCAACAAGTCGACGGTCCGGTACTGCTACAGCGAGGCGGAACGCGACCAGGCGACGAAGGATATCCGGGGCAGTGAGGTGACCCGGTTCAAAGGGTTGGGGGAGATCGACCCGAAGGAGTTCGGCGCGTTCATCGGGCCGGAGATCAAACTGGTGCCGGTGACGGTGCCTGCCATGAACACCATGGCCAAGACGATGCGGTTCTACATGGGGAGCAACACCCCGGAACGCAGGGATTTCATCATGCAGTACTTGTTGCCGGAGGATATCTGAGATGGCCCAAGCCCCGCAACTCTATCAACGGTACTTCCTTGAATACGCCTCGTACGTGATCCGTGACCGCGCCATCCCTGATCTTGTCGATGGCCTGAAGCCGGTGCAGCGGCGCATTCTGCACTCGCTGTTCGAAATGGACGACGGCAAGTTCCACAAGGTGGCCAACGTCGTCGGTTGGGCGATGCGCTACCATCCCCATGGGGACGCCGCCATCTATGAGGCGTTGGTCAACCTGGCCAACCATGACCTGTTCATCGAGCGGCAGGGGAACTTCGGCAACGAGATGACCGGTGACCACGCCGCCGCGGCGCGGTACATCGAGTGCCGTCTGCTCCCGTTCGCAAAACTGGTGCTGTACAACCCGGAGCTGACCACCTACGTGGACAGCTACGATGGACGGAACAAGGAGCCGGTGACGTTCCCGGCCAAAATCCCCGTCGTGTTGATCCAAGGCGTGCAGGGCATCGCCGTCGGCATGTCCACCATGATCCTCCCGCACAATGCCATCGAGGTGTTGGACGCGATGAAGGCGGCCATCAACAACCAGCCGTTCACCCTGTATCCCGATTTCCCCGGCGGGGGCATCGTCGACGTGAAGGAGTACGATGACGGCAAGGGAAAGGTGGCCGTCCGTGCAAAGCTGAACATCTCCGATCCCAAGCGGATCGTCATCGAGGAACTGCCGTACGGCGTGACCAGCGAAATGATGATCGACTCGGTGCAGAAGGCCTGCCAAGGACGGCAAGCTCAAGGTGGCGTCCATCACCGACTTCACCACCGACAAGGTGAACATCGAGATCGACCTGCAGCGCAACACGTTCTCCAAGGATATCGTAAAGAGCCTGTACGCCTACACGTTGTGCGAGACGAAGATCAGCGTCAATCCGCTGGTCATCAAGGACAACATGCCGGTGGTGATGAGCGTCAGCGAGATCATCCGCTATCACGCCTCCCATCTGATGGACGTCCTCCGCCAGGAACTGGAACTGAAGAAACGGCACCTTTTGGAAGACCTGCAGGCCCGCACCCTGGAGCGGATCTTCGTCGAGGAGCGGATCTACAAGCGGATCGAGACGAAGAAGACGGCAGAGGATGTGGAGAAGGCGGTGGTCACCGGCTTCAAGCCGTTTGAGGAGCAACTGCTCCATCCCATCACCCACGATGACGTGGAGCGGCTGTTGAAGATCCCCATCCGCAGGATCTCGCTGTTCGACATCTCCAAGAACCATGAGGAGATCGACGCCATCAACAACGGACTGAAGGACGTTGAGGCGAAGCTCGCCGACCTGAAAGGCTACTCGCTGGGCTACATCGATATGCTGAAATCTTCCCTGGGCATCGCGTCCCATCGGCGAAAGACGACGGTGAAGAGCTTTGAGACGGTGGACGTGAAGGAAGTGGCCCAGCGGAACCTCAGCCTGACCTATGATCCGGTCAACGGATACCTGGGAACGGCGGTGAAGGATGGCTCGACGATGCTCTCCGTCAGCGAGTTCGACCGGGTGCTGGTCATCCGCAAGGATGGATCGTACATGGTCATCGACGCGCCGGAGAAGGAGTTCGTCGGAAAGGGGATGCTGTACTGCGGGTTCGCCGACAAGGATGAGCTGGAGAAGATCGTCTTCACCATCCTGTATCGGGAGAAGAAGACCAAGTTCCTGTTCCTCAAGCGGTGCAGGATCACGTCGTTCCAGCTGAAGAAACTGTACCTGTTGCTGCCGGATGACACCCACTACCAGCTGCTCAAGCTTTCCACGCTTCCCAACGCCGAGCTCAAGGTGGTGTACAAACCCAAGCCGGGCATGCGGATCAAAGAGGAGACATTCTACTTCGGCGACTACGCGGTGCGTGGCTCCAAGGCGGGCGGCTACCGGCTGACCGTCAAGGAGATCGAATCATTGAAGCTCCGCGCGGTGAAGGAAGTGGTCACCACGGAAAGCCAGACACCGACACTGTTTGATGACGCGGACGGAGGGGAGGAGACGGATGGCTGACATTGGATCCCGGATTCTGTATGAGGACAATCATCTGATCATCCTCAACAAGAAGTGCGGAGAACTGGTCCAGGGAGACGAGACGGGGGATCGCACGCTTGCCGATGACGTGAGATCGTATCTGAAGGATGCGTACCACAAGGAAGGGAACGTCTACCTGGGCATCCCCCACCGGCTTGACCGGCCGACCAGCGGGATCGTCATCTATACCAAGACGGAGAAGGCGCTGGTCCGGATGAACGAGGAGTTCAAGGGCGGCGGGGTGAAAAAGACCTACTGGGCGGTGGTGGACCGGCTTCCGGAGAAACCGGAAGGGACGCTGGTCCACTACATCATCCGCGATCCCCGGACCAACAAGAGCATCGCGCTCCCGGTGGAGAAGCAGGGATCGAAGATCGCCAAGCTGGATTACCGGGTGCTGGCCCAGGGAGAGCGGTACTTCCTGCTGGAAGTGCACCTGCACACCGGACGGCATCATCAGATCCGCGCACAGTTCGCCGCCATCGGAATCCACATCAAAGGAGACCTGAAGTACGGGGCTGCGCGCAGCAACCCGGACGGCGGCATCTGCCTGCATGCCCGAAGCGTCACGTTCCTCCACCCGGTGCGCAAGGAAGAGATCACCGTCACCGCCGATCCTCCCCATGACAACCTGTGGGACGCCCTGATGGCGGCCCGGACCTGAACTGCCAGGCGTTTCCTTCCTTTTTGTGGTATTCCTTCTGATCCATCTTCCCCCCAAAGATATGGTAAAGGGGTATGAAAGGGGGTAAGCAAAAGAGGTCTCCCTGTCCCCTCCGGTGTCTGTTGCGGATGTCATCAACCAACGGGTGGTGGAAAACGCCCGCGTTGCATACAAGAAAAATTGGAATCCGGAACCAATCCTTCATGCCATCTGCGCCTTTGCCAACGATAGCGATCATTGGGGTGGAGGATACCTCATCATCGGAGTGGAGGAAGCGCGTGGCATGCCCCGGTTTTCGGTGACGGGAGTGGATTCCCCGTCCATCCGGCGTTCCTTCCGGGAAAACGAAGCCGACAGGCGTTGCCGTTGCCACCGCGGAGAAGGAGCCAGCAGCAGATTAAGCGGATGATCGTATCAACCCTTGCCGAATCCGGAGCGCTTCCCACCTCTGCTCTGGCGACCCGGCTGGGATACGCCAAGGTGAGTGACTCGTCCGACCCTGTCATCAAGCAGATGGTCGCCGAACACACCAAACCGGAAAAACGGAGATCCCCCAAGCAGAAGCTAAGGCTGGTTCAGGACTGAGCCTTCTCTTGGATGCAGACCACCCCTTCACCGTCATGTCCGTTGACTTTGATGGACAGCGGGGCGGGGGTGTGGTAGTGGCGGAAGTGGGCGGTCTCCGCTTCCAGGGAACAGGGGGAGAGACGCTCAAGGTGGAGCGTCCCTTCTCCGAAGGCTGGATTGACCGTCATGTACACGCATCCCAGGCTGGTCATGTTCTGGAAGAAATGGGTTCCTTGGCTGGGCTCCACCTGGAAATCCTTCAAGCCGGTCTCCACGATGACCCTGCTGCCGGAGATCTGGCTCCAGGAGACGGGGATGCCCAGCCAGGGGTCACAGGAGCCCAGGCGCCCGACGACGATCAAAAGATACTCCCTGCCCTTTGCCGCCAGGACGGCGTTCAGGCCATCCAGCTCGTCGGCCATGGCAGGCATTTCGTTCTGCCGGAACGCCTCTGGTTTGATGGTGATGACGTCCTGGATTCCCTGGATGTTTCCGTTGCCCATCACCATGGGGGACCAGACGACGCTCTCTTCCCGCTCCTCTGGGGTGATGGTGATGTCGCTCTGCTCATTCCCTTCGGCGATCGGCCGGATCTGCAGCAGGCTGAACTCGGGAAGTTTGGGGCTCTTCCGGTTCAGGTTCACGGCGAATTCAATCTCCACCGGGGTGCTCATCGCACGGGTTCCCAGCTCCAGTACATCCCGCACGATGGAAGCCAGCGGGAACGCGTCGTACTTCAGGATTCCGTTGAACGTGATGATCTTCTGTCCTTCGGCGCGGATGCTTTCGGTGAGCGTCCCGGATGCCTGGTCGTACGTGCTGGCGATGTATTTCAGGCTTTCCGGAAACTGTTCGGCGTGGCTGATGTCCAGAAGCTCCAGATTCTCCGCATTATGCTCCAGCGGACGATACGGCCGGTCCGGCAAGGCGTAGAACGTCGACTGGGTACTGGTGTTGGTGCCTCCCAGAAACTGTGCGGGCCGTTTGGGATGGACCGGGGAGAAGCGGAAGGCCGATCCATTGTCCACGATGGCCTTGCCGAAGCCGAAGGAGATCATCCCCACGCCGTCGGTGGTCTTCTCTCCGTTCAATGGATAGTAGTTCAAACTCCTGGCCACGCCGCTGATGTTGGGGTACCAGTACGCACCATGACGGGAACCGATCACCTGCTGGATGATGACGGCCATCTTCTCCTCTTCCACCATGTGCTCGGTGGCCTGCATGTATGCTTTGGCCCTGCGGGTGTAGGTGGAGGCCCAGACGCACCGTACGGCATCGGCAAGCTCCTCCAGCCGTTGGGCGTCATCGCCGTTGTTGGGAAGCATGCAGGTTTCGTACACCCCGGCGAACGGTTGGAAATGGGAGTCTTCCAGCAGGGAGGAGGAACGGACGGAGATTGGGTTGTGGATCACGCTGAGGATGGCTCCGAGGTCCCGCAACAGGTCATCCTGGACGGGATAGGAGAGGAACAGATGGAGGAGTTCGTCGTCGGAGAGGTCCTGGGAGACGACCTCTTCCAGATGGTTGGTCTGGATGAACCGGGCGAACTGGTCGGTGCTGATCACCACCGTCCGGGGGATGGACAGGTAGACGTCGGGATATTTTGCCATCAGGCCGCTGGCCCTGAGCTCCTTGTCGATGAACGCCAATCCTCTGCCTTTTCCTCCCAAGGATCCACTTCCGATGCGGGAGAAGAACAGCGTCTCGTCGTACGTATCCCGGGAGAAGAGGGAGATGACCCCTTTGGCCCGTTCGGTACGGTAACTGCGGATCGTCTCGGTGATCCGCTTCTGCGTCGCCTGGGCGTCGTTGTGCGTGTCGATGTTGATCTCTTTCACCCGGGACGCCAGCTGGAACAGACCTTGGGCGCGAAGCCAACGGGAGAAGTCGTTCCTCCTGCTGTGGTAGGCGAACGAGTCGGGAGGAATGGTGGGAAGAATCTTCTGGAGCTCACGCATCGTCGAGGCGCGGGCGATCTCCATGCCGCTTTCCGGCTCCCGGAAGATGAACGGGCCGAAGCCGTAATGGCGGTTCATGTAGGTGTTCAGGTCGGCCAACAGCGTCGGGGACTGTTTCCAGATGAACGCGGCTCCCAGATCATCCGCCTCCTGTTCCCGCTGGGCGTCGGCGCTCTGCAACAGCACGGGGGTTTCCGGCATTTTTTTGTGGATCTCCCGGGTGAGCTCAAGCCCGGCGTTCTGGTCCTGGACGCCGCCCCGTGAGAAGGCGATGTCGCTGATCACGCCGAGGATGTTGCGGAGGTAGCGGTTGAACAGGCTGGAAGCTTCCTCATAGGTGCGCGCCAAGAGGATTTTCGGCCGTCCGCGCATCCTGAGGTGCTTGCCCCAGGTGTTCAGCGCCTCCAGGATCGTCGAACTGTTCTCCTGGATCAGGCAGGTGTACATCAACGGGAGATAGGAACTGTAGAACCGGACGGAATCCTCCACCAGAATGATCACCTGGACATCGGCGACGCTGGTGTCGTGCTCCAGGTTCATCCGGTCCTCCACCAGCTTGACCATGGCCAGGAAGATGGAAGGGTTTCCCTGCCAGTAGAAAAACGAGTCGATGTTGTCCGTCCCCAGACTCTTCACGTACTTGTTCCGACGGTGGGTCGGAGAGGGGGAGAGGACGACCACCGGCATGGCGGGGTCGATCGCCTTGATGTCGGCGCAGAGCCGCTCCACCGGCTCGTCCAGCAGGTCGATCATCGTGATGACCAGCTCGAACTTCCGCTCCTTCAGCAGGGAGAGCGCTTCGGCGGGATCGGAGGTGTGGGTGATCTTCGGGGGATTTGACAGTCCCAGCTGGGTGTATTCCAGGTACAGTTCTTCCTCCACCCTGCCGTCTTCTTCCAGGAGAAACCGGTCGTAATCACTGCAGATCAACAGCACGTTGTAGATGTGCTGGAGCATCAGGTTGGAGAAGGGAAGCCAGGTGGGATCGAGTTGGTACATACCCGTATCGTACCATACAATACAGGTTCTGCATATTCTTTCATATATTATGCGAAACATGTAATATTTCAAAAAATACTCATGGAATTTTCAGAATTCAGAGATGAAATCAACGGATTCCACACTTTTGTTTGACAGAATGAAGGGGCGGGTTTAGGCTGGGTTTGAGGAGTACCAGATGTATCAATTGGAACCGTTCATGGCGGAATTGGAGCGGAAGAACCCGGCGCAGCCGGAGTTCATCCAGGCGGTGCGGGAGGTGGTGGAGAGCGTCATCGACATGGTGAACGACAATCCCGTCTATCAAGAGGAGAAGATCCTGGAGCGGATCACCGAACCGGACCGGGTGATCATGTTCCGGGTGGATTGGGAGGATGACCAGGGACGTATCCAGACCAACCGGGGATACCGGGTGCAGTTCAACAACGCCATTGGTCCGTACAAGGGAGGACTGCGGTTCCATTCCTCCGTCACGCTGGGGTCGTTGAAGTTCCTTGGCTTCGAGCAGACGTTCAAGAACAGTCTGACCACCCTGCCGATGGGCGGTGGCAAAGGGGGAAGCGACTTCAACCCCCGCGGCAAGAGTGACGCGGAGATCCAGCGGTTCTGCCGCTCGTTCATGACGGAACTGCAGAAGTACATCGGACCGGACACCGACGTTCCTGCCGGGGACATCGGCGTCGGGGCCCGGGAGATCGGGTACCTGTACGGCCAGTACAAGCGGATCCGTGGGGAGAACACCGGGGTGTTGACCGGCAAAGGGCTGGGCTACGGAGGTTCGTTGATCAGGCCGGAGGCCACCGGATTCGGCACGATGTATTTCGCCGACGAGCTTTTGAAGGAGCACCACGACGAGTTCACCGGAAAACGGGTCTCCCTCAGCGGCTTCGGCAACGTCGCCTGGGGTGCGGCGATGAAGGCAAGCCAGCTGGGGGCCAAGGTGGTGACGATCAGCGGGCCGGACGGGTATGTGCTGGATGAAAAGGGGGTGGGCTCTCCGGAGAAATGGGAGTACATGCAACGGCTCCGCGCCTCCAACCAGGATGTCGTCGCTCCATACGCCCGTCAGTTCGGCGCAAAGTTCGTTCCGGGAAAGAAACCGTGGGAGGTGCCGGTGGACATGGCTTTCACCTGCGCCATCCAGAACGAGCTTTCCCTGGAGGATGCCAAGCAGTTGGTCGCCAATGGGGTGAAGTACGTCGTCGAAACGAGCAACATGGGTTGCCAGGCGGACGCGGTGAAGTATTTCATCGACCATCGCATTCCGTTCGCACCGGGAAAAGCGGCCAATGCCGGCGGGGTGGCTGTCTCCGGGTTGGAGATGAGCCAGAACGCCATGCACCTGTCCTGGTCCGCCGAGGAAGTGGACGAAAAACTCCATGGCATCATGCGTTCCATCCACGATTCCTGCGTCCGTGAGGGGCGACAGGAGGACGGGTACATCAACTACGTCAAAGGAGCGAACATCGCCGGTTTCCGCAAGGTGGCCGACGCCATGGTCCAATTGGGCTATTAGGACCGATTCCCAAAGACACTATTTCATCTTTTTTTCCCGTCTGGAGCGTGGACTCCGGACGGTTTTTCTTTGTTCGGTGCGCACAGTGTGCGAATGGCGCGATTTTTTTGCCTGTAAGGAGTTGGCGGGAGGCGCAACAGCGCCTTGGAAATGAAAATTGTTACAGATTACTATCAAACCGATATAACTGATACTACACCATATCTAGTGGTATCATGAAAACATGACCATGAATGTTGTGTGTTTAGGACTTGCAAAACGCATTTTCGCATGGTACTGTAAGGGACAGGTTTTCAACTATAATTCGGAGTTTCTCATGGAAAAAAACAGGTTGTCCCCGCTGGGGAGAAAAATATTTCTGGATCGGTATGCCCTGAAGGACGTACAGAAAAAGACCCTGAAGATAGGGGATTTGGTCGTCGCGGTGAGCAACCCGAAGACCGGACAGCGGGAGATCGGCACGTTGACCGCCCGGGATGACAATGATGTGACGGTCAAGCTGAACGATGGCAACGTCATCACGGTAAAGCTGGATGACATCGACAAACCGCTTGAGGTGCGTCCCGAACAGATGCTGGACCGGGTGGCCCGTGGCATCGCTTCCCAGGAAAAACAGGAAAACCGCGGGGCGTGGGAGAAGGAGTTCCGCTGGTTGTTGGATGACTGGAAATTCGTGCCCGGCGGACGGATTCTTACTGGTGCGGGAACGGACCAGAACCTGACTTATTTCAACTGCTACGTCATTCCTTCCCCGAAGGACAGCAGGGGCGGGATCATCAACAGTCTGGGGCAGATGACGGAGATCATGAGCCGGGGTGGCGGCGTGGGGATGAACCTCAGTTCGCTCCGCCCCCGCCACAGCTATGTGAAGGGCGTCAACGGACGGTCCAGTGGATCGGTCAGCTGGGGCGCGCTGTTCAGCTTCGTCACCGGCCTGATCGAGCAGGGTGGCAGCCGCCGCGGCGCGTTGATGTTGATCCTCAACGTCTGGCATCCGGACATCGTCGACTTCATCAACTCCAAGCGGGAGATGGGGAAGATCACCAACGCCAACATCTCGGTGGGCATCACCGATGACTTCATGGACGCCGTCAAGGCGGACAAGGATTGGGATCTGGTGTTCCCTGATACCTCCGACCCCCAGTACAACGAGCTTGTGGGATGGAGATCTGACCACGTGGAAAGCCCATGGGAAGAAGGTCATCACCTATCGGACGGTGAAGGCGCGGGACATCTGGCAGAACATCATCGAAAGCGCCTGGGCGTCCGCCGAGCCGGGCGTGTTCTTCATCGACCGGTACAACAAGATGTCCAACTCCTGGTACTACTGCCGGATCCAGAGCACCAACCCGTGCGGCGAGCAGGGGCTTCCCCCGTGGGGCGTCTGCAATCTGGGTTCGATCAATCTGTCCAAGTTCGTCGAGAACAAACAGGTGCTGTGGGATGACCTGAAGCGGACGGTGCGGGATGCCGTGCGGTTCCTGGATGACGTCATCGACGACACGCCGTACTTCTTCGAGGAGAACCGCAAGCGGCAGCAGAGCGAGCGCCGTATCGGCCTGGGGACGATGGGCCTTGCCGACCTGTTGATCAAGCTGGAGCTGGCCTACGGTTCGGAAGAATCACTGAAGTTCATCGACAAGCTGTACCGCTTCATCTGTGAAGAGGCGTATCTGGAGAGCGCCGATCTTGCCCAGGAGAAGGGCTCGTTCTCCTACTTTGACGCGGACAAGCTGTTGGAGAGTGGCTTCATGCAGGGCATGGATCCCGCCATCAAGGATGTGATCCGCAAGAAAGGACTAAGGAACGTCACGCTTCTCACCCAGGCGCCAACCGGCACCACCGGGACGATGGTGGGCACGTCCACCGGCATCGAGCCGTACTATTTCTGGGAATGGGAGCGGACCGGACGGATGGGGACGAACATCGAGCGGGTGCAGGTGTACGACGATTGGGTAAAGGCCAATCCGGGCAAGCCTCGTCCGGCGTTCTTTGTCAGCGCGATGGATCTCTCCCCGGAGGGGCACGTGCGGGTGCAGGCGGCCATCCAGCGCTGGGTGGATTCCTCCATTTCCAAGACCTGCAATACGCCGGCCACCTACACGGTGGAGCAGACGGCCAAGCTGTACGAGCTGTTGTATGAGCTGGGGTGCAAAGGCGGCACCACCTACCGCGACGGTTCGCGGGACACCCAGGTGCTGACGGTGAAGAAGGAAGACGAGGAGAAGAAGCCGGAGGCAAAGCCGGTGGTCATCGCCGAGCCCAAGGCCCGGGTGCGTTCCTCCTGTGTCAGCGGCATCACCTACCGGCGTTCCACGCCGATCGGAACGGCGTACATCACCGTCAACAGTGACGGCATCCACAGCAACAATCCGTTCGAGGTGTTCATCAACGTCGGCAAGGCGGGCAGCGATGTCGCCGCGGACGCCGAGGGTCTGGGCCGGTTGATCAGCCTGGTGCTGCGCATGCCAAGCCCGTTGACGCCCAAACAGCGGACGGACGCCATCATCGCCCAGCTGAACGGCATTGGCAGCGGCCGGCCGATGGGTTTCGGCAAGAACCGGGTGATGAGCCTGCCGGATGCCGTGGCCAAGGTGCTGCAGGAACACATGGGCATGGAGCAGGGCGGAACGGACAATCCCGAGGCGCACCTGCCTGACGAGGATGATGAGCCGGAGGCCAAAGGCCAGCTGGATCTGGGCCTGGATACGTCGAAGAGCAGCATCACGGCGGATATCTGCCCGGTGTGCGGCAACGCCACGTTCGTCAACATCGAAGGATGCAA
This sequence comes from Sphaerochaeta sp., assembly GCA_022482495.1. NCBI lineage: Bacteria > Pseudomonadati > Spirochaetota > Spirochaetia > Spirochaetales > Sphaerochaetaceae > Sphaerochaeta > Sphaerochaeta sp. The sequence continues at coordinate 14,332 of JAKVPA010000002.1, read as the reverse complement.
GAAGTGCTTCTCCTGCGGGCACAGCGAGTGCTGATGACATCGGTTTGAATCGGTGGATTCCCCCGGGTTTCCGGGGGACTTTTTTCATTACCTTGCCAAGAACTTCCTGCTTTCTGTTGCAAACCAAACCGAGGTGAAGTATTATTATTGGTGATCGGGGAAAAACTTCCCCGACCTTTGGCATGTGTAAGGGATGGTTTGAAAGAACCATTATCGAATGTTTTACGATATGGAGTGTGAAAATGGGTAACAAGAAATTGGTTACTATCGATGGCAATACCGCTGCCGCGCAGATTGCATACGCCTTCAGCGAAGTTGCCGCGATCTACCCGATCACCCCGAGTTCCCCGATGGGGGAATATGCGGATTCTTGGGCCGCTGCCGGTCGCAAGAACCTGTGGGGTAAGAAGGTGGAGATCATGGAGATGCAGTCCGAGGCTGGTGCCGCTGGTGCGGTGCATGGTTCTCTCGCTGCTGGTGCACTGACCACCACGTTTACCGCCAGCCAGGGATTGTTGCTGATGATTCCGAATATGTACAAGATCGCCGGTGAAATGATTCCGACCGTCTTCCACGTGTCCGCTCGTTCATTGGCCGCGCAGTCCCTTTCCATCTTCGGTGACCATAGTGATGTCATGGCGTGCCGGAGCACCGGATTCGCGATGACGGTCGGCGGCAGTATCCAGGAAACCATGGATATGGCGCTTGTCGCTCATCTTTCCACGTTGGAAGCGCAGGTTCCGTTCCTCAACTTCTTTGATGGGTTCCGCACCTCCCACGAGTACGAGACCGTCGAGGATATTTCGTATGAGGACATCAAGCCGCTGGTCAACGAGGAATACATCGAGCGGTTCCGCGCTCGCGCCCAGCGCCCGGAGCATCCGATGCTCAAGGTCGCTTCGCAGAACGAGGATGTCTATTTCCAGGGCCGTGAAACGGTGAACAAGTACTATGACGCCGTTCCTGGCATCGTACAGAAATACATGGACGAAGTCGCCAAGGTCACCGGCCGGCAGTATCATCTGTTCGACTATGTCGGAGATCCGGACGCGACGGATATGGTCATCGTCATGGGCAGTGGAGCCAGCACGATGACATGGGCAAGCAAGTACCTCAACGAGCATGGTCGGAAGACCGGTGTGATGAAGGTCAGGCTGTATCGCCCGTTCAAGGCGGATGCGTTCGTCAACGCCATCCCCAAGAGCGTCAAGCGGATCGCTGTCCTGGATCGCACCAAGGAACCGGGCAGCCTCGGCGAGCCGTTGTACCTGGATGTCGTCACCGCTCTGGAGCAGATGGGCCGCAAGGACATTCTGGTCATCGGCGGACGCTTCGGTCTGTCCAGCAAGGACTTCCCGCCCAGCCACGCCGTGGCGGTGTATGACCACCTGGCCAGCAATGATCCGTTCGGCAACTTCACCGTCGGCATCAACGACGATGTGACGCATCATTCCATCCCCGTCGGGGATCCGATTGATGTCGCTCCGAAGGGCGTCGTTGCCTGTATGTTCTGGGGCCTTGGCTCCGACGGAACGGTCGGCGCGAACAAGAACTCGGTAAAGATCATCGGCGACAACACCAAGATGAACGCCCAGGCGTACTTCGCCTACGACTCGAAGAAGTCCGGCGGTATCACCGTCAGCCATCTTCGCTTCGGTGAGGGCAACCTGGACATGCCGTGGTTGATCGACCGCGCCGATTTCGTCGCGTGCCACAACCCCGCCTATGTCGGCCGCTATGATATGCTCGCCCCGTTGAAGGACGGTGGTGTGTTCCTGCTGAACAGCCAGGTGCCTTCGGACAAGGTGTTCGAGACGCTGACCAAAGAGATGCAGGAGCAGATCATCAAGAAGCACATCCACTTCTACAGCATCGACGCGCTCGCCATCAGCGAGAAGGTCGGCCTTGGTTCGAGGATCAACACCGTCATGCAGGCGGCGTTCTTCGCCATCTCCAAGGTGATTCCCGACCAGAAGGAAGCCATCGACCTGATCAAGCATTACATCGAGAAGACCTTCTCCAAGAAAGGAGAGTCGATCGTCAAGATGAACTGGGCCGCGGTTGACGCCGCCAGCGATGCGTTGAAGGAAATCCCCGTTCCGGCCAAGCCGACCAAGTGGTATGAGCCCGCGCCGTTGATCGGAAAGGATGCCTCCACCTACGCCAAGGACGTCATGCTGCCGATCATGCACATGAAGGGTAACGATATCCCCGTTTCCGCGATGAGCTTCGATGGTGCCGTTCCGACGGCCACCGCAAAGCTGGAGAAGCGTGGTGTCGCGCCGTTCGTACCTGAGTGGATCAGCTCCAACTGTATCCAGTGCAACCAGTGCGTACAGGCTTGTCCGCACGCGGCGATCCGTGTCAAGCAGATCACCCCGGAGGATCTGGCCAAGGCGCCGAAGAACTTCGATACGCTGGTCTCTTCGTTCAAGAACGACAAGAACCTTCGCTTCCGCATTCAGGTGTATCCTGAGGATTGCCAGGGATGCGGCGTTTGTGTCGAGACCTGCTTGGGCTTCAACAAGGCCACCAAGACCAAGGAGAAGGCCCTGAAGTTCGTCCCGCTCGCTCAGGCCCGTGCTGACGGTCAGGATGAGGCGAGCCAGTTCTTTGACAGCCTGCCGTACCTGACGGACGGTTCTGATGTGAAGACCATCAAGGGTCTGCAGCTCAGACAGCCGTTGTTCGAGTTCAGCGGTGCGTGCGCTGGATGCGGAGAGACGCCGTACATCAAGATGGCGACCCAGATCTGCGGAGAGCGGATGATCGTCGCCAACGCGACCGGTTGTTCCTCCATCTACAGCGGCACCTTCCCGGTAACCGCCTATGCCAAGCGCCCGGATGGCCGTGGTCCCGCATGGGGCAACAGCTTGTTCGAGGATAACGCCGAGTACGGTCTGGGTATGCGCCTTGCCGTGGACAGCAACCGCCACCAGCTGAAGATCTACATCGACCAGTTCAAGGCGATGCCGGATGCTGACAAAGACCTGCTGGCTGCCATCGCCAAGAACGAGGAGCTGTGGGACGATACGACGGAGGCTTCCATCGACGCTCAGGAAGCGACCCAGAAGGTTCTCGCCGAAGCGGTGAAGAAGGCCAAGACGCCGGAGATGAAGTACATCCTCTCCAAGCTCACCGAGCTGCAGGATTACTTCTCCGACAAGACGGTGTTCATCATCGGTGGTGATGGATGGGCATACGATATCGGATACGGCGGCGTCGACCACGTCGTGGCCAGCGGCCGGAACGTGAAGATTCTGGTACTGGACACCGAGGTGTACTCCAACACCGGCGGGCAGGCTTCCAAGTCCACGCCGCTTGCGGCAGTCGCGAAGTTCGCGGCCAGCGGCAAGAAGCTGGGCAAGAAGAACATGGGCTTCATGTGCATGAGCTACGGCTATGTGTACGTGGCGTCCATCGCTCTGGGTGCCAACCGCAACCAGGCCCAGCAGGTGATGCAGGAAGCGATCGCCTACAATGGCCCGGCCATCATCTTCTGCTATGCTCCGTGCAAGGAACAGGGCGTGAAGGATATGCGCTACAGCCAGGAAGAAGAGAAGAAGGCTGTGGAGTGCGGATACTGGCCGTTGTACCGCTACAACCCGGACAAGCCCGAAGGGGAGAAGTTCAAGTGGGAGACCGCTCCTGCAACCAAACCCTATCAGGACTTCCTGGATGGAGAGGTACGGTACGCTTCGCTTCGCAAGGTCAACCCCGCGCAGGCGGACGAACTCTTCGCAAAGGCAGCCGAGGATGCAAAGCATCGCTTGAGCTTCTACGAGAAAGTCGGACCGCTGATGTAAGGCGTTGCCTGAATCAGGATTTTGGGGACTCTCCCTTCGGGGAGGGTCCTTTTTTGATTCCTCTGGCAACATCAGGTTCTTTCTCGTACACTGGAGCCATGGGTACCGTATTTCTTCTGGGAGACTCCACCTGCGCGACGAAGATGCCAAATGCGTGGCCGGAGGCCGGCTGGGGGATGTGTTTCGCTCCATTCCTCGCCTGGGGCTGGCGGTTGGACAACCGCGCCGTCAATGGGCTGAGCAGCCGTCTGGCGCTCTCTGGCGGAGTGTTTGAACGTCTTGCTTCTTCTCTTTCCTCCGGGGATTGGGTGGTCATCCAGTTCGGCCACAATGAGGACAAACCGGATGAGGCACGCCACACCTGGCCATGGACCACCTATGGGGAGAATCTGGCGTATATGATCACCCGGATCCGGATGAAGGGTGCGTTTCCCGTCCTGCTTTCCTCCATCGAACGAAGAAGATTTCGGGAGGGGAAAGCGTACGATACCCTGGGGGAATACCCCTGGGCGATGGCCGCCGTCGCGGTTCGTCTGGGCGTCCCGTTCTTCGATCTCACCACCCCGACGCTCCACCTGCTGGATGCGCTTGGGGAAGAGGCAAGCCGAAGGTTGTTCAACCAGGGGATCTGGCCCAACTATCCCGATGGCGTGGAGGACAACACCCACCTTTCCCTGTATGGGGCGGAGTGCATCGCCGGGATGGCGGCGCGTCTGCTTTCTTCCCTTCCATTCATCAACAGCGACATGAGATGACACACTTCCGTGCTACCCTGGAAACTGGAGGGTGCAAGATGGTGTGTGGGTATTACCACGACGGGTTGTGCGGGGATACGGGAAGATACTGTCCCCATGGGGATTCCCTGCGGGGGACGGTGGACATGTTGCCGGATGTGTTCTTCCTGCCGTGGGTGGGACCAAATTATGGCAAGCGGATGCACCGGTGGGGCAAGGTGATGGTCCTGGGCAACACCAACATCTGTCTGTATGGCAGTCGTGTCTGTGGTATGGACGGAAAGTGCCCGCAGACACGGACGCCTGCCTGTTGCTGGCGTACCGTGACGGAATGCCGGAAGATGGACCACCCGCTCCTCACCTTTGTGACGCGGATGCTGCTTGGCCTGCATGTGGAGACGGAGATTCCTCTGCCATTCCAACAGAGTGGTTGGAACGAAATCGTCTTCGCCAACTATCTGTCCGTGGCGCTGAGTAGCGCGCGGGCGTGTGGATCGATGCAGCAGTATCGTCGGTCCGACGCGGCGTTCCAACAGCTTCTGCAACGCTACCGTCCCAGTCTCGTCCTGTACGTGGGGGGGGGCGATTTGTACAACCGGATCTCGTGGGATCGTTTTGACGTGGATGAGGATTTCACCTGCCAAGACGTCTCGCTGTACTGCCATGCATATCTCATGCCGGAGATCGGCTACCACGTCCTGACGGTGTGGCTTCCCTATCCCGCGTTGTTTGGAAAGGTGGTGACGCCCGACCGGTGGTATATGGCGATCACCCGGATGATGGAAACGAGGGGTCACCATGATTCTTATTCCGAGACAGGTAATGTCACGGTTTGGGAATAACCTGGAGGTCAGGAGTGGCCCATGATGCGGATGATGCGAAGGGATTTTGGGGAAGATGACACGGGAATGCGGAATTTCCGGGTGGATGCCGGGCTCCAAGGATTAAGCCTGCGTATGCGGAGGCAGTACGCCAGCCGTCTGGCGGACCACCATCGATGGAACGCCCCGTTCCTCTCGTTCCTGGGCAAGGTGCTCGGGATGGAAACGTTCCGCCCGATGCTCTCCCGTCTGCTCGCGCCGTACGGGACGCTCTTTCTTCCAGAGAGCGGGAGAAATGGGAAGAACTGGAAGCGGGAACGGATGGGGATGAGGTCGACTATGGACGCCTGAGGACGGTGTTGGGACGGTGGACGCCTCGCCGGAGCGGGATGCGCAGACCAAGGAGATACGATCGGCCCTGGCCATTGATGGCGTGGTGCGGGCATCCGACGACCCACGGATGTAGCCGTTGATCAAGACCTTCTCCCTGAGTGATCTGGAAGCGGAGGTATTGCTGCTCCTGTCCCTGTTGGAACGCAACCCGACGCTGAAGACATGGAGCGCGTCCCTTGCGGAGAAGATCCGCAGTTTCGGCGCGTTTTCCGGGACGTTCCTCGCCACGGGGGGGAAGCGGCGTGATGATCAGCGGGGACCATGTTCCCAAACTTACCCGTCCGGAGGACGCCTCCCATCTTGCCGTGTTGCTTGGGGCCATCAAGGAACAGAAGAGCTGTACCGTCACCTACGTCTCTCCTGGACAGGGCAAGGAAAAGCGGTATCAGATCTTCCCGTTGTGCTGTTTCTTCACCACGGACGGAACGTACGTCTATGACGTGACGGTGCCGGAAGAGCACCTGGTGATCCACGCCATCGAACGGTTTCGGGACATCGTGGTGGACGGGAAGACAAAGCGACCGGTCCTCCAGTATGATCCCGCATCCCTCCTTGCCGATCCTTTCGGCATCGCCTTGGAGGACGCGTATCTGGATGTGGAGGTGGTGCTGGATTCCCGTCAAGGGTGGTTTGAGGCGCAGCGCGCCTGGCCAAAGGAGTTCGTCACGCTCCAGAAGCAACCGGATGGAACGTGGAAATTCTCCATCCACACCCGTGGCAGGTATGGACATCTCTCTTGGCTCCGGGCACAGACGGGAACCATCCTGTCCATCAGTGATAGGGGCCTTGCGGAGGAATACACCCGTTCGCTGGATACGCAACTCACCCTGCTGGGCACGTCCTGATGGTTTGACAGAACAATGGGGTTTTGGTGATTGCTACAATTGTCAGAACTGCTGGTTTGACATAGTTGGAAAACAGGGGAAATCGGCGAATGGATGCGTGGTTTCCTGTTTTCTGGTGTAAGAAGTTGGGATTTACCTGATACATTTTGGGAGAAGAGGTATGTTCGATGTGAGAAGTTGCACGCTTTGACATCCCCACATCTGACAGGTTCAAGTCATTGTAAATCAACAAATTATCAGAAAGCGCATGGTCAGCATCCCGTAAATGGGGTAAGGTATGGGTGTAAGGAGATGGAAGAAGTCATCTTCTGACCCCCGCCTTTGCACGGCGGATGTTTTGGACGAAGGAGTTCAGCACAGGGGGAGCGTGAGAAGCCCGGCGTTGGGAAAGCGTCGGGTTTTTCTTTGTCTACAGGGGATGGGAGAACAGCCTGAGATCTTCCCAGGTGCCGTCATCGTGCAGGTATCCGTCCTTCAGGATGCCGATGCTGCGGAAGCCCAGTTTTGCGTACAGGTGCAGTGCCGGCGCATTGGACGCCAGCACGGCATTGAACTGCAGATTATGAAAGCCCAGCGCTTTCGCCTGGAGGAGCGAATCGGTGACCAGCGCCTCCCCGATGTGCGTTCCCCGTTTGTCCGCCCGGACGGCGTAACTTGCGTTGGCGTTTTTGCCCAAGTGTCCGATGCCGTTGGGGTGGAGGATGTACAGGCCGACGATCTCGCCCTGGTCCTCCGCCACGGCGGTGAGGCTTTGGCTGTGGAAGAACGCGTTCGCTTCCCTTGGGCCCATCGGATCGGTCTGGGGGAAGGCGTTGTCCGCCTTGACCACATCGTTCCAGATGGCGGTCATCGCAGGGACATCGGCGCCGGTGAACGGCCGTATGGTCATGAGAGCGCTTCTTTCCAGCGGTCGAACCACCAGGCGACGGAACGGTTCATCTCTTCCATGAAGGGGGAGATGTACTTCCTGCCGTAGTAGTAGTCGGCGATGGTTCCGGTGTTCCCGAAGGGGAGCCGGTTTGCGGCACGGTCCTGATCTTCCTGCTGGGCGTAGGCGTGTTCCAACCCCTCTTTGTCCCGTCTCCGGTAGCGGTCCGTCATGAACATGTCTTCCTCCGGGCAACGGGCCTTGAGCTTGGCGTTGGGCGCGGGATGCTTGTAGCCCATGATGACCATGCAGGAGGGCATGGTGAAACGGGGAAGGTCCAGCAGCTTCTGTAGTTCCTCGCCGTTTTCCATCACATCCCCGATGTAACAGGAGCCGATGCCCAGGCTCTCTGCCATCACCACGCCGCTCTGGCAGGCAATGATGGAGTCCTGGATGGCCAGATGCAGATCCCCATAGCCGGGATCCCTCCACTGTTTGCCGCTCTTCTGCGGGCTGGATTCGGCATGGAAGTAGTCCACCCACTTCTGGTAATCGGCGACGAACACCAGGCAAAGCGGCGCGTGTGCGATCATCTCCTGATGGTCGCAGATGGCGGAAAGTTTCTGTTTGGTTTCCTGATCCTGCACATCAATGACGGAGTACAAGGCCATGTTTCCCGCCGTGGGGGCGCGGAGAATCGCCTGGAAAATGGAGGCTTTGTCCTCCGGTGAGATCGGTTTGTCCAGGTATGCCCGGACACTTCTGCGTTGGAGCAATGTTTGTCTGATATCTTCTGTCATGGTTTCATGATATACAAATCGGTTGCTTTTGACTATGATGGTAAGATATGAGAAGCGTCCGCGCGTATCGGTATCGATGGCTGATCCTTCTTGCCTTGATTCTGCTGGTGTTTGCCGTGGAGATCCAATGGATGGCGCTTTCGCCCATCGGAAGAGTCGCCAACCGGTTCTATGACGCCTCCTGGCAACGGGGCAGGTACTCCATCGTCGACCTGATGTCCATCATCTACATGGGTGGGTTCATCGTCTTCGCCATTCCCGCTTCCCTATTGATCCACAAGGCAGGCATCACCATATCGCTTCGCATCAGCTCGATTCTCGTTGTGCTGGGAAGCGCGATGAAGGTGCTGGAAGTCCAGTCCCCCACGTTCCTTTTGGTCAGCCAGGCGGTGTTGTCCATGGCCCAGGCCATCATCCTCAGCATGGCGACGGTCACCGTCGCCCGATGGTTCCCCATCCGGGAGCGGGGGATGGCCGTCGGTCTGGTCTCCGCCTGCCAGTACATCGCCATCGCGTTCAACGTCGTCTTCTCCCCGTATCTGATGCGGGATGGTTCGTTCCCCCGCCTGGTCGCCATCTACAGCATGATCTCCTCAGGGTTCGCCGTTGTCGGCGCGTTGTTGATCCGGGAAAACCCGCCCACGCCTTCGTCGTTGGTCGAGCCTGCCGATGAGTCGTATCTCAAGGCGTTCCTCACCATCGGGAGAATCGGTACGGTACGTGGGATGATCACCGTATTCGCCATCTCCTGGGGCGTGATCATGGCGATGCTGGTGAAGATCGATTTCATCGCCGCCGAACTGAATCTGGGTTCTACGGCGCGCTTTGGGTTGGTGATGATCCTCTCTGGCGCCGTCGGAGCGTTCATCCTGCCTGCCGTATCCGACGCGGTACGCAAACGGAAAGTGCTGTTCGCCGGCTGTCTGGGATTGAGCCTGCCCGGCATGTTGCTGCTCTATTTCTCCCGGAATGCCGCCATGTCCTACGCCGGTGCGGTGATCTTCGGGTTCTTCGCCTTCAGCGCCATCCCCATTGGCCTGCAGTACGCGGCTGAGATGGGATATCCCAATTCGGAGGAGATCGTGCAGAGCCACATGGTGTTCTTCTCCCAGGGTGTGGGAGCGTTGATCCTGGTGTTCACCATGAGCGAGACGATCCTGGAGTTCCGCCACATGATCTCGTTCTTCCTGGCGTTGATGCTTGGCTGTTTCCTTGGCTCGACGTTCTTCGACGAGAGCAAGGTGATCATCACGGAGGATGAGCGGCTGGACAAGGAGATCAACCGGGAGATCGTGCAGAACGAATAAAAAAAAGTCCTGCGGGAAAATCCACAGGACATGTCATGTCTCGTTCAAGTATGATCAGTCGGCTCTGACGACGAAATCCGACTTGGAAGCTCCACACAGGGGGCAGATCCAATCATCGGGGAGATCCTCAAAGGCCGTTCCCGGTTTGATGCCGTTATCCGGATCGCCCATCGCGGGATCATACACGTAACCGCACATGCTGCATTCGTACTTCTTCATGGTAGTACCTCCTCCCACAAGATAAACTGAACGGGGGAAAGAGACAAGAGCGCAGTCACGATTTTGGCTCGTAGACGGCAAGAATGTCCTTGAGAAGGCAACAGAATTTCTTCCGATAGCTCTGAGGCTCCAGGATTTCCACGCTGGGACCGCACTGGATGATCTTCAGCGTCAGCATGAAGGAATTCTCCACAGAGAACGAGACGATCTGGTAACCATCATGTTTTTCGATCTGCTCCGGGCTGTGGTCCAGGTCCCGGAACACGTTCAGCGCGCTGGATTCGTTGATCTTCAGCTTCAGCGAGATGGTGTCGGCGCTGGAGTAGTCCGTCTGCTTGGTGGGGATCTTGAACGGCTTGAGGTTGTCCGGAATGGTGTACGTCTCATCCAGAATCGTCGCGCCGGCGATGGTGGTGATGTCGATGGTCACGATCTCCTGGGTGTGGCGCAGGCGTCCGGTGACGGAGATCGGGTTGCGTTTGTTGTTCTCATCTTCCCGAAAGCCGATGAAGTACGGGGCCAGCTCCGTCTCGGTGCCGTCCTTCTGCGTGATCTTCACGATACGACCGGACACCCAGCTGTCGATCAACACCTCGAGGACGGAGTTGAACTGTCCGTTTCCTTTTTTCTGTTGGATCTGTTTGTCGATCTGTTCGGCAAGCAGAATGATGTTGTCACTGACCTTCGGGGCGTAGGCGCGCATGTTCATGGCGATCTTCCTCAGTCCTGAGGCCAGGTGGGGGTTCTGGAACTCGCTGTTCTGCGCCAGCGCTTCGGCGCTCATGTTGAACGCCAGGCTCTCATAGACGGAGAGATCCAGGTTGGAGGAATCGCTCTCGCTTTCCTTGATCTTGATCAAGTTGTTCTCTTCGTAGATGTCCACATGACCTTTCAGCGCGTCCACATACCTGCTGATGGTCGAGCGGTGTACTCCGAGTCTTCGGGCGATCTCCGCACGACGCAACCCTTCCGGGTGGCTGTGCAGAAGCAATTCCAACTGCGCGACACGTTCCCCTTTCATCATTCGTTCCTTTTTTTCTTGCAATTAATTGCAACATATCGTATACCATGATTGTTGCTGATGCAAGAAAAAAGCAACAAGGGGTGCAATATGGACGACAAACGTTTGGAACAGATCGAAACGAAGCTCGCCTATATGGAGCGTGCCGTGGCGGAGCTCAACGAGGTGGTGGCGGACCAGGCCAAAGAACTGGGGGTCCTGCAGAACCAAGTGGACAAGCTGAAAGGCCGGTTTGACGCCCTGATGGAAGAGGAGACGGAAGACATCCCGTCCCGACGGCCTCCCCACTATTGAGACTCGATGGAGATGTAGCCTTTGTTCTTCCGCTTGATCTCCTTCTTCTCCCGCTTGAGATTCTGCTCGTAGGTCTTGAAGCTCTGCAGCGTCACCTGTCCGACCGGTCTGCCGGAAACGAACTGGGAGATGGCGCACATCGCTTCGTCCGTCCCGGAAGCCTGGGGGTAGCGGATGAAACCATGAACGGCTCCGGAGACCTCCAGGTAGTTCACCGGGGTGTCCGCCGCTTTCAAGGCACCGGCGTACAGCTTGCCGTCATCCTTCAAGGGATCGTACTCGGCGGAGATGATCAACGTCTCCGGAAGGCGTGACTGGTCAAGCCCCAAGAGGGGGGAGAAGTTGGGATTCAGTGTGTCTTTCGGTTCCCTGGCGTACTTGGAGATGTAGAAAGCCATCTGCCGGTCGGTCAGCGTTGGGGAATCCTTGTACTGCTCGTAGCTTTCCGTCCGCATCCGTCCGTCGGTGATGGGGCACAGGAGGATCTGACCGGCAAGGGACGGCCCTTTGCGGTCCCGTGCCAGTCGGGAGACCACGGCTGCCAGGTTGCCGCCAGCGCAGTCTCCGAACAGGTAGATCCGGTCAGGGTCGATCTTCCAGTACCGGCATCCTGATGCGGCCCACAGCAGGGTGGAATAGCAATCCTCCACTGCGGTGGGGAACTTGTATTTGGGGGCGAGACGGTAATCGACGGAGAGTACGGGGGCGTGAAGCGTGTCGGAAAGCCGCGCGCAGAAGTTGTTGTACAGGGCCATGTTGCCGAACACCCAGCCGCCGCCATGGAAGAACAGGATCAACGGGGTGGCGTCGCTCATGTCGCGGACCCCACGCTTTCGGAAGTAGTATCCGGTCACCACGCCGTCCTGGACGGGGATGATGAACGTCTCGTTCTCGATGTTGCTGGGGTACTTGCCCAGAATCCTCAGGTATCCCCTGCTGATGGATGAACTGGAGTTCATCTCATCAATACGATCCTGGGTGAGCGTCGCGGGATCGAACGAGGATTCCTTGTTGATGTGGTAGACAAGCCTCCTCATTGCCGAGGACAGCACATACTTCGTCATGATACTCCATGGTATTCCAACATCGGACGGCACGCAAGGGTCCCCCTCTTTTTCAAGTGTACAGGCTTTCCTTGGGGATCAACACGCCCTGGTGGGATTTGACGATATGTTCCAGAAGCCGCTCCAGGCGGGGGCGGTTGAACCGCTGGATGATGACGAACGGGACGTTGACCAGCGTGATGTACAGCAGGAGGAAGAACAGGCCGGGGACGGTGGGGTTGTTCATCAGTACCAGAATGCCGAAGATGAAGGCCAGTCCATGGCACATCTCCGCCCGGACCGTCTCCAGGATGAAGATGTACAGGTACATCGGGTCGGTGGTGTTCATCCGTGTCTTGCGGAACTGGTTGGGGGAGTTGTCCCCCATTTCCGGCAGACGGTCCTTCCACTTCTTCACATCGAAGAACTGTTGGTAGACATCTCCGTTCTTCTCCCAGTTGTGGCTGTGCAAAATCTGACGCCATCGCTCAAGGCTCTTTTCGTCCATATGGTCGACGACCAGGGAGGCGGCGAACTGGGTGAGCACGATGAAACAGAACACCTGCAGTGATGGTTTGATGAGCAACAGGATATCCTTCACGTCAGGCATCAGGGGCCTCCTTCCAAAACTATACGAGAAACCGTCCGAATTGGCAACTTGCCGTTGGTTTTCCCTTTTCGTATCTTGATGGTATGCGACAACCTACTATTGCGGAACAAGTGCATGATGCCTATTACGTCCACGATTGGAATTGCGCCCGCACCGCGCTGTGGGTGCTGTCCAATCTGTACGGCGTGGAGCTTCAGCCGCAACTGTGGGAAGCCGCGGTGGGGATGCATGGCGCCGGTGGACACCGCGACCAGTGTGGTCTGGTGGAAGGTTCCCTGCTGTTCCTCGGGGTCTATTTCACCGAGAAAGGCTGGTCGGAGGAGGCGGTCGTTTCCGTTTGCAACCAGTTTGCCGAGGCGTTCACCCAGACGTTCGGCTCGCTTCGGTGCAGGGAACTTCGTCCCGGTGGGTTTACTGACAACGATCCCCCGCATCTGTGCGAGGAACTCTCCGTCAAAGCCATCACGTTCACCTCGGAATTCATTCAGCACCAAACCCCTTGAAATTATGGGCGTTTCCCTGTATATGTAGTTACGTTGGTTTTCTACGGGGCTGTAGCTCAGTTGGTAGAGCGTCAGGTTCGCAATCTGATTGTCATCGGTTCGATTCCGACCAGCTCCATAATCCACCCACATCTCAGAAGAGTGATCACTGGCATATCCAAGCGATATGCCAGTGTTCGTTTATGCCAGGAAACCCCACAGGTTGGGGAAGAGCAGGTGGACGAGCACCAGAAGGATGGCGACCAAGGCGGCCGTCCGGTGCGCCTTCAGGAGCTTTGGTTTCTTCTCCAGGAAGAACAGCAGGCCGAGGATCGCCGTGACGAAGAATCCCAGCCAGGCGAACGGGCCGGTGTGGAGACGGAGCGCGCCGAGAGCCACGTATCCATGGAATGCGGCGATCACAAGCAGCGCCAACGCAGCCGGCTTGTGGATGGCCTTGAGCACCTTCAGCGTTTTCAGATACCCGGTCCCTTTCACATGGAACACCTTGGTGCAGAGCATCCGGACCCAGTAGGGAGAAGTGATAAGGATGATCAGGAACGCGGAAATGAGGCCGAGGATGGCGTACAGGTTGCCGGTTGGCCGCTGTGGGGGTTCTTCGGTGACGATGGATTCAGTGAGCGTGCCGACGACCGGCAAGCGGCCGAGGACGATCTTCCCATGGGGGGATCGTCCGACAATCTCTTCCGTCAGGTCGTTTCCCGCCTGAAACCCATTGTGACGTCCACGCCTTCCACCGGGAGCTGTTGCTGACGTCATACACGACGCCTTCCACGGCGATGTAGGCGGGTTGTCCGTTCTGTCCGTTGTACGTCGCCAGCTCTTCCAACGTGAACGCCTCTTCCGCGGCAAAGAGCGGGATGGCGGCCAACAGCAGCAGAAGCAGGGCAAGGATGGGCAATAAGCGGTGTTTCATGATGGTATCTCCTCGTATGTCCGCCGTGGCGGGGATGCAAAAAATATACCAGCCGGATGTACCAGAGGCAAGCGGAGGACCTGAGATTCGTGATGGGCGTTCAGAATATGGTGTTTTTATTCGGATAAAACCGACTCGGATGAATCCGAATA